>LUZC01000048.1 GCA_001603505.1 Bacteroidales bacterium Bact_11 | reverse complement strand
AGCACGACGCCGTTGGCGCCCTGCGCACCGTAGATGGCCGTAGCGGAAGCATCCTTGAGGATTTCCATCGAGACGATATCGGCGGGGTTGATGGTGGCCAGCGGAGAGATCGTGGAGATCTTGCCGTTGCCCAGGCCGCTGAGACCGAAGTCCCAGCCGGAAGAACCGCCGCCCTGGACGATCACGCCGTCGATCACGTACAAAGGCTCGGCGCCGGCATTGACGGTCGCCTGGCCGCGCACGCGGATGGATGAGGAGGAACCCGGCGCACCCGATGTAGACACGGCCGTCACACCGGCGGCACGTCCCTGCAGGGACTGGTCGAGGTTCGTGATGATCGATCCCTTCAGGTCTTCCTCCCGCATCGAGACGGAAGCGCCCGAAAGGTCGCTGCGTTTCATTGTACCGTAGCCCACGACGACAGCTTCGTCGAGCAGTTCGGTATCCACTTTCAGGACGACGTCGATCACCTGGCGGTTACCCACGACGATCTCCTGTGTTGCATAGCCGAGGGAAGAGAACACGAGGGTGGCACCGGGGCTCACCGTAATCGCATACTTTCCATCCAGGTCTGTAACGGCACCGTTCTGGGTGCCCTTTTCCATTACGCCTGCCCCGATGACACCATATCCGGTATCGTCGGTGACGGTACCGGTCACACGGACCTGCGCAAACAGGGCCGATGTGGTGGCAAGGAACGCAAGCATAATGGTTAACAGCTTGTTTTTCATGCTACTGAATGTGTTGATTAACAATATATATGATGATTGATTTTATGACGAACACTATCCTTACAAAGTTAGCGAAAAAAAACCGAATTTCCGGAAGATTTTCGAAAAAGTTTGCCTACCTTTACCTTACCTGAAATGAAAGACACCACCCGTACGCTCATCATCCTCCACCTGGCCGTTTTTCTCGCCGGATGGACGGGCGTGTTCGGCCGCATCATTTCACTGGGCGGCCTGCCGCTGGTATGGTACCGTATCCAGGTAAGCGTGGTTACGCTGACCCTTGTGCTGGCCGCCATGGGAAGGCTCCACAGAGTCCGCTGGCGGGCGCTCCTCCCCATCGCTGGCTGCGGCATCCTCCTCGCCCTGCACTGGACCTGCTTCTACGCCAGCATCCAGGCCTCGAACGTCTCGGTGGGCGTGGCCTGCATCGCCACCACCTGCTTCTTTACCGCACTTTTTCATTCCCTCATCAACCGCACGAGGGTCGACTGGAAAGAAATTCTCATCAGCTTCATTTCCATTGCCGGCGTGCTGCTGATCTTCAGCCTCGACGTCCGCTACCGGGTCGGCATCGCGTGGGGCCTGCTTTCGGCAGCCATCTACTCCGTGTTCGCCATCCTCAATATCAACGTGGCCCGAAAGACAGGAAAAGACACGGCCACGATGCTGCTCTGGGAACTGGTCGGCGGCGTGCTCTTCCTTACGCTTTGCATGCCCCTCTACGCCATGATGATGCCCGATGCCCCGCTCGCACCCTCGCAGCGCGACCTCGTATCGTTGCTGCTGCTCGGCTCCCTGTTCACCATCGTTCCTTTCCTGTTCCAGCTGCAGGCGCTCCGCAAGCTCTCCGCCTTCACGGTCAACCTCACCTACAACCTCGAGCCGGTCTACAGCATCGCCATCGCCGCCATCCTCTTCGATGAAATCCACGAGGTCGGCCTCTCCTTCTGGCTCGGCCTGACCCTCATCTTCCTGTCGGTCATCCTGCAGACACGGCGGATCCTCCGCCGACAATCCTGAATCCCGTATCCCCACACCCAATCCATAACCAATCAACCTATGCCGACACTTAAGAATAGCCCGCTGAAAGCATTGACAGTCATGCTGATCTGCTTGACAGCCCTGACCGCCTGCAAATCGAAAAACGTCGTCCTGGAAACTACGATGGGCACCATCGAACTCAAGCTCTACGACCAGACGCCGCTCCACCGCGACAACTTCCGCACGCTGGTGATGGAAGGCGCCTACGATTCGCTGCTGTTCCATCGCGTGATCCGCGACTTCATGATTCAGGGCGGAGACCCCGACTCGAAACACGCCGCTGCGGGTGTCCTGCTCGGCGAAGGCGACCGCCCCTACACCGTCCCGGCTGAGTTCCGGCTGGACGACGGCATCTTCCACCGCCGGGGCGTGCTGGCCGCGGCCCGGGAAGGCGATGACGTCAATCCCGAACAGCGCAGCTCCGCCATGCAGTTCTATATCGTGTGGGGAAAAATCTTCGACGATGAGGGGCTCGACAAGATACAGATCCGGCTCGACCAGCGCACCGGTGGCCGCGTGAAACTCACGCCCGAAATGCGCGAGGTGTATAAGACAGTCGGGGGCACGCCGCATCTCGACGGGCAGTACACGGTCTTCGGCGAGGTCGTGCGCGGACTCGAAGTGGTCGACGCCATCCGGCAGGTGGCCACCGACGAAAACGACCGCCCGCTCGAAGACGTACGGATCCTGAAAGCCTATCTGAAATAAAAACAATCGATATGGCCAGGATCTACGTCGCCTCCAGTTGGAGGAACACCTGCTACCCCGAAGTGGTCGCCCGCCTCAAAGAGGCAGGCCACGAAGTCTATGACTTCCGCAATCCGCCCCATGGCGGCAACGGCTTCCGCTGGACCGATATCGATAACAACGCTCCGAACTGGACCTTCGGACAATACGCCGAAGGCCTTCACCATCCGAAAGCCGAGCGCCAGTTCGCAGCCGACCTCGAAGCCCTGGAGTGGGCCGACACCTGCGTCCTGGTGCTCCCCTGCGGCCGCAGCGCCCACACCGAAGCCGGCTGGCTCGCCGGCCGCGGCCGCCGCGTCATCGTCTATATCCCGAAAATGGAAGAACCCGAATTGATGTACAAACTCTTCGACGCCGTCACCGACAGCCTCGATGGCGTGCTGCAGAACCTATAGCACATCCTCCAGCTCCACACGGTACTCGCCGTACGGATGCTCGGCATCCATCTCATCCATCAACCGCTCCGCCACATCATTCACCCTGTGGAAAATGTCGGGAAGCCGCTCCTCCATGTCCGCATTGTAGATGCCCGTCTCCCCGTCCACATCGCGCAGGAAACCACGCAGTTGTACCCACTCCTCGTCCGACAGCTCCACCGTCCCCATCCGCATCCGGCCGGAATAGATGTCCTCAACGCTAAATGAAAGGGGTGCTGACATATCGACTACCTTTTTTCCACAAAACTGGCCGGCAGACAAACATTCTCCAACGCGACCGCGCCGGCAAAGAGCGGAGCGATCTCCTCATCGCGGAAACCGGCGATGCCGCAGCCGATGCGGGTCACGAAAAAGAACAACGCAGGATGCGCCTTCGCAAAAGCAATGAACTCCGTGACATACGGCTCGATGGTCTCGACACCGCCCTGCATGGTCGGGATGGCATAACTCTGCCCCTGAAGGCCGACGCCCTGCCCCATCACCGCACCGAACTTCCGCCACGCCACATACGCCGCCCCGCCCCCATGGCTCCCAGCCAGATTGCTGCCGAATACAAACACCTCATCCGGCTTCAGCTCCGTGATGAAATCCGGCGTATATGCCGGCCGGGGAATCCCTTTAAAGATACGTTCGCTATCCATGTCATGTGATTTTTCACAAAGATAACAATCAAAAAGTGATTTTTTGTATCCTTAAGAATCAATGTAAAGAAACGGCAAAATGGCACTCGAATCACATATTGGCAAGCAAATCGCGTACGAAGGATGCATCTTTACCATCAAGAGCATGGGGATGAAAACTTTTCGTTGCAATACCAGATGCATGGATGAGGAGGAAATCAACGGCACATATGAGTGCTGTGATTGTCCACTCCCTATTGTCAGGGGAATGTTTACTGCTTTCGAATTGGTTTTGAACATAATCGTCACCAACAAAGCCGATGAAGACGGATGGTTTGTGTCGGGAGATAATGTTATGCTAGTCGATGACAATAGCTTCGCACACCCCGGGATTGTTCTCTGCAAAGAATTGCCATATATTCAGCGAGCTCACTTCTGTTCCAACATTCAGCGTCGTACTCAAGCCGATACTGTCATCTTGTTCCCTGATTTGAACGAAAAAAGCAACATCGTCGCTTTAATGATAGGGCAAAGAAAAGGAGCGAGGCTTGATCTGGAAAGAATCCGTCCCGAGAAAGATATTTTTTCTGATGAAGCTTACGAGAAAGTGCTGGGCCGTCCCGGGAAAATCGCGCCCGTCGATGAGGTCAGTCGTATTATTGAACGATTCGAAGATGAGGAACAGGCAGAGGCCATTCTGGCAAAGGCCCATACCTTGCAAAAAATGATAGCACGACTGCAGGACGGGACCCTTGCCGCAGAAGACAGAACTCCGTTCCAGAAGGAAATCAGTGAAAGGATTGAGGAATTCGAAAACGATTTGGAAGCCAAATACACATACGCATCCAAGACCGTACAGAAAGCCGTCGACGAATTTCAGTTTATTATCAATGCCTATCGCCGAATCAAAGCCCCTGACCCAGTTAACCGTGTACCTTTGTCCGTAGTCAAAAAAGCCGCTGACAACGATTACACGAATCTTTGCACCAGAATCCTTCAATCTCAAGGATACACCGACATTGATTTGCTAGAAACCGACTCCGATACGGGCATCAAACTATCCGCCAACCGCTACGGGCTGAGAAGCATCGTTTTCGGTCGGTTCAACGCTCCAAGCATCGACTCCAGCGAGATTCTGGAGCTAATATCAGAGATGGCACGGGCCAAAGCCCAAAGAGGCGTTTTCATTACCACTGGCCACTTCTCCCGCTCCGCCGAATTCAAAGCCATGTCTGAAAGCATCGAATTAATCGACCTTGACCGCATCAAAGTATTGGAAGGATTGAGGCAAGAGAGCAAAGTGTGATTGACCCACATTACTGGTCAACACTATGATTAAATCCCGGCAATCTGCTTCAGGGCAGTTCTCAAACCGCAATCACAAGCATAAATGTATAATCCTTTGACTCCGCGTGTCAGTAGTACCATCACTTCGTTATTTCTAATGAATATCAACCAAATTACTGCGCGCAGCGCAGTTTCGCGATGTTGGATGCGACGATTTGTGAGCGGCAGGAAGAAGGCCGCCCCTGCCGCGAACCATGAGGAGCAGCAGCATCGCAAAACGCCGGAGCGCATGAGATGCCCGGTCAATGCCTATAGAATCGTGCTGAAGAACTCGGCGTAGCGGCGGTTGTGGAGGTCAGTGCCGAGGAATGAGTAGCGGCCGGCATCGAAGAGAAAGCGGGCTCGTTCCTGAGCGGGACCGCCGTAAAACCCTTCGAGGGAGCCCAGGTTGCGCTGGAAGGCGGCGCCGGCGGCGTGCCAGCGCGAATAATCGCCGGGCGACGCCCAGAGATAGCGCTCCGGATGCGCCAGCACCGGCTGACAGCCGGCCTCCACGAGCTTGCGGATTTCTTCTTCCGGAACAATCGCGCCCATCTTTTCCGGCGACTTGAGCGGCAGCTCGATGAGAACGTGGTTCCCTTTCCAGGGCAGCAGCCGCTGCCGGGGCCACACTTCGGGAACCAGCCGGTATTCCAACGAAGGTATGAGCCGAAGCGCGATTCCTTTCCGGTCGAGAGACCGCTGAAGGTCGGCCACGGCCTGTTCCACCCCTTCTTCCGTGTTTCGATACAGGCGCGTGCTGTGAGACGTGCACACCGCCTCCTTGTAGCCGCAGGAGGCCAGCCACCGGCATAGGAACAGCGACTCCTCCAGGTCGGCGGAGCCGTCGTCAAGGCCGGGGAGAATATGGCAGTGGCAATCGTATTCCGGAAGCAGCTCGCGCATCGTTCAAATCAATGAAAGTTCATGCCCGGAGGCGGGAATATATTTCTGCAGGAGGTCCTGCGTGCGGATTTTCACGAAACAGGTGGCCGTGCCGTCGGTGCAGGCAAACCACTCGCTATCGGCAACAGTGCGGTCCATGACCAGCTTTACGGGAGCGGAAGCAGGAAGGATGGCACTCAGGATGGTGGTCGCCCCCACCAGGACGCCCGTCAGCTCCCAGAGCTTGTCGGCCGGGGCGAAGGATACGCGGGGGATTCCCAGGGCACCGCAGAAATCGCGCGTCACGAACGACTTGTCATCGGTGGTGACATACAGGTAGAAGGCCGTCTGCTGGCGGTTGCAAAGGAAAATCGTCTTCACGATGTGGACACCGATCTTCGCATCAATGTGCTGACAGTCCTCCATCGTGAGGCCCGGATCGGTGTCGACGCGGCCGAACGCGATGCCCAGCGCGGCGAAAGTCTCATAGACCTTCTGCTGTAGCTCGGAGGCAAAGGTCGCCGGGGGTGTGGTAAGGATGTCGCTGACCTTGAACATGTCTTATCGTATCTCTTTGCCAAACGGGAAGATGGAGGCCAGGGCCATCTTGAAATGCTGCTTGCCGAACGGAATGCCGATGATGGTAATGCAGAAAAGGACTCCGCAGATCAGGTGGAGGATGGCCACCTCCCACCAGCCGCACAGAATCCAGATGAGATTCATCACCGTGGACAGGCATCCCGGTTCGCCCGGTCCGTTGACCAGCTCGTGCCCGAACGGGTTCAGGACATACGTACCCAACTTGAAGAGCTGGGCACCGAACGGTATGCCGATGATGGTGATACACATCACAAAACCGCAAAGGAAATAGATGACGGCAATGATCAGACCGCCGAAGAGCAGCCAGCATATGTTTCCGAGGGTATTCATGGCGCAGTTTCTTCTTGATCGGGTTCTTCCAGCGCCCGGACTATCATCGGGAGAAGCATCTCGTCGGCAGGAAGCCAGCGCACGGAATGGATATCCTCCTTGCCCAGCCAGCGGGCCGCTTCGTGCTCCAGCAGATGCAGCGACGCATTCAGGAGCGACGAGAGATAGCAGTGCATCGTCAGGTGGAAAGCGGGATAATCCCACTCGACCGTGTAGAGCAACCGGTCGATGCGGATGTCCGTGTCGAGTTCTTCGCGGACTTCCCGATGCAGCGCCGCCTCTGGCGTCTCGCCGGGCTCCATCTTGCCGCCCGGGAATTCCCACCAGTCCTTGAAATCGCCATAGCCGCGCTGGGTGGCAAAAATCTTGTCTCCCCGGCGGATAATGGCGGCAACGACCTCGATGCTTTTCATACGCTGGCAAAAGTACGAAAAATACTGTATCTTCGCATGGAAATACCGACGATGAAACGATTCCTCTGCCTACTTCTCTTCTTGAGCTGCCTGCCGATGGCGGCGCAGCAGCGCGAATACATCTGGCCGGAGGGCCGGATGCCGGACGCCCAGCCCCAGCAGATCGCCGCAATGACCGACGAGGCCGGCGCCCAAGGGTTCAACCCCGATGCACACCGCATCCCCTATCTCGAATGGTACGACGCCCCTGCCCCGGAAATCCGCACGGACGCGTGCATGATCCTGATCTCGGGCGGATCGTATGAGTGCTGCTGCGACGTGAACCTCATCGGCTACTGGAAGGAGGAACTTTCCCGGCGCGGCATCCAGTGCGTGAATTTCGTGTACCGCACGCCAAGGCCCGAAGGATTGCCGATTTACCAGACGGCATGGGAAGACGGCCAGCGGGCAGTCCGGCTGGTGCGCAGCGAAGCGGCAGCGAGGGGCTTCAACCCGGAAAAGATCGGCGTGATCTCGATGTCGGCCGGCTCCCACCTGGCGCTGCTCCTGGCCACGGGATCGCTCACCGAGACCTATACGCCCGTGGATGAGCGCGACAGCCTCCCCTGCCATATCAACTGGGCCATCGTCAACGCCCCGGCCTACGTAACCACCGACGGAGAGGACGGCACCCCCGCCACCCGCGATGGCTACGGCCCCGACGTAGCGCTGAGCAGCGTCTTCCCTTTCGATGAAAAGACCTGCCCCATGAGCCTGCACCACGGCGGCCTGGACCCCTACTCTCCCAACGGATCCACGCTGGTGTACCGACAGTTGCGCAGGATGGGAATCCCTGCCGAACTGCACCTGTATCCCGGCAAGGGACACGGCGCCTTCGGCTTCGAGCGCGGTGTGGAATTCATGACGCAGATGGGCTTCCTGGGGCCTGTGGAGCCCGAAGTGGCCCTGATGGACCGCTTCCCGGATGACCTTGTGCCCACCCAATACCGCAAGGAAGAACTCTGGCCCGAAGGCATGATGCCCGACGTCCGGGAAAACCAGTGTACGCCGTACCTGGAGTGGTATATTCCGGAGCATCGCACCACCGACGCCATCCAGATCATCTACTCCGGCGGAGCCTACGTGGGCAACGGTCCCGACGGATTCGAGGTGGCCCCGGCGCGGCGGTACCTCAACGCCAGGGGCATCACCGTGGTCACCATGAAATACCGAAGCCCGCGTCCCGAAGGGCTGGCCAAACACACCACAGCCTGGCAGGACCTGCAGCGCGCCATCCGCATTGTCCGCAGCGAAGCGGCCTCCCGCGGGCTCGACCCCGACCGTATCGGCATCATGGGATCGTCGGCGGGCGGACACCTCACCCTGATGGGCGTCACCTCCTCCCGGCACAGCGCCTACCTTCCGATCGACGACATCGACAAACTGCCTTGCAACGTACAGTGGGGCATCGGCATCTATCCGGCCTACGCCCTCACCGACGGGCTCGACGTCTACAACACGACGGGCGGCAACGACGACTCCGCCGTCCTCGCGCCGGAATTCTCGTTCGACCCCGACACGGCCCCGATGCTGCTGATCCACGGCGACGCCGACGTGTGGGCCGCCATGAACTCCGTCAAGGTCTGGGAAAAACTCCGCACCATGGGCGTGCAGAGCGAACTCCACACCCTGGCCACCCGCAACCACTGCTTCCAGCAGTACGCCTCGCCAGGCACGGGCAGTTATACCTGGCTCGACCGCATTGCGGAGTACCTGCAGCCGTTTCTGTACAGGGAATAGTTATTTCGTGAGCGAATAGGGCTTGTCGTCCGGCGCGAGGCCTCGACGGCGGTTCGGCTTGTCGGACATCTCGAACTCGAGCGTACAGCCGGACCGCAGGTCGGCGTGGGTGATGTAGAGCTTCGGGTAGGGTTTGCCGTTAAGCTTCACGCTGCGCACATAGCGGTTGCGGTCGCTCACAAGCGGGGCTTTGATCTCGACCACGGCGCCATTGTCCAGCGTTACCTTCATGTACGGCAGATACGGCGCGCCGAACACATACTGGTCGCAGCCCGGCGCCACCGGATAGAATCCCATGGCCGAGAACACGTACCAGGCCGACATCTGGCCGCAGTCGTCGTTGCCGCCCAGGCCGCGGATGTCGTTGCGGTACATCTTTTCGAGGATGGTGCGGATGCGGTCCTGCGCCTTCCAGGGCTGGGAGGTCCAGGCATAAAGATACGGCACGTGATGGCTCGGCTCGTTGCCGTGGACATAGCCGCCCACCAGGCAGTCGGCCGTGATGTCCTCGTTGTCGGCGTAGTACTGCTCCGGGAGATCCATCCCGAACAGCGCGTCGAGCCGCTCCCGGAAGGTCTTTTCGCCGCCCATGCAGGCCATCAGCCCGTAGGGATCCTGCGGCGCGTGGAACGAGAAGTTCCAGGAATTGCCCTCGATGAACCCTTCCCCGTAGGTCTGGTATGGGTCGAGGTCCTTCTTGAACGAGCCGTCGCGGTAGCGGGGCGAGGCGAACCGGATGGCCGGATCGAAGGTGTTGCGGTAGGAAAGCGCCCGGTCGCGGAACGCGGCAGCCACCTCTTCCCTGCCCGCCACTTCCGCCGCATGGTAGATGCTCCAGTCGTCGAAACTGTATTCCAACGTGTTGGAAGCGGCCGTGGCGTCGGTGTCGAACGGCGCGTAGCCCAGTGCGACATAATCCTGCAGCGAGGCCAGATACGGGCAGCCCGCCGTGGCCACCATCGCCGCAAATGCTTCGTCCTGGTCGATGTCGGCTCCCTTCACCAAGGCATCCGCCACCACGCTCACCGCGTGGTAGCCCGTCATGCACCAGCCCTCGTTGCCCATCAGGCTCCACACGGGCAGCATCCCCACCACGTTCTGCCGCCAGTGCGCCAGCATGGAGCGCACCATATCGGTATTGTGGCGCGCCTTCAGCAGCCCCAGCAGCGGATGCTCCGCCCGGTAGGTGTCCCATACCGAGAACACCGTGTAGTTCGTGAATCCCTCCGCCTTGTGGATTTCCCCGTCGATACCGCGGTAGCGGCCGTCCACGTCCATGTACACGGAAGGATTGATCATCGTGTGGTAGAGCGCCGTGTAGAGGCTCGCCTTCTGGTCGTCGGTGCCCTCGCACGCCACGACGCCGAGTTCCCGCTCCCAGGAGAGCGCTGTCGCGCGGCGGACCTCGTCGAACGACTTGCCGGATGCCTCCGCCTCGAGGTTCTTCAGCGCACCCTCGGCCGAAACGCCCGACAGCGCCACCTTCACGGTCAGCTCCGGATTCGGGTCGTCGAATTCAAAATATGCCGTGATGCTCCGACCAGCGATGTCGGGAAAGTTGTGGTGCAGGTCGAACTTGCGCCAGAAGCCCCTGTAGGCGGGATTCTTCCGGTCGGCATAGCCGTAGTTCACCACCGGCTTCGAAAACGAAATGGCAAAATACGTGTAGTTGCCCCGCGACCATCCGTCGGTGATGCGGCAGCCCGTCACGAGCGTGTCGCTAACCACGCGAAGATTCGACCAGAGCACCTTGCCGTCATAATTGTAGAGGCCGTGGAGCAGGTCGACCACCAGCCGCTGCACGCCGCTCTCCGGGAACGTGTACTGATGCACGCCCACCCGCTGCGTGGCGGTGAGCCGGGCTCGGACGCCGCTATCGGCGAGCGTCACCTCGTAGTAGCCGGGCTCCGCGTTCTCCGTGTCGTGGCTGAAACGCTGGCGGTAACCGCCGTCCGGATCGTCGGCCGTGCCGGGATTCAGCTGCAGCGGACCGGTCTGCGGCATCACCAGGATGTCACCCAGGTCGGAATGGCCCGTGCCGCTGAGATGCGTGTGGCTGAAGCCCACGATGGTGTTGTCGGTGTATTGATAGCCGGCGCAATAGTCGTAGGCATGCGGCTGGTATTTGCCGCCCACATTGTGCGGGATGGTGTCGGTGTCGGGCGAGAGCTGCACCGCCCCGAACGGCGCACAGGCGCCGGGAAAGCAGTGGCCCATTCCCGTGGTACCGATCATCGGATTGACATATTGCGCGACCTGCGCGCCCGCAGTCCACCCCGTGGCCAGCAGGAAAAGAAGCAGCAGCCTGGTTTTCATGGCTTATGAATTGACGACGACCGTCGTGGAGTTCTTGTCTTTGCCGAGCTTCACGCGGAGCTTCGCCCCGGCGGGAACACCCTCGATAATGATTTCTGACACCGGATCCTCGACATAGCGCTGGATGGCGCGCTTGAGCGGCCGGGCGCCGAATTTCGGGTCGTAGCCCACGTCGGCGATGAACTTCTTGGCCGTCTTGTCGATGGTCAGCGAGAAGCCCAGCTCCTTCATCCGGTCGCGCAGTTCGCGGAGTTCGATGTCGATGATGGCGTAGATGTCTTCCTGCGAGAGCGCGTTGAAATAGATCTGCTCATCGAGACGGTTCAGGAACTCGGGCGTGAATACCTTACCCAGCGCCTTGTCAATCAGCGCGTTCTGCGAGGCCGTGCGGTCTTCGGAGCCCGTGGAGAAACCGATACCGCGTCCGAAGTCCTTGATCTCGCGGCTGCCCACATTGGAGGTCAGGATCACGATGGTGTTCTTGAAATCGATGTAGCGGCCGGCACTGTCGGTGAGCCGTCCTTCGTCGAGCACCTGCAGCAGCAGGTTGAAAATGTCGGGATGGGCCTTCTCCACCTCGTCGAGCAGCACCACCGAATAGGGCTTGCGGCGCACCTGCTCGCTGAGCTGGCCACCCTCGTTGTAGCCCACGTAGCCCGGAGGCGCCCCGATGAGGCGGCTCGAGGAGAACTTCTCGCCGTATTCGCTCATGTCGATGCGGATGATGTTGTCGGCCGAATCGAACATGTACTCGGCAATCTTCTTGGCCAGGTGCGTCTTGCCCACGCCCGTGGGGCCCAGGAACAGGAAAGTGCCAATGGGCTTGTTGGGGTCTTTCAAGCCGGCCCGGTTGCGCCGGATGGCCCGCACGACTTTCGACAGGGCCTCATCCTGCCCCACCACCACACCGCTCAGCACTTCCTCCATCTTCATCAGCCGCGCACCCTCGCTCTCGGCCACCTTGTACACGGGGATGCCCGTCATCACCGAAACCACGAGGGCCACGGTATCAGCATCGACCGTACGGTATTCATCATCGCCGGAAGCGGCCGCCTTCACGGCGTCGGCCACGGCTTTTTCGCGCTCCTGTTCGAGCCGGTGCAGCTCCGCCGCCCGTTTGAAGTCACCCGCCTTGGCAGCGCTGCGTTTCTCGGCGCGAATGGGCTCCAGGTCGCTCTCCAGGCGCACCACTTCGTCGGAACCCTTCATGTCGCCGATGTGCACGCGCGCACCTGCCTCGTCGAGCACATCGACGGCCTTGTCGGGCAGGCACCGGTCGGAAATATAGCGCTGCGACATCGAGATGCAGGCCTTTACCGCCGCATCGGTATAATGCACGTGGTGGAACGCTTCATAGCGCGATTTGATGCCTTCAAGGATGGCGAGCGTCTGCGCATAGTCGGTGGGCTCCACCAGGATCTTCTGGAACCGACGTTCCAGGGCGGCATCCTTTTCGATGTGCTCGCGGTATTCGTCGAGCGTGGTGGCGCCGATGCACTGGATCTGCCCGCGCGCCAGGGCCGGCTTAAGCAGGTTGGCCGCGTCGAGCGAGCCGGGCGAACTGCCGGCCCCCACGATGGTATGGAGTTCGTCGATGAACAGGATCAGGTCGGGATTCTTCTTGATTTCGGTGAGGATGGCCTTCACACGCTCCTCGAACTGGCCGCGGTACTTGGTGCCGGCCACGAGCGAGCCCATGTCGAGCGAGATGATGCGCTTCGACAGCAGGGAACGCGGCACGTCCTTGGCTGCAATGCGCAGCGCCAGGCCCTCCACGATGGCCGACTTGCCGGACCCCGATTCGCCGATGAGCACGGGATTGTTCTTCTTGCGGCGGCTCAGGATCTGCGCCAGGCGCTCGATCTCCGCCTCACGCCCCACCACCGGATCGAGTTCGCCGCTCACGGCGGCGCGCGTCAGGTCGAAACCATACGACTCCACGAGCGATTTCCTGTCACCGCCCCGGCCGTTGGCGGGCTGGGCATCGGAGCCCGTATCGGGTTCCTCGTCCACGCCGTCGGCGGCCGACATCATGGTCTGCTCCATCACTTCCCGGAGTTTTCCCGGGAGCTTGTCGAGCGGGATGTTGCTGTTTTCCAGCGCCGTAGTGCAGGCGCCGTGCCACTGCATGAAGATTTCGGCCATCAGCAGGGCGGGCGTCACGTCGCTGTGCATCCGCTGGCATGAAAGCAGGATGTCCTGCGTTTTGTCGCTCAGCGAGATGGAGCCGCGCTGCCCGAACGGAATCGGCGCAGGCGCCGCGATCTTGTCTTCTATCTCTTTCTTGACTTTCCGGATATCGACGCCCAGGCTTTCCAGGATCTTCACCGCATCGCTCTCGCGGTAGCGGAGGATTCCCAGGAACAGATGATCGGGCGTGGCGATGTAACTGCCCAGCCGTGCAGCCTCTTCCAGCGCGTAGTTGAGCACGATTTTGACTTCGTTGGAATAACCCTTGTCCTTCATGTTCTCTCTTTCGTTTCAAACTGCCAAGTTACTAAAAAAGCCGGGAAATAAATAATTTGTTATCCTCAATCTTTTTTCGTAATTTTACGTGATATTTTGGATAGAAACCGTAGAGAAAATGGATTTTGAAGAGAATGGCGGTAGGATCATTCCTATCAACATAGAAAACGAGATGAAGTCGGCCTACATAGACTACTCCATGTCTGTGATCGTGGCCCGAGCCTTACCCGATGTCCGGGACGGACTCAAACCGGTGCACCGCCGTGTGCTGTACGGCATGAGCAATCTGGGCGTGACCTACAGCGGCGGCGTGAAAAAGTCGGCGCGCATCGTGGGCGACGTCCTCGGTAAATACCATCCGCACGGCGACTCCAGCGTGTACGACGCCATGGCGCGCCTTGCCCAGCCCTGGAACCTGCGCTACCTGCTGGTTCATGGCCAGGGCAACTTCGGTTCCATCGACGGCGACCCCGTGGCCGCCATGCGATACACCGAAGCCAAGCTCCAGAAGCTGGCCGAAGAAGTCCTCGCCGACCTCGACAAGGACACGGTCGATTTCAAACCCAACTTCGACGAATCGCTCCAGGAGCCGACCGTCCTTCCCGCGAAGGCGCCGCTGCTGCTGATGAACGGTTCCAACGGCATTGCCGTGGGCATGGCCACCAACATGGCACCCCACAACCTCACGGAATGCTGCGACGCCATCTGCGCATACATCGACAACCCCGACATCGACGTCGACGGGTTGATGCAATACATCAAGGGGCCGGACTTCCCCACCGGCGGCATCATCCAGGGCATCCGCGGCATCCGCGAAGCTTTCGAGACGGGCCGCGGCCGTATCGTCATCCGGTCGAAGACCAACATTGAAGTATCGTCCTCGGGCCGCGAGACCATCGTGGTCACCGAGATCCCCTACACCATCAACAAACGCGAACTCATCGAACGCATTGCCGAACTGGTGGAGACCAAGAAACTCGACGGTATTTCCTATATCAACGACGAGAGCGACCGCGACGGCATGCGCATCGTCATCAAGCTGAAGCAAGGTGCACCCTCGAACGTGGTGCTCAACAACCTGTTCAAGCTCACGCCGCTCCAGTCGAGCTTCTCGGTCAACAACATCGCCCTGGTGGACGGTCGTCCGAAACAGCTCAACCTCAAGCAGCTCATCAAATACTTCGTGCGCCACCGCCACGAGGTGGTGGTGCGCCGCACCCGGTTCGAGCTCAACAAGGCCCTCAAGCGCGCCCATATCCTCGAAGGCCTCCTCAAGGCCCTCGACATCATCGACGAGATCATCGCCCTGATCCGCGCGTCCCGCAGCGTGGCCGACGCCCGCGACGGACTCGTGGAGCAGTTCGGCTTCACGGTCGAGCAGGCCGACGCCATCGTGGAAATGCGCCTCCGTCAGCTCACCGGCCTGGAACGCGACAAGCTCCAGGCGGAATACGAAGAGCTCGAGAAAATGATCCACTGGTACCAGCAGGTGCTCGAGAGCACCGAGCTCCAGATGGGCATCATCAAGGACGAACTCCAGGAACTCAAGGAAAAATACGGCGACGAGCGCCGCAGCGAAATCGCCGTGTCGGCGGAAGACTTCAACCCCGAAGACTTCTATCCGAACGAGGACGTGGTCATCACCATTTCCCACTACGGCTATATCAAGCGCACTTCGCTTTCCGAATACCGTTCGCAGAGCCGCGGCGGCATCGGCGCCAAGGGCAGCACCACACGCGACGAAGATTTCATCGAACACATTTACGTGGCCAACATGCACAGCACGCTGATGTTCTTCACGCAGAGCGGCAAGTGCTTCTGGCTCAAGGTCTATGAGATTCCTGAAGGCGCCAAGGCCTCGAAGGGCCGCGCCATCCAGAACATCCTTCCGCTCACCCCGGACGACCGCATCCAGGCCTATCTCAATGTGCAGGACCTGGGCGACGGCGAATTCATCAACAGCCACTACGTGATCCTGGCCACGGCCTGCGGCACCATCAAGAAGACGCTGCTCGAGGCCTACTCCCGCCCGAGGGCCAACGGCATCATCGCCGTGAACCTGCGCGAAGGCGACTCCCTGGTGGGCGCAGCCCTCACCAGCGGGAACTGCGACATCCTGCTGGCCGGCAACCAGGGCAAGTGCTGCCGCTTCCATGAAGAAGACGCCCGGGCCATCGGCCGCAACGCCACCGGCGTGCGCGGCGTCAACCTCGACGAGGGCGACTTCGTTGTGGGCATGGTGTGCATCGACCCGGACGAGCAGGCCGAAAAGCCGCTCGACATCCTGGTTGTGAGCGAAAACGGTTTCGGCAAGCGCTCCGACCTGGAAGAGTACCGCAAGACGCGCCGTGGCGGCAAGGGTGTGAAGACCATCAACATCACGGAAAAGACTGGCAAGCTAATTGCACTGAAAGCCGTCAGCGACGAAAACGACCTGATGATCATCAACAAATCGGGCATAACGATCCGCATGCCGGCCGACTCGATCCGCGTGGCAGGAAGGGCAACCCAGGGCGTGAAACTCATCAGCATTCGCGAAGGCGACAACATCGCAGCCGTTTGCGTCGTGGCAAAAGAAGAGGAACCCGAAACCCCGCAGCCAACGGAAACCACGGAAGCAACCGATACAACAGATACAACAGAAAACAATCAATAATCTAAACTCAAAGCAATCATGAAGAAGATTCTCATCGCACTGTCGCTCGTCCTCTCGCTGACGATGGTCAATGCACAGCCCAAAAACGCAGCCGATGCACAGAAGGCCGTAACCAAGGCCGAAACTGCCGCGGCAGACGCCAAGAAGGCTGCCAAGCCTGCCACCTGGATTGCGCTGGCGAAAGCTTACGTCGATGCATACGACCAGCCTTCCCGCAATGTCCTTCCGGGTACGGCCCAGCAGGAAGTCAAGCTCTTCCTCAAGGAACAGCAGATTTTCGAAACCACCCAGAAAGAGGGTGCCGAAGGTGCCGTTTACACCGTTGACTCCTATGCCGACAAGGATCTGTACTACAACCCGGCCGGCGTCCTCGAATTCTACATGGTGACCAAACCGGCCGTCGAAGGCGACCTGCTCGGCAAGGCCATCGATGCACTCGGGAAAGCACAGGAAGTCGATACCAAGGCCTCCAAGGCCAAGGATATCCACGACATGATGAATGACATCCACAACAAGCTCACCGACGAGGCCTTCAACAACTACCGCGCAGGCAACTTCGAAAAGGCTGCCGAACTGTTCAAGAAGTCCACGGAATGCGCCGCCAACCCGATTCTCGGCGAAACCGACTCCCTGAATACCTACTACACCGCATTCGTCTCCAGCAAGGCCGGCAACACGGCCCAGGCCATCGAATATTACACCAAGTGCGCCGACATGGGCTTCTACCAGGATGGCTACGTCTTCTCCAACCTCTCTGAGTGCTATCGCATCGAAGGCAACGAAGAAGCACGCAAGGCTGCCCTTGAAAGAGGCTTCATCGAGTTCCCGCAGAATAGCAACATCCTCATCGGCCTGATCAACCTCTATATCGAGAATCAGGAAGACACCGGCAAGCTCTTCGACCTGCTGCACGCCGCTGAAGCCCAGGATCCGACCAACGCCAGCCTCTTCTATGTGGAAGCCAACGTGTACAAGCAGCTCGGCGATATCGAGAACGCGGCCAAGCTCTATGAGAAATCCAGCGAAATCGACCCGAACTATGTGTACGGTCCGCTCGGCCTCGGCGCCATGTACTACGACAAGGCGATCGACCTCCAGAACAAGGCCAGCGAAGAGCTCGACGACGCCAAGTATTACGCGCTCGTGAAAGAGATGGATGAGACCCTCGAGAAAGCCATCGCCCCGTTCGAGAAGTCGTTCGAACTGACCGACGATGCCGAACTCAAGGGCGCCATCGCCGAATACCTGAAGAACATCTACTTCCGCCTCCGCGAGAAGAACCCCGAATACGAGGCCCTCTCCAAGAAGTACGAAGCTTTCTTAAAAGGTGAATAATTCCGACGCGCAAGAGCGCGGAAGACAATGCAAAGACGCTTGGGAGCCGATGCTCTCAAGCGTTTTTTTTGCGCTTTCGAAGGCCAGGGCGGGCGTGTTGTTGTTGGCGCTCAGGTGGCACAGATACACGTCGCGCAGGCCCTCGTGACGGCAGCGGCGCAGCAACGAGGCGGTCTGTTCGTTCGACAGGTGGCCGTGCTGCGTCAGGATGCGGTGCTTGAGCTCTTTCGGATACGATCCCGTGATAAGCATATCCACGTCGTAGTTCGACTCCACCACCAGATGGTCGGCCAGCGCGGCGTAGTGCACCGCCTCGTCGGTCACCTCGCCCAGGTCGGTCATCACGGTGAACCGCTCACCGCTGAAGGTAAAGTGGTAGCCCACGGTCTGCGTAGCGTCGTGGGGCACGACGAACGGGGTAATGCGGAGGCTGTCGCCCAGCATGGTTTCGACGCCCTCCTCCAGGTAGCGTACGCAGCCCTTGAGGCGACCGGCCGTGCAGAAGTTGTGGCGCAGCGCCTTTTCCAACGTGCGGGTCAGATACACGGGCTTCCTGTATCGTTCCGTGAAGGTGCCGAGGCTCTTGATATGGTCGAAATGGTCGTGCGTCACGAAGATGGCGTCGACATCGTCGAGCGACAGGTCGAGCTCCGCGAGGCGCTTCTTGATGGTGCGCGCGCCGATGCCCAGGTCGATGAGGAAGGCCATACGGCCGTCGCCGAAATAGTAGCAGTTGCCGTTGCTGCCGCTCGACAGGCTCACGAACCGGACCATCGGCTATTTCTGTTTTTTGAGATTCTTGATCTCGCGCGGCTTGATGATGCCCTTTTCCGTGACGATGCCCGTGATCAGCGAGGCGGGCGTGATGTCGAACGCGGGGTTGTACACCCGCACGCCCTTCGGTGCCATGCGCTTGCTGAAATACATGTCGGTCACCTCAAAGGCGGGACGCTCTTCAATGATGATCTCGCTGCCGCTCACGCAGTCGAGGTCGATGGTGCTCGTGGGAGCGAACACATAGAGGGGCACCTTGAAATGCTTTGCCAGGACCGCCACGCCACTCGTCCCGATCTTATTGGCCACGTCGCCGTTGGCCGCCACGCGGTCGCAGCCCACAAACACGAAATCAATCTTGTGCTGGGCCATGAGCGAAGCCGCCATGTTGTCGCAGATCAGCGTGACGTCGATACCCGCCTTCGTGAGCTCGTAGGCCGTCAGGCGTGCTCCCTGAAGCAGCGGACGGGTTTCATCGCAATACACCCGAGGCGAATAACCCTGCTGCTGTGCAAGGTAGATCGGCCCGAGCGCGGTGCCGTATTTCGAAACGGCCAGGTGGCCGGCGTTGCAGTGCGTCAGGATGCCGCAGCCCGGACGGAGCAGCGAGAATCCCTGCTCACTGATGGCCTCGCACATCTTCACGTCTTCCGCCTTGATGGCGCGTGCTTCCGCCGTCAGGGCGTTGCGCATCACCTCGATGGCATGCTTCTCCTCGGCAGCGTCAAGTCCTTGCTTGGTGGCATAAAAACAGCGTTCCATCCGGTCGAGCGACCACATGAGGTTCACGGCCGTCGGACGGGAGATATACAGATAGCGCTTGACGCGCAGGAATTCGTTTTCGAGCGCCGTGAGCGACCGGGTCTTGAACCGGTTCACGCACATGGCCAGACCGAATGCCGCCGCGATGCCGATGGCCGGCGCACCGCGCACTTTCAAGCGCGTGATGGCGTAAAAAACCTGTTCGGCAGTGGTCAGATGGAGGAATTTCTCCTGGGTGGGGAGCTGCGACTGGTCGAGGATGACGACCTCGCGCCCATTGGGACTGAGTTCCACCGAATCGTATGGAAAAACACTCTTCACGGCTAAATCGAGGCTATCAGTTCTTTAAAGATAAGGCACATGCGGTCGGCCGCCGCATCGGCAGCCCGAACCACGTCGTCCCCGTCGTTGAGCACGGTGGAAGCGTTGTCGGTATTCGAGATATTGGTGATGACCGACATGCCGAACACCGGAACGCCGCAATGGCGGGCCACCAACACTTCCGGGACCGTGGACATTCCCACGGCGTCGGCCCCGATGGCGATGTAGAAGCGCACCTCGGCGGGCGTTTCATAGGACGGCCCGGTATTACCCAGGTACACACCCTTTCGCACCGGAATCCCCGCTTTCGCCGCGATGGCCTCGGCCTTTGCGATCAGGTCGAGATCGTAGGCCGCAGTCATGTCGGTGAAGCGCTCGCCGAACTCGGCGAAATTCTTCCCGATGAGCGGATTGGGCAGCAGGTTGATGTGGTCGCGGATGATCATCAGGTCGCCCACGGAGAAGGTCTGGTTCAAGCCCCCCGCCGCATTGGAGACCAGCAAGGTCCTGATGCCCAGGGCGGCCATCACGCGGATCGGCAGCGTCACGCGCTCCATGGGATATCCCTCGTAGTAGTGGAACCGGCCCTGCATGGCACACACGTATTTCCCGGCGAGCGTGCCGAAGATGAAATTGCCTTTGTGGCCGATGGCCGTGGAACGGGCGAAATTCGGAATCTTAGCGTACGGAATGACGACTTCGGCGTCGATGGCGTCGGCCAACTTGCCCAGACCGCTGCCCAGCACGATACCGACTTCAGGCTTCTTGCCGCCGGTCTGCTCGAGGATGAACGCGGCTGCTTCTCGGATCTTCTTGACTCTGGTATCCATAATTATTGAATTTTATTGATTTTCATTGCGATGTCCTCGGCCCTTCTGAGAATCTCCTCCTCTCCGGGTACACGACGGCCTTCCATTACCACACGGCCGTCGACAATGGCTGTGTCGAAACAGGAACTGTTGGCCGAAAGGACGAGGTTGCCAAGGAAATTGATGCTCGGCACAAAGGCCTCGGAGCGCGTGTCGACCAGCACCAGGTCGGCCAGCGCGCCTTCCTCCACCCGGCCGATATCCACACCCAGCGGCAAGGCGGCGTTGCGCGTGGCCACATTCATCAATTCGTCGAGCGGCATGGCGGAGGGGTCTTCCCGCCAGGCCTTCTGCAACATCGCCATGGTCTTCATGCTCTCGCGGATATCGAGATTGTTGGAGGAAGCGGCGCCATCGGTGCCTACGCACACGTTGACGCCGGCATCGCGCAGTTCATTGTATTTGAACCGGTAGCCCGATGCGAGCTTCAGGTTCGAATTGATATTGTGTACAATGGTCGTATGGTTGCGGCCCAGGATCTCGATATCATGGTCGTCCAGCCAAACGCCGTGTGCCAGCACCGTACGGGGGCCGAGCAGGCCCAGCCGGTTGAAATGCTGCGTGGGTGTGAGGTTCAACTTCACGACATCCTCCTGCGTCTCGGAAAGCGTTTCCGAAAGATGGGCCGTAAACACCAGGTCGTGGTCTTGCGCGAACAGGCCGGCACGCAGCATCGTGGCCTCGGAGGTGGTATAGTCGGCATGCACGGCCACGCTCATCTGCAACCGCGACGGCCACTGCCTGGAGAGGGCATACACTTCCTCGCATTCGCGGTACTGCTTCTCCGCCTTGTCGTGGTCGAAATTGTCGAGGAAATTATAGGAGACAAAGGCCCGGATGCCCATCTCCTCCACTGCACGGGCGATGGCGGGCGACATCCAGTACATGTCGAGAAAACAGGTGGTGCCGGTCTTGAGCATTTCCAGGATGGCAAGCTTCGTCCCCCAATACACCGCTTCTTCGTCGATCCGCGACTCCACGGCCCAGATGCGGTCGAGCCAAATGCCCAGCGTCACATCTTCGTAGCAACTGCGCATGAGCGTCATGGCCGCATGGGTATGCATGTTCACGAGCCCCGGGATGACGGACTTGCCGGCCGCATTCAGCACCCGATCGGCAGTCACATCGATTGACGGGGCAATCCCGGCGATCCGGTTGCCTTCGATCAGGATATCGGCTTTGCAGCCATCCTTCCGCACGTCTTTGAGAAGCAGTGTGCCCATGATAGAATCTGGCTAAAATTGAGCAATTTTAACAAAAATCCCGAACATTTCAAAGGCTTAGTTGGATTTCCGGTGAACTTTTCCGTATCTTTGCTCCTGTGACGAATCCGAATCGCCGTATGTTCGAGAAAATCAAAACCTGGTATTCCGCCCAGACCGAGACCACCAAAGCCTTCATCTGGATCGGCCTGATCGCCCTGATCGGCATCTTGATCCGATGGGATGCCGTGATCGAAGGCATCAGGCACGGATTCCATTTTTATTCGGGAGAATAATGTTCATGAAGCGGGTGTATTGCATAAGGATGCTGTTGTTGCTGTGCCTGGTGCCGCTGCAGGGCGGCCTTGCCCTTGCACAGGAAGCGCCCCTCCCACCCGACGACTCGCTTACCGTGGAAATCACCGCCGCCGAACTGGCCGATCGCCTCGTCGACTATGCGGCCACGTTCCTGGGCACGCCCTACCGCTACGGTGCCAACGGTCCGAAACGGTTCGACTGCACAGCCTATACCCGCTATGTCTTCAAGCATTTCGGCTACACCAACCTGAGCCGTTCCTCCCGCGACCAGTCGCGTGACGGGCGCGAGGTGGACATCAGCGATTTCCACAATCTTCAGAAAGGAGACATCCTGATTCTCGGCAGTCGCCGCAACCCCAAGGTTGTCGGCCACGTGGGCATCTTCATCGAACTCGACAGCACCGGTCGCGACCCGAAATTCATCCACGCCTCCAACCATGGTGTCCGCTACAGCACGTTGCTCACCGAAAGCTACTATTCGCACCGCCTGCTCGGCGCCCGGCGCATCCTTCCTGATTTCGTCGATTACGACGTGGCTTTCGACAGCACGGCCGTATATGCGTTCGATACTGACCTGGGGGTCCACATCGCACCCGACAGCCTGGTACTGGCCGCCGGCGACCGGCGGATCGTCCTGTTTGAAAACGGCAAATGGGCCTACGTCGACAGTACGGGCGTTCTGACCATCCCCGACGGCCAGGGCCGCATTGTCCTTCAGGCCGACGGCAACTGGGCCCCGGTACGCGAGGCCATGGTACGGGTGCCGGAAACGGCCATCCAGCCGGAAGTCCAGGCTGAGCCGACGCTCACGGCCGACACGACGGCCCTCGCCGCGGCCGAACCGGAAAAGGTCTATCACACCATCAAGTCGGGCGACACCCTCTCCAAGATCGCGCGGCAATACCACACCTCGATCAACCAGCTCTGCCAGATGAACGGCATCACCACCAGCACCATCCTCCGTGTGGGACGGAAGCTGCGGGTGAAATAGAAATACGGAAAAACAGACGGCTACTTCGCTTCCTTCAGCGCCTTGATAGCGGCAATGGGATCGGCGGAGGAGAATGCAGCGCTTCCGGCGACAAAGACACCGGCGCCCAGGCGCTCGAGTTCGGCGATGTTGGCCGTGCTCACGCCGCCGTCCACTTCAATGAAGCAGTCGGCTTCGGCTCCGGCAATCATCTCGGCGAGCACGCCCACCTTCTCGGTCGTTTCAGGAATGTAGGCCTGGCCGCTGTAGCCGGGATGCACACCCATCACCACCACGAAATCGATCAGCCGCAGATACGGAATCAGCACCTCGGCTGGCGTCTCGGGATTGATGGCCACGCCGACACCCAGCCCCCGGTCGCGCATCAGCTTGATGCACTCCCGCAGACGACGGTCGTTGCAGGCCTCATAGTGGACGCTCAGGTAGCGCACGCCCAGCGCGGCGAAGCGCTCGATGTAGCGCCACGGCTCGATGATCATCAGGTGCGCATCCATCGGCTTGGCAGCTACCTCGGCGATGGCCTTGCATACCGGGAAGCCGAAGGAGATGTTCGGCACGAACACGCCGTCCATCACATCGAGATGGAACCAGCCGGCCGCACTGCGGTTGACCATCCGGCAGTCGCGGTCGAGATTGCCGAAATCGGCGGAAAGCATGGAAGGAGCGATGACGCGGGGCATGGCGGCTAGGTATTAAACGTGTTTGATGACATCGAGCAGCACCGCCCAGAAGCGTTCGAGCGACGCCAGGTCGAGCCGTTCGCCGGGCGCATGCACGCCACGGAGCGTGGGGCCGAAAGCGATCATGTCCATGTCGGGGAACTTCTCGGTGAACAGGCCGCACTCCAGGCCGGCATGGATGGCACGTACCACCGGCTCGTGGCCGAACAGGCGCTTGTACGAAGCCACGCACACATCCTTCACGTGCGACTTCATATTGGGTTTCCAGCCGGGATAGCCGTCGGAGTGCTTTACTTTCGCGCCGGCAAGCAATAAAACCGCCGCCACGCGTTCCGACAGGAAGATACGCTGGCTATTGACCGAACTGCGCTGCATGGTGCCCACCAGGATCTTGCGGCCGGGTTCCATCTTCACGGAAGCCAGGTTGGTGGATGTCTCGATCAACCCCGGGATGTCGGCGCTCATGGCGATGACGCCGTGCGGAATGGAAAGCAGGGCAAGGACCAAGCGGCGCACCGTACCGCGGTCGATGGCGCCCTTCTCCCAGACGGCCTCTTCCGATTTGAAGTAGATGTCGGGGTCGGTTACGGCGAACTCGGCCTTCATCTGCACGGAGAGGTCGGCAAAGACCGCTTCCACTTTCCCGACACGGCGGGCGGGTATGGCCAGGACCACTTCCCCGCCGCGCGCGATGGCGTTGCGCTTGTTGCCGCCGCCGATCAGACAAACGTCCACGTTGCAGGGCAGGACCTCGTTGACAAAGCGCGCAATCTGCTGCACGCCGTTAAGGCGGTTCTTGTCGATATCGTCGCCACTGTGCCCCCCCTGTCCACCGCCGATGGTATAACGGCGAAGCACGCTTCCCCTCGGAAGCTTTTTCTCACGATAGGTAAAGGTGCCCACCGTATCCATGCCGCCTGCACAGCCCACGCAGAAGTACCCCTCATCCTCGTCGTCGAGGTTGATCAGCGTCTTGCCGGTGATGAAACCTTTCTTCACCGCGCGGGCACCGTCGAGCCCCGTTTCTTCCGAAACGGTGAACAGACACTCCACACGCGGATGCTCGATCGAGTCGTCGTCGAGGATGGCCATGGCCGAGGCCACGCCGATGCCGTTGTCGGCACCCAGGGTCGTGTCGTGGGCAACCATCCATCCGTCTTCGATCACATACTGGATCGGATCCTTGGAGAAATCGAAATTCGAGGTGCTTTTCTTCTCACACACCATGTCGGTGTGCCCCTGAAGCACGATGGTCGGCCGGTCCTCAAAACCTTTGGAGGCCGGTTTGGCGATCATGACGTTGCCGACGCGGTCGGTCTTGCATTCCAGGCCGCGATCTGCGGCGAATTTCTGCAGGTAGGCGATGATATGCTCCTCATGGCCCGACTCCCGCGGAATCGTGGTGATCTCGCGGAAGAACCCTAAAACTTTATCTGTGGTCATAGTTATACGTTGAGCGCACGCTCGATGTCATGGACGAATCCGCGGAAACTGCGGTCCGTGTCCATGAGGTCGCCTACCGTATTGCAGGCGTGCAGCACCGTCGCGTGGTCTTTTCCTCCGAGTTGGGCGCCGATCGAAGACAGGGATGTCTTGGTAAGGTTGCGGCTCAGGTACATCGCGATCTGGCGGGCCTGCACGATCTCGCGCTTGCGGGTCTTGGAAAGGAAGAGTTCGCCGCTGATGCCGAAATAGTTGCAGACCGCTTCCTGGATGCGCGCCACGTTGATCTCCGACTTGGGATCGGTGACGATCTTGTCGACCAGGCGCTGGGCAAGCTCCAGGGTGATTTCCTGCCGGTTGAACGAGGCGTGGGCGATCAGCGAGAACAGGATGCCTTCCAGTTCGCGGATGTTGGTCTTCACGCTCCTGGCCACGAATTCCAGTACTTCGTCGGCAATCGTCACGCCTTCGCGCGCACACTTCGACTTGAGGATGGCCAGCCGCGTTTCGTAGGCGGGCGGCAGCAATTCGGCCGAAAGTCCCCATTTGAAACGGGAAAGCAGCCGCTGGTCGAGCCCCTGCAGGTCTACGGGGGGCTTGTCGGAAGTCAGGATGAGCTGCTTGCCGCTCTGGTGGAGATAGTTGAAGATGTGGAAGAAAGCGTTCTGGGTGCCTTTTTTCTCGGCGAATTCCTGCACGTCATCGATAATGAGCACGTCGATAAGCTGGTAGAACCGCAGGAAATCGGCCACTTTGTTGCCGTTGTTCGCGTTTTTGGCGGAACAGGCGGCATTCATATATTGGTTCAGGAACGTATTGGCGTTGACATAGAGAACCACCTTCTCGGGGAAGCGCTCCTTGACGGCAATGCCGATAGCCTGCGCCAGGTGCGTCTTGCCCAGGCCGGGACCGCCATAAATGAAAAGCGGATTGAATGTGCTACGGCCGGGATTGGCAGCGATGCTCAGGCCGGCCGAACGGCCGAGGCGGTTGCAGGCGCCTTCGATGAAATTCTCGAAGTTGTAGATCGGATTGAGGCACGGCTCGATGTTGAGTTTGCGCAGACCGGGAATCGCATAGACGCTGCCGGTATAGTGGTCGCCCGCGTCAGGGATGGGAAGTTCCGTGTTGCGGACACGCCCCCCCTTGGGGCGCTGCTCAATGAAGAAGTCATCGAGAATCCGTACCTTGTAGACCAAAGAAGCGGCAGGACCGATTTCCCGGCGAAGCACCTTGCTCAGGAGACCGATGAAGTGTTCCTCGATATACTCCCGCCAGAAATCCGAAGGGACCTCGATCGTAAGCCGCTGATCGTCGAGCGAGATCGGCTTGATCGGTCCGAACCAGGTCTTGAACGTCTCTTCGTTCAAGTTGTCCTTGAGAATTTCAAGGCACCTGTTCCACACTTCGGTTTGTTTGTCGGGAGTCATGCTTAAGTTTGGTTTCGGGAACAAAATTGGGGAAAAAACTGTTGAAAAAAAAACTTTTTTTCGTTGTTTTTTTCGGAAAATTCGCAACTCCCTAATTATCAAGATAAAAAATTTTCAGTTTTTGTTTAACCCTGAAAATCAAATACTTAACGATTTTTCAAAGCGATACTGCACTGAAAATAATCCATTTAGAAAAACAATTAAGTTAAAATGCGGAGAACGGCTAATGGACTTCCACCACGAAAGCGCCCGAAAACTTCTTTCGAACCTCCGGAAGATGCCGGATCGCCTCCTCTCTTGTGGAAAAGTTACCAACAGAATACTTGTACATCCCGTTGATAAACCGGCATTGGTAGAGGGTCTCTCCCTTGAGTTCGGAAGCACCCTCCTTGAGCTTCTTCGATGAGGCTAGGATCTGGATTTCATAGTGGGGTCCCTCCGGTTCCTGCGGGGCGAGCACCGATTCATCGATCTCGAACGCGGCATCGGAATCGTACTGCTTCTTAAACGAAGAGAACGCGTTGAAAATGTCGTCGGCAATCTTCTGCCGGTTGGAAGCGTTGTTAAGCGTCGTCCGATCCGACGCGTTCGACAGGAAGCCCACTTCGATCAGCACCGAAGGCATCGTGGTACGCCAAAGCACCATCAGCGGCGCCTGGCGCACGCCGCGGTTTTTCTTGATGGGGCCATTTTTCACGAACTGCTGCTGCACCAGCGAGGCAAAGGCGATACTCTGCTCGAAATGCGCGTTCTGCATCAGGTTGAAGATGATGTAGGACTCCGGGTTGTCGGGGTCGAAGCCCTCGTAGGTCGTGGTATAGTCGTCTTCCATCAAGATCACGGAGTTCTCCCGCTTGCACACTTCCATGTTGGAAGCGCTCTTGTCGGTACCCATCACGAAGGTTTCGGTGCCGCTGGCCGAAGTGTTCTTCGCGGAATTGACATGGATGGAAATGAACAGGTCGGCGTGGTTGCGGTTGGCGATGTTGCCGCGCTCGGCCAGTTCCACGAAACGGTCGGTCTTCCGGGTATAGATGACCTTCACGTCGGGATATTCTTTTTCGATGCGGGAGCCCAGCCGCGTAGCGATGTCGAGATTGATCTGCTTCTCGTTCATCTTGCTGCTCTTTGAAATGGCTCCCGGGTCGTGACCGCCATGGCCCGGGTCAATGACCACTGTACGAAGCTTCACGCCCCCGGCATTCTGGGCTCCCGCCGGGACAGGGACAGCCACAGCCAGCGACAAAATAAGCGCTGTAATCCACCCAATCAAGCATTTTGAGCGCAGTGGCATGTTAGTTGCTGAAAAATTATTAATTTTGCGTTCTTGCAAAGATACGCTTTTTATTTTGCAAAACATAAGAATCTCCGTCCCTGCCCCACTTCGGGGGATTGTGTTGCTCGTCCTGCTTCTGGCCGGGTTGACACCTGCCTTTGCACAGGATCCGGAAGTGCTGCTTCCCCCGCCCGACAGCATGGAGTTCCAGGCACCGCCCCAGGACTCGCTGTTCCGGGCGCCCGAAGACACGCTCGAGCAACCCAAGGGCATGCTCGAACGACCGGCTTTCTCGTCGGCCCGCGACTCGGTAATGGAAGATCTTGAACGCAACATCATCTACTATTTCGGCGATGTCACCGCCAAATACCAGGACCTGGAACTGAAGGCCGACTACATGGCCTACAATACCAAGATGAACGTTGTCTACGCAAAAGGCGTGCTAGACACGATCACAGGAAATGTCAGCGGCCGTCCGGTGATGTCCACCGGCGGCAAGACCTATGAAATGGATGAGGTGTATTACAACTTCTCCACCCGCAAGGCCAAGATCAAAAACATGGCTACGCAGCAGGACGAAGGCAAGCTCGTGGGCCAGAAGCTCAAGATGATGCCCGACGAGTCCATCAACATCTCCGGAGGCAAATACACGGTCTGCGATGCGGAGCATCCGCATTATTATCTCAAGATGACCACGGCCAAGATCATGACCAAGCCCAAGCAGAAGACGATGTTCGGCCCGGCCTACGCCGTGGTGGAAGACGTGCCGCTTCCGGTGGTCATCCCCTTCGGTTTCGTGCCGGAAAAACCCGACAGGGCCAGCGGCATCCTGGTTCCCACCTACGGAGAGGAAAAATCGCGCGGACTCTACCTCCGCGACTTCGGCTACTCGTTCGTCATCGGCGACTACCTCGACCTCGCCCTGACCGGCGACATCTATACCTATGGTTCATGGGCGGCACGACTCACTTCCCGCTATAAGAAGCGCTACGCCTTCGACGGATCCATCGCCCTGAACTATTCCAACGATGTCACCGGCGAACGCGGGACCTCCTCGTATTCCAAGTCCACGAACTTCGGCGTGACCTGGAATCATTCGCAGGATGCAAAGGCCCGGCCGGGTACCACCTTCCGCGCTTCCGTCAACTTCTCGAGCCCGTCGAACAACAAATACAACTCCACCAGCGTCAGCGACGCACTCCAGAACCAGGCCTCTTCCTCCATCTCCTATTCCAAGACCTGGAGCGGAGTTTCACTCTCGCTCAACCTGCTGCACAGCCAGAATTCGCGTGACAGCTCCTATTCGTTCACGCTGCCCAACATCACATTCAACGTGAACCGGTTCTATCCGTTCAAACGGAAAAACCGCGTGGGCAAAGAGCGCCTGTACGAACAGATCTCCTTCACCTACGGCGCCACGATGCAAAACAAGTTGGCCTTCAAGGCCAGCGAATTCGGCTTCAACAAGGACATGGTCAACCGGATGCAGAATGGCGTGAACCACACGTTCGCCATCGGCCTCCCCGGGTTTACGCTGCTGAAGTATTTCCAGTTCACGCCCAGCGTCAACTACGGCATGAGCTGGTTTTTCCGGGAACAATACCGCCAGTACAACGAAGAGACCAACAAGGTTGAAACGCTCTGGACCGACCAGTTCAGCACTTTCGGCGTGACACAGACCTATTCGGGCGGACTCTCCATGAACACCCGCATATATGGTCTTTTCACCTTCGGCAAGCGGAGCAAGCTCCAGGCGATCCGCCATATGATCACGCCTTCTATGAGCTTTACGCTGAGTCCCAACCTGGCCACGAAAGCCAATGGTTACACCTCCTATACCTATACCGACAAAGACGGCGTGGAGAGGACGGTGGAATACAACAAATACGCGGGGCAGCTTTATTCCGTGCCGGGTACCGGACGGACGGCCGCCCTCTCGTTCTCGTTTGCCAACAACCTGGAAGCGAAGGTGCTCAAAAGTCAGGATCCCATGGCTCCCGAGCCATCCAATCCCAAAGACAAATACGAGAAGATCAAGCTGCTCGACCAGCTGAACGTGTCGGGATCGTATAACTTCCTGGCCGACTCGATGAAGCTTTCCAACATCAGTATCTCGGCCAGCACCACCATCTTCGGCAAACTGGGCCTCAATGCCAATTGCTCGCTCGACCCCTACGCCATCAACGAACGGGGCGTCCGCATCAACAAGCTCAACGTCCTGAAGACGGGTCATCTGGCCCGCCTGACCAACGCCAGCGCCTCGCTTTCCTATTCCATCAACGGTGACGGTAAATACACCGGCAACGACGGACACGGCGACAGCGGCAACGGCAATGGTTCCCAGGGGGCCCAGGGATCCCAGGGACGCGGCGGCGGATCGGGCGGCGGATCAGGCGGCGGACAGGGCACACAGTCGGATTATGCGCGCGTGTATTACCACCCCATCACCGGTGAATATATTCCCGGCGGGTGGGTGTATTACCTCAACCCGAACATCCCCTGGTCGCTCAGTTTCAACTACAGCTATTCCTACTCCCGGTCCTATCAGTTCGCCAACGAACAGCTGCAGACCAAGCACAACCATGTGCAGACCATCGGCATTTCGGGACAGCTTCGCCTCACCAAGGCCATGAACTTCAACATCAACACGGGATTCGACCTGACGCAGATGCAACTCAGCACCACGCAGGTCAGCGCCACGTACGATCTGCACTGCTTCGCCATCACCGTGTCGTGGGTCCCGACCGGCCAGTGGGAAAGCTGGAGCTTCCGGATCGCCGCCAAGGCATCTGCCCTGAGCGACATCCTGCAGTTCAAGAAATCCGCGAGCTTTTGGGATAAATAGTTATTTTTTCTTATCTTTGCACTGTCAATCAAAACCGGGCCGATTGCCTTCGAGCCGGTTTTCCAACCAAACTACATGTTAGATATCATCGAATTGAGCAATAAGAGTCAAGACGACCTTGTTGCTATCGCAAAAGAGCTGAACGTACGCAAACCCGAATCGCTCGACAAGGATACCCTCATCTACGCCATTCTCGACGAGCAGGCCATCCAGAGCAAGGAATCACCGGTCAAGCGTCAGGGGAAGAAGAAGGGCTCCAAGAAAAACGAGCCCCAGGACAAGACTGCCGCAGAGCCCGCGAAGGCTGAAGATAATAAACCGGCTGCCGAACCGGAGTCTCCGGCTGCCGAACCCGCCAAAAAGAAACGCGGACGGCCCAAGAAAAATGCAGCTGCCGAAACACCGGCTGCGGCACCAGCTGCTCCGAAAGGCGAGGAAAAAGCCGAACCCAAGCCCGCCGAGCCCGCCAAGCCGGAAGCACGGCAGGACGCCAAGCCGGAGCGCAAGGAAAAGAAGCAGCGCCCCCGGGTACAGAAAGACGCGGCTCCCGAGGCTCAGAAACCGTCCGAGCAGCAGCAACTGCAACAGCAGCAGCAACAGCAGCAGTCGCAGAAAAGTCAGGAGCAGCCCAAACAGCAGAATCAACAGAACCAGCAGGGACAGCTCCGGCAGCAGCAACCGCAACAGCAGCAACAGCAGCAGCCCCGCCCGCCGCGCATCGAATTCGAAGGCATTGTAGAAGCTACCGGCGTCCTCGAAATCATGCCCGACGGCTACGGTTTCCTGCGCTCCTCCGACTATAACTACCTGAATTCACCCGACGACATCTACGTATCCCAGAGCCAGATCAAGATGTACGCGCTCAAGACGGGCGACACCATCCTCGGTGAAATCCGCCCGCCGCGCGAAGGCGACAAATATTTCCCGCTGGTGAAGATTAACCGCATCAACGGCCGTTCGCCGGAATTCATCCGCGACCGCGTGCCGTTCGACTTCCTCACCCCGCTCTTCCCCGACGAGAAATTCAACCTCACCGGACACGGCCACAACAGCAACATCTCGGTCCGCGTGGTCGATCTCTTCACCCCGATCGGAAAAGGCCAGCGCGGCCTGATCGTGGCCCAGCCAAAGACAGGTAAGACCGTGCTCCTCAAGGATATCGCCAACGCCATCGCCGACAACCATCCGGAAGTGTACATGATCGTGCTGCTCATCGACGAGCGTCCGGAAGAGGTGACCGACATGCAGCGCAGCGTGAAGGCCGAGGTCATCGCCTCCACCTTCGACGAGCCGGCCGACCACCACGTGAAAGTGGCCAACATGGTGCTTGAAAAAGCCAAGCGCCTGGTGGAATGCGGCCACGATGTCGTGATCCTGCTCGACTCTATCACGCGACTGGCGCGCGCTTTCAATACCGTTCAGCCCGCATCCGGCAAAGTGCTTTCCGGCGGTGTCGACGCCAACGCGCTCCACAAACCCAAGCGTTTCTTCGGAGCAGCCCGCAACATCGAAGGCGGCGGATCGCTCACCATCCTAGCCACGGCCCTCACCGAAACCGGATCGAAGATGGACGACGTGATTTTCGAGGAATTCAAGGGCACCGGCAACCTCGAGCTCCAGCTCGACCGCAAGCTCTCCAACCGCCGCATCTTCCCGGCCGTCGACGTGACGCTCAGTTCCACCCGCCGTGACGACCTGCTCTACGATCCCGATTATATCAACCGCATCTGGATCCTGCGCAACCACCTGGCCGACATGACTTCGCTCGAAGCCATGGAGTTCATGAAGAGCCGCCTCGAAAAGACCCGCGACAATGAAGAGTTCCTGATCTCGATGAATGGCGATAAATTGAGTTAAAAAATTTTGCAGGTAGAAAAAAAGTTTCTACATTTGCAGTCCCAAACAACGGGATACCTCCTTAGCTCAGTTGGTAGAGCACGACACTCTTAATGTTGGGGTCCAGGGTTCGAGCCCCTGAGGGGGTACAAAAAAAGCAGACTATCGAGTCTGCTTTTTTTGTACCTTTTCCTCACTGATTATTGCAAGCCGATCATCTTGCCGGCGAATTTCTCCACCTTTTCCTTCGCGTATTCCAGCGTGATGGTCAACTGCTTCCGGCGGCTGGTGGGCGCATCGAACATCGCATCGGTCATGATCGCTTCGCAGATGGAACGGAGGCCACGGGCGCCCAGCTTGTACTGGATCGACGTATCCACGATGAATTCCAGCACCTCGGGCTTGATGCGCAACTTGATGCCGTCGAGCGCGAAGAGTTCCTGGTACTGCTTCACCAGCGCGTTCTTCGGGCGAGTGAGGATGGCCAGCAGTGTAGGACGGTCGAGCGGATCAAGGTGGCAGAGGACCGGAAGACGGCCGATAATCTCAGGAATCAGGCCATAGGAGCGCAGGTCCTGCGGGGCGACGTACTGCACGAGGTTGTCGGTATCGATCATCTCATGTTTCTTGCGTGCGCCATAGCCGATGACCTGGGTGTTGAGCCGGTGTGCGATATAGCGGTCGATGCCTTCGAAGGCACCGCCGCAGATGAACAGGATGTTCTCGGTGTTGACCGAGATCATGCGCTGCTCGGGGTGCTTGCGGCCGCCCTGGGGAGGCACGTTGACGATACTGCCTTCGAGGATTTTCAAAAGCGCCTGCTGCACGCCCTCGCCCGAAACATCGCGGGTAATAGAGGGATTGTCGCTCTTGCGGGCGATCTTGTCAATCTCGTCGATGAACACGATGCCCTTCTCGGCCTTTTCCACGTCATAGTCGGCATCCTGCAGAAGCCGCGTAAGGATGCTCTCCACATCTTCACCCACATAGCCGGCCTCCGTAAGAACAGTAGCGTCGACAATGGCGAAGGGGACGTTGAGCATCTTGGCGATGGTCCGCGCAAGCAGCGTCTTGCCGGTACCGGTAGGCCCCACCATCAGGATATTGGATTTTTCAATCAGATCGTCCTTCAGGTTGATGCGCTTGTAGTGGTTGTACACAGCCACGGCGAGGAAACGTTTGGCCTCGTCCTGACCGATTACATACTCGTCGAGAAACGCTTTGATCTCCGCGGGCTTGAACAGTTTGCTCTCCCCGACAATCTTGCCGTTGGTGCGGATGTGGTCGTCGGACGAAGGATTGAGCGCCTCCTTGGCGTACTCATAAGCCATCATGGCACAATCGGAACAGATGGCCACGTTTTCAGCAGAAATCAACAACTCAACTTCATTCTGGCTCCGCCCGCAGAACGCGCAATGGTCGTTCCCCGTTGAGTGGGTATGCTTATCGTCCTTCTTTGCCATTTTTGCTCTTTTCGACGATGCGGTCCACCATTCCGTAGGCCAGGGCTTCGGAGGCAGTCATCCAGAAATCGCGGTCAGCGTCCTTGACGATCTGTTCCATCGGCTTGCCGGTGTGGTCACACAAGATCTGGTAGAGTTCCTGCTTGAGTTTGACAATCTCGCGGACAGTAATCTCCATCTCGGAGGCCTGGCCTTCGGCACCACCCATCGGCTGATGGATCATCACGCGGGAGTGAGGAAGGGCGGAGCGCTTGCCCTTGGCGCCGGCCGCCAGCAGGATCGAAGCCATGGACGCGGCCATGCCGGTGCAGATGGTCGCAACGTCGGGCTGGATGGTCTGCATCGTGTCGTAAATGCCGAGACCGGAATAGACCACACCGCCGGGCGAATTGATGTAGAGCATGATATCCGCTTTGGGATCGTTGCTCTCGAGGAACAGCAGCTGGGCCTGGATGATGTTGGCCACATCATCGTTGATAGGACAGCCCAGAAAAATGATGCGGTCCATCATCAAGCGGCTGAACACGTCCATCTGGGCCACGTTCAACTGGCGCTCTTCGATGATCATCGGGTTGATATAGCTCGCGTAGAGCGAGTTGAACCGGTGCAGACTCAGCGAACTGATGCCTCGTCCGTGGATGGCGTATTTTTCGAATTCGGTCATGGATCGGGATTATTTGGTAAGTTCGCGCATCTTTTCGAGCGAAATCTTTTTCTTTTCGATGGTCGCGGTCTTGCGCACCCAGGTCAGGGCGATGTCGTCTTCCACCTTCTCCAGGATGCGGTCGGCCTGCTGGCGGTCGCCGAGCAGCTGCTCCGCATACTTGGTGAGGTGTTCTTCGGGCACGTTCTGCATGCCGTACATGGCGAACTGGTAAGCAGCCATCGACATGGCCTGCTTCATCACGTCGTCTTTCCCGACCTTCAGGCCATTGTCCTTCATGATCTTGCCACGCACCATGTTCCAGCGGAAGTCCTTGGCGAAGAGGTCGTACTCGGCCTCGATCTGCTCCATGGTGAACTTGTCGTCGTTGGCAAACTTGATCCAGCGTTTCATGAATGCGTCGGGCAGCTGGATGGCGGCTTTTTCGATGAGGTATTCCTTGGCGTCGATCATGAATCGGTAGTCGCTCTCCTGCGCATATTCGCCCTGGAGGCGTTCCTTGACCTTGGCGTCGAATTCGGCCTCGTCCTTGCAGGCACCCTCGCCGAACACCTGGTCGAACGTAGCCTGGGTCATCGGCGCATCCACGAAGGTCTTGATGTCCTTGACGGTCATGGTCCACTTGTCAGGAAGGTTCGCGAGCTCTTCCTTCTTCACATGGAACATCGCGGCGCGGTCGGCTTCGTTGGTGAAGGTCTTCACGATGTCAACCTGCTTGGTATCATCTTTCTTCAGACCCACGAATCCCTTCTTGATCTTCGCGTCGGAGATGCTGCGAAGGGCCACGTAGGCTCCCTCCACCTTCTGGTCGCCGCTGGTGAAGTCGGCAATCACGAAATCGTCGTCCTTGGAGACCTCGGCGCTCTCGAGCTGGCCGAACTGCTTGAGCAAGCCCTGCTTGTAATCTTTGAGCGCGGCGGCGGTAACGGTCACGGTATAGTACGGGATCTTGTCGTCGGCAGTGACGGTGATGTTGACCTCGGGTGCGACGGCCAGGTCGAAATCGAACACGAATTCATCGGGATTCTCCCAGTTGTTGTCGGACTGCTTCTCGCTCGGCAGCGGTTCACCGAGGATGTTCAGCTTGTTGTCTTCGATGAATTTGTTGAGTTCGTCGGTGATCAGTTTGTTGACCACCTCGGCCAGCGCCTGTCCGCCATGGACCTTCTCGATGAGCGACATAGGGGCCATTCCGCGACGGAATCCGCGGATGTCGGCGTTGCGGCGGAATTCGTTCAGTTTCTTCTTCCTGGGTTCAGCCCAATCATTCTTGTCGAGGGCGATGCTGACGGTCATATTGAGGTCGTCAACCTGATTCTTCGTAACTTTCATATAGATCAAAATATTATTTCGGGGTTATTCCGTATAAGGGGGTGCAAAGTTATAAAAAAATCCGTAAGTAATAAATAATCAGCAGATGAAGCGGGTAGAATATGTAAAAGAAATATTTTGCTACGGGTCCTTTTACAAATCCGCGTTTCCCATTATACATGTTGATGGGGATGAATGCCAACCCGGCAATCCACCGGCTCCCCAGCACACACGAGCCGATGATGGCCTGCAGGATCTTGTTGTTGCGCAAGACATATAGCAGGAGGATGAATCCATACCCGCTGCATCCGTAATCACACCGCAGGAGCACGGATAGGGCAAGCAGCCCCAGCAATGCGGCCAGCAGCCGCCTCCCGTCGTCCTTGAAATACGCGATGGCGCAAAGACCCAGATAGCCAAGGAACAGGGTGAAGAACACGTTCTGGCCAGGATAATGCCAGGTACCAGAATGGACCAGGTTCCATGGGATTTCCGACAGGAAGGCGAAAAGCAGCAGATTCCGTCCATATCGCTTTCTGTCGCGCGTATGCTGGAACCCTTCGACAATCAGGAAAGCGAAAATGGGGAATGAGATGCGGCCGATGATCCGCAGGATCAGGTAGGGTGTGAACGCGTGGTGGCCGATGGTAAACCAGACTGCCTGAAAAGGCTCCATCTTACCCCAGTAAAACGCGGCCAGATGGTCGATCAGCATCGTTGTCACGGCGATGACCTTCAACCAGCTTCCGCTCAATATCTGCCACGGTTTCAACGGGGATTCCAATTCTGCCTGCGTCATTTTCTGCTATATTTCTGCAAAAATAGTTATATTTGTAGGAAATGGTAAATAAAATTGGCTATGAAACAATACATTGAAAAAAATCGGGAACGGTTTTTCGAAGAGTTGTTCTCGCTGCTCCGAATCCCGTCGATCAGTTCCGAAGAGGCCCACAAGAACGACATGTACCGCTGTGCCGAAAGGCTCACCGAGCTGCTGCTGGCCGCCGGCGCCGACCGGGCGGGCGTGTATGAGACGACCGGGCATCCGGTGGTATTCGGCGAGAAGATCATCGATCCCACGAAACCCACCGTGCTGGTGTATGGTCACTACGACGTGATGCCGGTCGATCCCCTCAACCTCTGGGTCACCCCGCCTTTCGAACCCGATATCCGCGACGGGGCCATCTACGCACGCGGCGCCAACGACGACAAGGGCCAGACGTTCATGCACATCAAGGCATTCGAGTATCTGGTTCATGAGAACAAACTCCGCCACAACATCAAGTTCATTTTTGAAGGTGAGGAGGAAATGGGTTCTGCGGCACTCTCGAAGTGGATCAAGACGCACAAGAAGCTGCTCTCCTGCGACATCATTCTCGTGTCCGACACCACGATGCTCAACGAGAAGGTACCTTCCATCAACTGCGGCATGCGCGGCATCACCTACATGGAAGTAAAAGTCACCGGTCCCAACAAGGACCTGCATTCCGGCCACTACGGCGGCGGCGTGTTCAATCCGATCAACACGCTCTGCAAGATGATCGCATCGCTCATCGACGAAGACGGCCACATCACCATCAAGGGGTTCTACGACGACGTGGTGGAACTAAGCCGCAAGGACCGCAAGATGCTGGGACGCGCGCCGTACGATGCGAAGGAATACATGAACGGCATCGGTGTCAAGGCGCTCACCGGAGAGAAAGGCTACACGACGCTAGAGCGCGTGGGCATCCGGCCCTGCCTCGACGTGAACGGCATCTGGGGCGGTTATACGGGTGAAGGGTCGAAGACGGTGATCCCGAGCACGGCGCACGCGAAGATTTCGATGCGTCTGGTGCCGAACCAGGATTCGAAGACCATCGCCAAGCTCTTCGCGAAGCATTTCAAGGCGATTGCCCCGAAGGGCGTGACGGTCGATGTGTACGAACGGCACGGCGGCGACGGGTTCCTGATTCCGATTTCGTCGAAGGCCTACAAGGCGGCTTCGCGTGCCGTGGGCGAGGTGTACGGCATTGAGCCTGTGCCGAGCCGGGGCGGCGGCAGCATCGCCATTCTGGCGGAGATGCAGCGGGCGCTGCACGCGGATCCGCTGCTGATGGGCTTCGGTCTCGAACGCGACTTCATCCACTCCCCCAACGAAAGCTATCTCATCGATCAACTCTTCAAGGGCATGGAATCCATCGCGCTCTTTTACAAATACTTCTAGGCTTGTGTTCTTGGCGCTCTGGGTGTTCTTCCAGGAACGTCTCGCTTCGCTCAACCCCTCCCATGCTAACGCATGGGCCCCTCCCTCTTACACTGCCGAGGGTGGCATGGTTCCTGGAACAACTACCCACCCGCGCCAGTGTCGCACAAGCCGTTACGTAAGAATAATCAATGAATCAGGTCGAAGAGTTGTTTTTGAAGGGGTGTCATCTGTAGGAGGACCGATTTGGGACGGCCGGTGTAGGATGACAGATAGTTGAGGCGGAAGAGTGAAGCGGCAGCCGCACGGACCTGCGCCATGGATGTGCAGGTCCCGGCTGCCGCGATCATTCTTTCCCATTCCGCCAGCACCGCGCAGGCAGCCATGCAAACGCACAGGTGCCCCTCGATGCGGCCGGCTTTCCGCCGGTTGAACGGTTTCGTGTCGAGATCTTTCTTGCTGATCCGGAAATCGCGAAGCAGCGGCTTCTCCCCTTCACCTCCCCGCAGCACGGGGATGGGTTCCGTGGCGCCCAGTTTGCGGGAGAGCCGTTGCACCGATTTATCGAGCGATTTCACAGACACGCGCCGCTTATCAAGCAGCCTGGCCGCCACTGGGCTGCCATCAGCAGCCAGCAGCAGCCAGAACGATGCTTTCGCGTTGCGAAGCGTGAGGATCCGGCAGGAGGCCGGGGCCTTGCCGGACACCGTGAAATCCACCAGATGCAGGCCGTCCACCAGCCGGTAGATATCCGCATCTTCCAGGCGGACGCCCAGATACTGCTTCACGTAGCCTGTCGTACGCAGCTTGTTGCCGGGATTGTAGAGCCGGCAGAGCACGATGTGCCGCAGCAGCTGGCGGTCGCCCTCGGAAGCACCTTCGGGCAGCAGGCCCAAACCCAGACGGTCGAACAGCGTGCCGAAAAGCAGCTCCGGGCCGGCCAGTTCGATGCGTCCCTGGGGCAGCGTGGCGGCGTATTCCCGCAGCTGGGCCGGCGTCATGCCGCCGAACAGGGTCTCGGGGTCGCCTTCCTGCTCCCGCACCCATTCGCGCGCCTTGTTCTCGAGCAAATCGGCATCGGCCTTCGAACGGACCGTACCAAACGATTTCACGATCTCATACTTACCGCGGCTCTTGTCCACGACATAGACGCTGATGGTCCCGGACGGATTGTTTTTCCTGCGTACGAACATAATGATTCAATCAAAAGCGATATTACGAAAGATCCGCACGTGCCATGGCGTCCTTGTAGTACTTCTGGTCGACAAAGACATCCTGCTTGTACGGGTTGATGT
>LUZC01000047.1 GCA_001603505.1 Bacteroidales bacterium Bact_11 | reverse complement strand
GTTTTATTTCGTATCTTTGTTAGACTAGACGGTTGGGACATGGATACCGGCAATCAATTCTATCTTTATGGAATGCACCCCGTGGCGGATGCGGTGCGGCAGGGCCGCAATTTTGAAAAAATCTTGTTTAAGAAAGGGTTGGAAGGGGAACAGTTCCGCGCGTTGCTCGACGAGGTGACGAGCCGCGGCATTCCGCATCAGTTCGTGCCCGGAGAAAAACTTAACGCGCTGGTCAAAGGCGCGCATCAGGGTGTGATTGCCTACCTGGCGCAGATTGCCTATGTGCCCTTCGAGGAGATGGTGGAAAACTCCTTGTCTCGCAAGGCCAATCCCATCTTCCTGGTGCTCGACGGCGTGAGTGACGTGCGCAACCTCGGGGCCATTGCCCGCAGCGCGGAATGTGCCGGGGTGGATGGCATCGTGGTGCCGGCCAAGGGTTCCGCCGCCATCAATGCCGATGCCGTGAAGACTTCCGCGGGCGCGCTGCTGCGCGTACCGACGGCGCGGGTGGCGAATCTGCGGGTGGCGATGTATTATTTCCGCGACTCCGATTTCCAAATCGTGGCGGCCAGCGAGAAAGCTGAGGACACGATGTACGACGTCAATTTCCGCAAACCCACCGTCATCGTGATGGGTTCGGAAGGGAAGGGGATTTCCGATCCGGTGCTGAGCCTCTGCACCGTGGGCGCCCGAATCCCGATGGTGGGCGAGACGGGATCGCTGAACGTGTCGGTGGCTGCCGCCGTGGTGCTCTTCGAAGCCGTTCGGCAAAGAATTTGAAGCAAATTCAAGCTATAAAAATAGTTGATGGATATGAAAAGATTATGGACTTTATTGGCCGCGCTCTTTCTTTGCGGAAGTGCGTTGAACGCCCAGACTACCGTTAAGACTTTCGATGTCGATGATTTCACCGGCATCTCTGCCGACAATGCTTTCGACGTGACGCTCAAGGAGGGTTCTTCGTACGAAGTGATTGTCGAAGTGACCGATGAGTTCATGCCCTACGTTTTGGTAAATAACAAGCGGGGCGTGCTGCAACTGACATTCGACCGCCTGCCCTTCAAATTGCGGCAGAAAACGCGTCACCGTGTGGCCAAGGCTACGGTCACGATGCCCAAGGTGACGTATATCGACCTGTCAGGGGCAGCGAAACTCTATTCCGGTGATCTGTTCACCAATACCATGCGTAAATGCTCCATCAAGCTGCGGGGTGCCAGCAACATCGAATACCTGGAGCTCAAGACGCCCGATCTTGAGATTGAATTGGATGGTGCTTCAAGAGCGCAGCTGAAATTGCGCTCCAGTGATGTTGACGTCGATGTGGCGGGTGCTTCTAAGGTTGAGATTACGGGAGAAACCACAGACTTGAGAGTAAAGGCGAATGGCGCGTCGCGTTTCGAAGGGAAGGAATTCGAGGCACGGGAAGTCGATGTGGTGGCGAGTGGTGCATCCTCGGTTGATGTACGCGTGGGTAAGAAACTTTCTGTCAACCTCTCGGGTGCTTCCAAATGCCGTTATTATGGCGATGAAGACAAGGTGACGGTCAAGGCGGAGAAAGTGGCTGGGGCATCGTCGCTCAAGCATAAAAAATGATAAAAAAATGAATCATGTTTTTCCTGCTTGACTCCCACTGCGACGCTCCGATCATGCTGGCGAAGGGCGCCGATTTCGGCCATCGTATCTCGATAGGCTGCCAGCCGGGCCAGTTCCCGGTTTCCCATGTTGATTTCCCCAGGATGAAGAAGGGCGGTGTGAACGGCTCTTTCTTCGCTATCTACACTTCCAATCGCCTGACGCCCGACGAGGCGACCCGCCGTGCCCTTCAACTGGTGGCGCTGGTGTACGATACCGTTGAACGGAATCCGGATAAGGCCGCTTTGACACTGACTCCCGCACAGGCCCGGCGTAATGCAAAGAATGGCTTGATTTCCATTTTTATGGGTATGGAAAACGGTGCGCCGATCCGGAAAGACCTGTCGCTGTTGCGCATGTTCCACCGGATGGGCGTGACCTACATGACGCTGACACATGCCCGCAGCAATGAGATCTGCGACTCCTGCACTTCGCCCGAACCGCGCTGGAACGGAGTCAGTCCGTTCGGCCGGGAGGTGATTGCTGAGATGAACAGGCTCGGTATGCTGATTGACGTGTCGCACATCTCAGACGCATCGTTCTGGGATGTGCTGAAATATTCACAGGCGCCTGTTGTGGCCACGCATTCCTGCTGCCGGGCGCTCTGCAACCATCCCCGCAATATGACCGACGAGATGATCGTGGCGCTGGCGGAAAAGGGCGGCGTCATCCAGATCAACTTCTATCCTTCCTTCCTCGATGCGGCGTATGCCGCGCGGGCCTCCGAACTCATAGACGCCCAGGAGGAGGCGCAGGACGTCTGGCTGGAGGATCCTTCCGATCCCGTGCGCCAGCGCCGGATGGAGGAGGCTATCGCAGCCCTGCAGGCTGTGCCGCGCCCATCGTACAAACGCATCGTCGACCATATCGATCATGTGGTCAAACTTGTGGGAGTAAAGCATGTGGGCATCGGCAGCGACTTCGACGGCATTGAGGTCTGTCCCGATGGACTGGACGACATCAGCCGGATGCAGAAGATCATCATCGAACTCCGCAAGCGCGGATACACGGAATACGAAATCCGACATATTGCCGGCGGCAACTTCCTGCGTGTCATGGAGATGGCGCAGCGGCAGGCAGAATAATCTTTCAGAATTATGAAAAAGGCATGGATTGCCCTGCTGGCCAGTCTGGCTCTGCTGGGTTGCACACACCAGGAAAAGGGCCCGTTTTCCTTGACGGACCTCCAAACGGATTATATGACCACCCCTCTGGGTATCGACGCCCCTGCGCCGCGCTTCAGCTGGATCATGGAGAGCGACCGCTACGACCAGCGGCAGACCTCCTACCGGATCGTGGTCACGGAAGCCCCTTCCGGCGCGACGGTATGGGACTCCGAAGAGGTGATTTCCGACGTGTCGGTGGGCGTGATGTACAAGGGCGAACCCTTGAAACCCTGCACGCGCTACAACTGGACGGTGTCGGTCTGCAATGCTGACGAGGAGACCGTCAGCGCGGGTTCCTGGTTCGAAACGGGCCTGATGGACAGCGGCTGGTCGGGGGCTCAGTGGATTTCGAGCGGGCAGCCGCACTTTTCGAAATACCGTTCTCATTATCAGATCGATTTTGATTTGGCTTGTAAAGGAAAGGGGGCCGTGCCGGTTTTCTTGTTCGGATGGCAGGATGATGATAATTTCGTGCGGCTGGAGATCGGTTCTTCCAGCATCGCGCTTTCTCACGTTACAGACGGCATCGTGACGAATGATTATGAAGCTCCGCTGAATGCGCTTCCGGTGCACATGGGTGTCAAGGTGTATGGTCTTGACTATGCGAAGGGGTATCGCGTATGGCTCATTGCAGACAACATACCCGTTAACAAGGAGCCGGTGGTCATCGAACCGTATCCCCTTGACGTATGGAAACCCTATTGCCGTTTCAACCGGGTAGGCTTCGCACAGAAGACCGCCGGGTGTGAAGCATCCTTTTCGAATCTTTCCGTGCAAGAAAACGTATGGCACACCACTCTCTACAAGAGCGATGAGACATTCTGTGTCACTGATGAGGCGGTCAAGCTTCTATCTCCCGCTGAGGAAAGTGGGGCTCCTATGCTGCGCAAGACCTTTCAAATAAAGAAAGAGCTCGCTTCGGCCCGCCTGTACACCACGGCCCGCGGCATCTATGAATACGAAATTAATGGCAAGCGTCTGGGCGGAGACTGGTTCAATCCCGGCTCGACAGACTACCGCTACCGCATCCTCTACAACACGTACGACATCACACCGCTGATCAAGCCGGGCGCCAATGCCATCGGAGCCATGCTGGGCGCCGGATGGTACAGCGATTTCACGGGCTATGCAACGGCCTGGCAGGATCAGTTCGGTACCGAACTCTCCCTGCTGGCCAAGATCGTGCTGACCTATGCCGACGGAACAAAAGAGACGTTTGTTTCCGACGACAGTTGGAAAGCGTTCGACGGCGGTCCGATCACCAGCGACAGTTTCCAGAACGGCGAGGATTACGATGCCCGCCGGGAGTGCGAGGGCTGGAGCGATTCCCGTTTCGATGATTCGGCCTGGCATGCAGCCACGGTGGTGGATCCGCCGGCCGACAGCGTGGCGATCCAGTACTTCATCGGTTCGCCGGTGCAGAACCACATCGTGCTGAAGGCCGTTTCCGTATCGGAGCCCCAGCCGGGCGTGTTCGTGTACGACATGGGGCAGAACATGGTGGGTGTGCCGCGCATCCGGCTCCGGGGAGAAGAGGGTCAGAAGATTACGCTCCGCTACGGCGAGATGATTTATCCGGAAGAAGTGCCGGAAGACCCGCTTCCGCCGCTCACGGCTGCTATTTACGAAGCACGCAAGGGCCTGGCTTACAACGAAAATTACCGTGGCGCCCTGGCTACGGACCATTACATCTGCCGGGGCGGGCGAACTGAGACCATCCAGCCCCATTTCACGTTCCACGGTTTCCGTTATATCGAGATTCACGGCCTCAACAAGGCCTTGCCGCTCGATGCCGTCGAGGGCTTGGTCCTGGAATCGATCGGCGCGCAGCGCAGTGGATTCGAAACCTCCGATCCCGATGTCAACCGCCTCTACGAAAACATTGTCTGGGGCCAGCGGGGTAACTTCCTTTCCATCCCGACCGACTGCCCGCAGCGCGACGAGCGCATGGGCTGGACGGGCGACGCACAGGTGTTCGCCCGCACCGCCACCTACAACATGAATGTCGATCCGTTCTTTACCCGCTGGTTCCATTCCGTGCGCGACATCCAGGGCGACGACGGCAGCTACGTGGACTTCATTCCCAAGGTCGGCCAGCCGCCCTACGGCTCCACAAAGGGCGGTGGCGCCATGGGCTGGATGGAGACGGGCATCATCATTCCCTGGCAGATCTATCTGCAATACGGCGACGTGCAATTCATACGTGACCAGTATCCTTCGATGGTCCGGTACATGGAATACCTCCAGAACCGGTCGGTAGGGGACATCCAGCCCGGCAGCGGCTATGGCGACTGGGTGGCGGTGGAACACACCAACTCGCCGCTCACCAATACCGCTTACTACGGCTACGATGCTCTGTTGATGGAGAAGATGGCCCACGCGCTCGGCAAGTATGCCGACGAGGCGAAGTGGCACGCGTTGCATGAGCGGATCAAGAAAGCGTTCAACCGGGAATTCGTGGGCCCCGACGGCATTACGAAGGAAACGAAGAACGTGCCGCCGTACCACGAGTGGATTGCCGGCGGATCGGGCGAAAGCGGCAAGTTCAGAGCCAACACGCAGACCTCCTATGTGGTGCCGCTGCAGGCCGAACTCTTCGACGACCAGCACAAGCCGCTGGCGGTTCAGAATCTCGTCGACAACGTGGCTTCGCACGACTATACGCTCACTACGGGCTTCATCGGCACGCCGTATCTGAATCTGGTGCTGTCGAAGAACGGTTACGATGCGGTGGCTTATCAGTTGTTCGAGCAGCGTAACTTCCCTTCCTGGCTCTATCCGGTGCTGCAGGGTGCCACCACCATGTGGGAACGCTGGAATTCCTATACCATCAAGCAGGGATTCGGCCCGGTGGACATGAACTCTTTCAACCACTATTCGTTCGGCGCCATCGAAGAATGGATGTTCTCGTATATGTTGGGCATCCAGCCGGAGGAGACCGATCCGGGCTATCACAGCATCGTGCTTTCGCCGCGCGTCGGTGGGTCGTTCACTTATGCGAAGGGACACTACGATTCGGTGTACGGCCGGATCGAGAGCGGCTGGGAGCGTACAGACAAAGGCATCCGCTTCACGTTTGCGGTGCCGGCCAACACGGTGGCCTCCTTGGTGTTGCCGGTTGAGGACGGGGAATCCGTGACGGTGGAGCAAGGGGCAGCGCATGCCATGTCGGGTGAAGAGCCCGGCCGCTATACGTTGCCTTCCGGCCGCTATACGTTTGAGGTCAAATAAGCGAAAGCGCTACTTCCATCATGTTGGTGAAGGTGGTGCGGCGTGCATCGGCCGTCATCTCCTCGCCGGTCAGGATATGGTCGGAAATCGTGCAGATCACCAATGCGCGGTTGCCCGAACGGGCGGCGTTCATGTAGAGCGCCGAGGCCTCCATCTCCACGGCCAGGACACCCATCTTCATCCAGCTGTCGGTGTGCGGATTATCGGAATAGAAAGCATCCGAAGAGAGGATGTTCCCCACCATATAATGGATCTTCCGCTTTTCGCAGGCCGCTGCGGCTGCCCGGAGAAGGTCGAAATCGGCGATAGGTGCAAAGGTGCCGGGCAGCTCGAACTGCGCTCCGTAGTTCGAATCGGTGCAGGCTCCCTGCGCGATGACGATGTCGCCCAGTTTCAGGTCGGGATGGCAGGAACCAGCGGAACCCACGCGGATGATGGTCTTCACGCCATAGAAGTTGAAGAGCTCGTAGGAATAGATGCCGATTGAAGGGATGCCCATGCCGTGGCCCATTACGCTGACGCGTTTGCCGTTGTACGTGCCGGTGTAGCCCAGCATGCCGCGTACCTCGTTGAACAGGACCGGATCGGTCAGGAAATGGTCGGCAATGAATTTCGCGCGGAGCGGGTCGCCTGCCATGAGTATGGTCTCGGCAATCTCGCCGTATTGGGCCCCGATATGGGGTGTGGGGGTATTGTTCATAGTGTTCGATTCTTGCAAGGGGAATTATAGATTCAGTTCCAGCGTGACGGGGCAGTGGTCGGAGCCCTGCACCTGGTCGAGGATTTCGGCGGCGATTACCTTATCGACAAACGGCCTTGACACGAGGAAGTAGTCGATGCGCCATCCGAGGTTCCTTTCGCGGGCCGTTCCCCAGTAGGCCCACCAGCTGTATTTGCGGGTGTCGGGATTGGCTTCGCGCCAGACGTCGGCCAGACCGATGCCCTTGAGTTCCCGGAACGCGGCACGCTCCTCGTCGGAGAAGCCGGCGTTCTTTCGGTTGCCCTTGGGATCGTGGATGTCGATCTCTTCCGCGGCCACGTTGAGGTCGCCGCACACCACTACGGGCTTGACGGCCTGCAATCCGTTGAGATACTGGCGGATGGCCGCTTCCCACTCCAGGCGGAACGGAAGACGTACCAACCCGCGCTGCGAATTGGGTACATACATCGTTACCAGCCAGAAATCGGGGAATTCCAGCGTTACGGTGCGCCCTTCCGCGTCGAAATCGGGCGTGCCGATGCCGTAGCGGACCGACAGCGGTTCCCTTCGCGTGAAAATGGCCGTTCCGGAATAGCCTTTTTTCTGTGCGTAATGCAGATAACCCTGGTACCCGGGGATTTCCAGCGGCAGCAGGCCTTCCTGCAATTTGGTTTCCTGCAGGCAGATGCAGTCGTAGTCGCCGGCAGCGAAAACATCCGCGCACCCTTTGCCCAGGGCAGCGCGCAAGCCGTTAACGTTCCAAGAGATGAGTTTCATGCCGGGGTCGTATTAGAATCCAAAGATTTCTTCAATCTGCTGCATTAGGGGGTAGCGGTCCCAGTCGGCGCGGTTGGCGAAGATCAGCACGAGCGCCCGGTCTTCGGGATAGCGGGCGGCGAGAATCTTGAAGCCGCCGTTGTCGCCGGTATGGTAGATCACTTCTTTGGTAAGGTCGGTCTTGGGTTCGATGAACCAGCCGTAGCCGTACCAGGTGTTCGGGCGGTTCTGGTAGTCACTCCAGGGGCTGTCGCTGGCGAAGGTATGGGGCGATTGTGCATCGATGCGGTCGGCTTCGGACAGGACTTTGTCGGCACGCAGGGCCTTCTCCCATTCCACGAACTCGTGGGTGGAGGTGTAAATGCCCCCGTCGGGCTTGGTAGCGAAGAAGGTCTCTTCGCCATAGTCGTATTCATACCAGTTCTTGGGCTGGTCGTTCGGCATGCTGTCGGCTGTACGCTCCTCAGGCATGTCTTCCACGTCGGCGTATTCGTAGCCATGGGCCATATTGGGAATCTGGTCCTGGTGCTGCGGATCGAAATATTGCGTATGCTGCATCCCGGCGGGGCGGAAAATGTGCTCGGTCACGTATTCGGCGAAGGGTTGTCCGGAAACTTTTTCCACGATGGCGCCGCACACCACGAAGGTCGGGTTGATGTATTCATAGGCGGTTCCCGGCTCGAAATGCAGGAAATCCAGATCGGGGAGATAGGACATTGAGAGGGCCTCGTCGCCCGTGATCTTCAGCTCGCGAGGAATGCCTCCGCGGGCATCCGGCACACCGGAGGAGTGGGAGAGCAGGTGCTTGATTTGGATGTCTTTCCAGAAAGGAGCCTGGAATTCCGGAAAATATTTGGATACGGGATCCTCGAGCGATAGTTTTCCTTCTTCGGCTAACTGCAGGATGGCCGCGGCCGTGAACTGCTTGGAAACGGAGGCGATGTTGAAAAAGGTGTTGCCGTCGATAGGCACTTTCGTGTCGATGTCCGCAATGCCGTAGCCTTTGTCGAAGATGATGTCGTCGCCCTTCATCACGAGGACGGCAGCGCCGGGCTCATTGGCGGGGAAGAGCGAGGAACAGAGTTGATCGAGCTTTGCAATCTGTTCTTTTTCAGGGTTTTTGGTACAGGAAAACAACATAACGGACAGGAGGGGAATCAGGAGTATCAGTTTTTTCATAGACAGGATATTACAGATTTCTGCGAAGGAGATCGAGGGCGTGTGAGGCGAAGCGTTCGATGTTGACGGCTCGGGAGGAGGCGAAACGCACACACTCCGTGGCAACGTTCACGCTGCCGTCGGGCTGCTTTTTGGCAGCGGCCAGCCAGGCAGTTCCCACGGGTTTTTCGGGGGAACCGCCGCCGGGCCCGGCAATACCGGAGGTAGCCACGGCGTAGTCGGTGTCGAGGGCACGGAGCACGCCGGCGGCCATTTCGCGGACGCAGGCTTCACTCACGGCTCCGAATTGCAAGAGGGTCTCTTCGCGGACACCCAATACTTTCATTTTCACTTCGTTGGAATAGGATGTAACGGCTCCTTTGTAGTAGTCGCTGCAGCCGGGAACTGAGGTGATGAGTTCTGACAAATGTCCGCCCGTGCACGATTCGGCCAGGGCGAGGGTCTTTCCGGCGGCTCTCAGTTTCCGGCCGATCACTACCTGCAGGGTATCGTCGCCTTCGCCGTAGATGGCGTCGCCCAGTATCGCTTGAAGTTGAGCGAGATAGGGAGAGAAATCGGCCTGGCCGCCCAACTGTGTGAGACGCAGGCGGACACCGATGGTGGGATTGGGCAGGTAGGCCAGGTGGATGTTGCCGGGAAGGGCGTCTTCCCACGGTTCGATGGTCTTGGCAAGCGTGGATTCCGGGATGCCGAAGGTCACCACGGTGTGGTGGGTGATGGATTCGAGTGAAAAGTGTCGACGGATGTCATCCATCACGGCCGGAAGGAGTCCGAGTGCTTCAAAAGGCACGCCCGGCAGGGAATACAGGGCGGAAGTCCCCTGGGCCCCCAATCCGTAGAAAGCCATGCAGGGGGCGGTTCCCAGCGTGTTGGGAATCACCGTACACGTGTCGGGTACGAGAGCCTGGGCACGGTTGGTATCGATCATCGGGATGCCGCGGGCCCCGAGAATCCGCTGGATGTGGGCCATCTGCTCGGCAGACTCGCGGTAACCTTTCGCTCCGGAGAGTTCGCGGAGCGCGTCTTTGGTAATATCGTCTTTCGTAGGGCCGAGACCACCGGTAACGATCACGATATCGGTGTGGTCCAGGCAGTTGCCCAGTTCCGAAAGGATGCGGGACCGGTCGTCACCGATGGATGTCATGTATTTTACCTGAATGCCCAGCAGGTTGAGTTCGCGGGCAATGTGGGAGGAATTCGTATCGACAATCTGGCCGATGAGGATCTCATCGCCGATGGTGCAGATCGAAGCGGTTTTCATTTCTTTTGCAGCGATTTGACGATTTTGCTGATCAGGCCGGGGCCGTAGTGTGTGGGGGAGTTGGTTACGGCAACCAGGTCGGCGCCGGAGGCGAGTATCTGTGCCGCACGTTCCGGTGCGGAGATTTCGCCGATGGCGATAATGGGAAGCAGTGATTGTGTTTTTTCCCGGATCCGTTCCACGAATTCGGCGTGAACCATGACGCCGTCGATGCCGCTGCCTAGCATGTAGGCAGCCACATCATCGAGCTCTTCCTGGCTGAGATCGGGGAAAAGCTTGAAAATAATGGGCTTATAGGTGTCGTTGTAGCGGCGGAGTTCCAACAGATGGTCGATGACTCTCGACACGGAACTGCCGTGCGAGACGTTGAGCACAATGGCATCAACGAAGTCGTAGATCAGTGTAAAAGCGCTGACCAAATCCTTCGAATGACTGAGATTCCCCAGAATCACGATGTCGGACTCTCGATTTTGCAGGTTCTGGGTTGCGAACCGAACGTCCCGCAAGGGACCGATTTCCAGGAAAGAGGGATGAAAGCAGGCGATAGCGTCGGCAAATTCGCCGCGCCGGTCGACGCCGGCTGCCACGCCGATGGGATGTGCAAAGGGAATCCCCATCAGACGCTTTTCCAAACCAAGGGTAGGGCGCCGGAATAAGGCGCTCACGATGGGTTGAAGGAAAGGCGCGTACTTGAGTACGCGGAGAAAGTGGAGTTTCGAAGAAACAGGCATCGTCGGTTGTTCTCAATAAGACAAAGGTACGATTTATTTCTCTTCGAAGGTTCCGTCATTGTAAAAGACCGTGATACGGGCGATTTTTTTTGTCGAATTCTGCGGGGTAGCGGATGGTGCCGCATCGAATTTTGGATTCTCAGCGAGTTGAGCGAGCGGATTTTCGTATTCAACATCCTGAATTTCAGCGAATAAACCGGGATCATCGGGCGTCTCCTCTTCGGGATAATCTTGAAAAAGCGGTTGCATGGCCGCCGTATCGGGCTGTTTCGCGTCGCTTTTGTAGGGACGGCCCTTGCCGAGTATCAGCCATTCGTAGTTGATGTCGGGGTAGGCGTTCATCATTTTCTGGATAAACTCGAAACTGGGCTTGTTGCGTCCGGCCAGCAGATGGGAGATACCGGAACGCTGGATGCCCATCACCTCCGCGAATCGGGCAGGGGTGAGGTTCTCCATTGCCAAAAACTGTTTGAGACGGTCTTGCATAGGCTGAATCGATTGGTGGTACAAATGTAACAATTATTCATTAGAAAACAAAACTGGAAAGTAGAAATTATTACGGAATTAAACGATTACAAATGTAACAAGAGAATAGGGGGAATAGATCCTGAGAGGGGATAGGCAGAAATATACTGAATCTAAAATAGAGATAAAGTCTGCAAATATCTGGGTATAAGCAAATCATTTTCTTTTAGAACTCTAAATACACCACTTAGGGCAGCCTATTTAGAGATTAAAACAAAGTAATGCTTGAATATAAACAATCTAACTTATTGGGAATCAGATATGAGATAGGAATTATCGTTCATGGGCTGGTTAACGGATGTAGCGGGAATTACAAGTGTGATTTAGAAAGTAAAAAATATTCTCCGTTAATATTTACAACAAGCAACGCCCAACCGCTGATTACAAATGTGAACGTATGGGCCGGGAAAGATAAACTTGTATTTGCGTTTTCCTTGTTGTATTTTTGTACACGCTAAAATTGCTCCGATGATCCAGGACATTCGCATCGAAAACTACACATATCCCCTTCCAGACGACCGTATAGCACGATATCCGCTCGCTGAAAGAGATGATTCCCAGCTGCTTGTTTATACAAATTCTACGAAAAGACGGCCTGAGAATCGAAAATTCCGCGATATTGCCGAATTACTCCCCGGAAATGCCGTCATGGTGTTCAATAATACCAAGGTTGTTCCTGCCCGCCTGCTCTTCCAGAAGGATACAGGTGCCCTGATCGAGGTATTCTGCCTGGAACCTGTTGAGCCACAGGATTATCAACTTTGTTTTGCCTGCGAATCTACCTGCACGTGGAAAGCCATTATCGGTAATGTGAAGCGCTGGAAGACCGGAAAACTCCATTTATATGTCGCTCCCGACAGCCCCGATCGTGAAATACTGATTAAAATGGCCCTGGAGGCCGAACTTGTGGAGAGAGGTGAGGCATCGGTCGTCGCTTTTTCATGGCAGGGCGGCTATTCTTTCTCCCAGGTGATGGAACATGCCGGCAAAGTGCCCATTCCGCCCTATTTAAAGCGCGATACCGAAGCGCTTGACCTGGAGCGCTACCAGACATGGTATGCCCGTCTGGAGGGCTCCGTGGCCGCTCCTACCGCTGGTCTGCATTTTACGCAGCGGGAGTTGGATGCTATCGATGCAAAGGGAATTACCCGGTTAAACCTGTGCCTCCACGTGGGTGCCGGTACTTTTCTTCCGGTCAAGAGCGATACCATTGGCGGCCATACGATGCACAGCGAGCCTTTTTCCGTTTCACGCGCATTCCTCGAACAGCTGCGCGACAAGGGCGACCGTCCGTTGGTCGCCGTGGGGACCACCTCCACGCGATGTCTGGAATCGCTGTATTACCTGGGGCTCCATTGTTTGGGACAAGGCGCTCCGGGTGTAGTCGAGCAATGGGAACCCTACGAACAAAGGGAGGACGAACCTTCTCTTAATGAGGCGCTTGGCGCATTGATTGCGTATATGGACCGCAGCGGTATCCCGGAACTCTCTTCCCGTACGCGGATCATTATCGTGCCGGGTTACCGCTTCCGCCTGGTCGACTATCTGGTGACCAATTTCCACCAGCCCCAGAGCACATTGCTGCTGCTGATCGGCGCATTCGTAGGTGAAGCATGGCATGAAATCTATGATTATGCACTGGCCAATGGTTTTCGTTTCCTAAGCTACGGTGACTCTTCATTATTGCAGAAAGTTTGATATCTTTGTATTTGTTAGTGGATATGTTCTTACGATGAAAAGTATACTCGATATCAATGAACTTATTTCCGGTTCGCTCTGTTTTTCAAGTGGACTGTGGCTCCTGATCGGGGCCGTGCTTTTCGCCCTTTTGTGCCTTTGTTTCCTGCTGATTGCCCGCAATGGCCTGGTGAAACCGCGTTCGATGTTCTTTTCTTTCGGATGGCTCACACTTGCCTATTTTGTTCTGATGGGCTTGGGAATCCTGACTTGTGAATCGCCCTTCCTGAAGCAGCCGCTGTGGAAACCGCAGTCGCCGGTACTCTTTTTTTCAGTGGCGTCGCTCGTTATCATTGTCGTTTTCGTGTGGATTTTCTTTTCGAGGCGGAAGCGGTTTGCCGACCGCGTGTCGGCGACGGCCATTCGGCGCAGTGCGGCCGGCAGTGGTGCGGCAAAGTATGCGTATGCAGTGCTGTTCGCCGGGATGTTGCTCTCCTCGCTGATCTGCGGGCTCCGTTTCGGCTGTGGTGACAGTTTCATCCATTTGCTCGTACCAATGGCGATCGTGACTGTGGCCTTGCTGCTCTTCCTGTTGACGCACTGGAAATTCTGGTATGTGCTGGGAAGCCTCGCCCTGCTGATTTACGCCTTCCTGACCATTCAGTCGGAGCTGGCTGAGACGCAGTTCACCTATACGCCGCTCCTGGCTTTGATTCCGCTTTATTTGGCCGCCATCCTGCCGTTGGGGTCACTGGGATTTCAAAAATAGTAACACATGTACGAGGATATCAGACCCTACGATGATGCCGGGACGGTTGCCGCGCTTAAGCGTGCGTCGAACAATCGCATGCTGGAACCTATCTCGGCATTCCTGTTTCCGGGGAAAGATCCTGATATCCTGCGCAATACCCTCAATACCATACAGGGCGTCGACGATTTCCAGACGCGGGTAATGTATCCCGCTGTCCGCTCGATTCTCGGCAAGACCACACGTGGGCTGACGTCCGAGGGGCTCGGCTATTTTGCGGGTGGGCGCTGCTATACGATGCTCTCGTCGCACCGCGATATCGTGCTGGATTCGGCTTTCATCCAGTATCTGTTCAAGGACAATGGCCTTCCGCTCTCCGAGATTGCGGTAGGGGACAACCTGCTCTACAACCATTTTTTGGAGGACCTCATGCGGTCGAACCGTATGATCAAGGTGGTGCGCAGCACGAATCCCCGGGAAGTGTATGAGACATCATGCAACCTGTCGGCCTATATCCGCATGCGGCTGCACGACGATCTCCCTGCATCGGTCTGGATTTCACACAGGAACGGACGGACGAAAGATGGCTGCGACACTACGGAGCAGGGACTCCTGAAGATGCTTTCGCTGAGTGGAAGCGTCGATTTCGCAGAGAACATGAAGGCGCTCAACCTGATGCCCGTCGCTGTGTCTTACGAGATCGAAAGTTGCGCAATCAAAAAGGCTTACGAGGTTTATGTAAAGAAAAAGTCTGGAATATATGTGAAGCGTCCGGGCGAGGATCTCGAAAGCATCGTGACGGGTATCGTGCAGCAGAAAGGGCGGGTACACGTGGCCTTTTGCAAGCCGATTACCGACGAAGAATTGGCTTACTGCGCTTCGTTCGACAAGAACGAGCGGTTCCGCCGGCTGGCCGCGATCATCGATGACCGCATCCTCTCGGCCTGGCGCATCTGGCCGACGCAGATCGCTGCTGCGGAACTGCTGAGGGGGCAGCAACCGTCCGACAAATCCGCTTCAGAGCGTTTTGAACGCTATCTGAAGGAAGAACTCAACACGCTGCCTCGTCCATTTGACCGTCGCGCCATCCGCGAACAGCTGCTTCGCATCTACGCTACGCCGGTTTTCCGCCGCGAAATGCAATCGGCCCGCTAAGCCTTTTTCCTGGCCCTCAGGGGCTTGTATTTTCCCGTGTATATTTTGTTTATAAATCCCCAAAGGGGAGGCGATTTTGCTTTGCAAAGAGGCCGAAATTGATTAAATTTGCAGATTAAGTCGAGCAAAACGGCAATAAACAAACTATACAACCCATATGAAAAAGAACATTTCGCTGAAAGATGCCGTCGCAATGATCAAAGACGGCTCCACGATCATGATTGGCGGCTTCCTGGGAACGGGTGCGCCCAAACAGATTGTCGACGCGCTCGCCGAAAGCGGCGTGAAGAATCTGACCATAATCTGCAACGACACCGTCTTCGACGGCAAAGGCTGGAGCAAGCTCATTGAGAACCACCAGGTGAAGGAAATCTACGCTTCCTATATCGGCGGCAGCAAGGCCTCCATCGAGCAGATGAACAACGGCGACCTCAAGATGAACCTCGTGCCGCAGGGCACGCTGGCCGAGCGCATCCGCGCAAAGGGCGCCGGCCTCGGCGGCATCCTCACCCCGACTGGCATCGGCACCGTGGTGCAGGAAGGCAAGCAGATCATCAATGTCGATGGCAAGGATTATCTGCTGGAGAAACCCCTGGGCGCCGATTTCGCGCTGCTGGGCGGTTCTATCGTCGATGAATCGGGCAACGTTTTCTATCGTGGCACGACCAAGAACTTCAACCCGATGATGGCACAGGCGGCCAATACGGTAATCGTCGAAGCCGAGAAACTCGTCAAGGTAGGGGATATCGAACCCGAATCCGTGCATACGCCGGCCCTTTTCGTGGACTACATTTACGTCGAACAATAACCCGTCTGCAATATGGCTGAATACAAATCCATGATCCGTGTCCGCATGAGCGCCAAGGATGCGCACTACGGCGGAAACCTGGTCGACGGTGCCCACATGCTCCACCTTTTCGGCGATGTGGCCACCGAACTCCTGATCCTGCGCGATGGCGACGAGGGCCTGTTCAAGGCCTACGACATGGTGGAATTCATCGCTCCCGTCTATGCCGGCGACTTTATCGAGGCCACCGGCGAGATCGTCTCCGAAGGCAATACCTCCCGCAAGATGGTCTTCGAGGCCCGCAAGGTCATCGCCCCGCGTCCCGACATCTCCGATTCCGCAGCCGACCTGCTGGACGAGCCGGTCGTGGTGTGCCGTGCCAGCGGCACTTGTGTCACGCCGAAAAAATGCCAGCGCAAGTAGCCATGGACAAACTCATCATTACCGCCGCCATCTGCGGCGCGGAAGTCACCAAGGAGCAGAATCCCGCCGTTCCCTATACCGTTGAAGAAATCGTCCGCGAGGCGAAGTCGGCCGTCGATGCCGGCGCCGCGATCGTCCACCTGCATGTCCGCTGGGACGACGGCACGCCCACCCAGGACCGGGGCCGTTTCCAGGAATGTGAAGAGGCCATCCTGAAGGTGTGCCCCAACGTGATCCTGATTCCCTCGACCGGCGGAGCCGTGGGCATGACGCCCGACGAACGCCTGCAGTCGACCGACACCGATCCGCTGCCCGAAATGGCGACGCTCGACTGCGGTACCTGCAACTTCGGCGACGAAATTTTCGACAACACCCTGCCGACCATGCGCGCCTTCGGCAAGCGCATGATGGAACGCGGCATCAAGCCCGAATACGAATGCTTCGAGATGGGTCACCTCGACACCATCCTCAACATGGCCCGTAAAGGACAGGCTCCCGGCGCTCCCATGCAGTTCAACTTCGTGCTGGGTGTTCCCGGTTGCACGCCGGCCACTGTCGCCAACCTCTGCTGGCTGGTGAACGGCATTCCGGCCGGCTCTACCTGGACGGTGACCGGCGTAGGCCGTCACGCGTTCCCGATGGCCGCTGCGGCAATCGCCATGGGCGGCAACGTCCGCGTAGGCTTCGAGGACAACCTCTATCTTTCAAAGGGTGTCCTGGCCAAGAGCAACGGCGAACTGGTCGCCAAGGTCGTCCGCCTCGCCAATGAACTGGGCCGTCCCGTCGCCACGAGCGACGAGGCCCGCGAAATACTGAACCTCAAACCCCGTAATTAACATAGAATCAATATGGCACAGAAACACGGAAACAAGTACGGAACGCATCGCGTCATTGAACCCAAAGGCGTGCTTCCCCAACCCGCAAACAAACTCGACAACAACATGGACGAGATCTGGGACAACGAGATCCTGATCGACGTCCAGACCCTCAACATCGATTCCGCTTCCTTCACCGACATCCACAACTATGCGAAACAGCAGGCTGGAGAAGGCGCCACGGAAGAGCAGATCATGGAGGAGGTCAAGAAGGAAATGTTCCTCAACGTGGAACTCCAGGGCAAGCACCGCAACCGCCGCACCGGTTCGGGCGGCATGCTGCTCGGCAAGGTGGAGAAGATCGGCGACGCCCTCAAGGGCAAGATCGACCTCAAGGAGGGCGACCGCATCGCCACGCTCGTGAGCCTCTCGCTGACGCCGCTGCGCATCGACGAAATCCTCGCCATCCGTCCCGACGTGGATCAGGTGGACATCAAGGGCAAGGCCATCCTCTTCGAGAGCGGCATCTACGCCAAGATCCCGACCGACATGCCCGAGAAACTCGCCCTGAGCGCCCTTGACGTGGCCGGTGCACCGGCACAGACCGCCAAGCTCTGCCAGTACGGCCAGACCGTGGTGATCCTCGGCGCCGGTGGCAAGAGCGGCATGCTCTGCGCCTACGAGGCCAAGAAACGCGTGGGCGTGACCGGCAAGGTGATCGGTATCGCCAACAGCCCGCGGAGTACCCAGCGCATCAAGGACCTGGGCTTCTGCGACGTGGTGGAAAGCGCTTCCGGCATGACGCCCGTCCAGGTGTATGAGATGGTGGAACGTCTCACCGACGGCAAGATGGCCGACGTGACCATCAACTGCGTCAACGTGCCCGACCAGGAAATGACCGCCGTGCTCTGCACCAAGGACGACGGCGTGGTGTATTTCTTCTCGATGGCCACCAGCTTCACCAAGGCCTCGCTCGGCGCGGAAGGCATCGGTGCCGACGTCAACATGATCATGGGCAACGGCTACACCAAGGGTCACGCCGAATTCACCCTGCAGGAACTCCGCGAATGCCCGAAGCTCCGCAAGATCTTTGAAGAACTCTACGCATAGGCAGTATGAACGTTTCCCGTAGAAAAGCGCTTTTCCCGGAAGTGACCGACGCCCAGTGGAACGACTGGAAATGGCAGGTCAAGAACCGGATCGAAACGCTCGATGAGCTCAAGAAATACGTGAAGCTCACGCCGGAAGAAGAGGAGGGCGTCAAGAAATGCCTCTCCACGCTCCGCATGGCCATCACGCCGTACTACATTTCCCTGATCGATCCGGACGACCCGTACGATCCCGTCCGGAGGCAGTGCATCCCCACGGCCGCCGAGACGCACCAAGCCGCTGCCGACCTGCTCGACCCGCTCCACGAGGATGAAGACAGCCCGACGCCGGGTCTGACGCACCGCTACCCCGACCGCGTGCTGCTGCTGATTACCGACATGTGCTCGATGTACTGCCGCCACTGCACTCGCCGCCGCTTCGCCGGACAGAAAGACGACGAAAGCCCGCGCGAGCGCATCGACAAGGCCATCGAATACATCCGCCGTACTCCCGAGGTGCGCGACGTGCTCCTGTCGGGCGGCGACGCGCTCATGGTGAGCGACGCCTGGCTGGAGGACATCATCCGCAGGCTGCGTGAGATCCCCCACGTGGAGATCGTCCGCATCGGCTCGCGCACGCCGGTGGTATGCCCGCAGCGCATCACTCCGGAGCTCTGCAACATGCTGAAGAAATACCATCCGATCTGGCTCAACACGCATTTCAACCATCCCAACGAAGTGACCGCCGAATCGGCCGCCGCCTGTGCGCGCCTGGCCGACGCCGGCATTCCGCTGGGCAACCAGAGCGTGTTGCTGCGCGGCGTGAACGACTGCGTCCACGTGATGAAGAAACTGGTCCATGAGCTCGTGAAGATGCGTGTGCGGCCCTACTACATCTATCAGTGCGATCTCTCGATGGGCCTGGAACATTTCCGGACGCCGGTGTCGAAGGGCATCGAGATCATCGAGGCGCTCCGCGGCCATACCTCCGGCTACGCTGTCCCGACCTTCGTGGTGGACGCCCCGGGTGGCGGCGGAAAGACGCCGGTGATGCCGCAGTACGTGATTTCCCAGGCGCCGGGCAAGGTGGTCCTCCGCAACTTCGAAGGCGTGATCACCACCTACACCGAGCCGTCGGAATACCATCAGGATTGCCATTGCCCCGAGTGCCGCAAGAAGCTCGAAGGCGTGGCCGGCCTGCTGGAAGGACAGGGGATGGCCATCGAACCGGCCTATCTCGAACGGAAGGAACGCAGCAAAAACCGCAAGTAGATGCCGTTCGTAGGAGAGATTCTCAAGCACCGCAGCGTGTCGATTGTCGGCCTCGCGAAGAATGCCGGCAAGACGGAGTGTCTCAACTACATCATCAAACGTCTGCCGCTCGACTATTTCAACGTGGCGGTGACGTCGATCGGGATCGACGGTGAGACCACCGACCAGGTGACCGGCACCGCGAAGCCCGAAATCACAGTACGGGAGGGGATGTTCTTTGCCACCAGCGAGAAGCATTTCCGGCAGAAACGTCCCCTTTCCGAACTGTATGAGGTGAGCGAAGAGGACACGGCCCTCGGGCGTGTGGTCACGGCCAAGGCCCTGCAGGAGGGGAAAGTGCTGCTGAGCGGCCCCTCCAGCGCCACGGCCTTGAAACGTTGGATGCAGTCGCTGGGCGGATTCGGAATCGACCTGATCCTGATCGACGGGGCGCTTTCCCGCCTGAGCACGGCTTCACCGGCCGTGAGCGAAGCGATGGTGCTCTCCACCGGTGCGGCATTTTCGGCCAATGTGAAGGATTTGGTGGGTAAGACGGCCTTCGTGGTGGAACTCATCGGACTTCCGCTGTATGTGGGGCCGGAACCGAAGCTGCATGTGTCGTCGTTCTCGTCGCTCGACGCCGCGATGCTCAAGGGGCATCCGGTGGTCGAAGTGGACGGGGCGCTGACCGACCGCCTGCTGATGGCGGCCAAGAACGTGTTGGGAGAGGACGAACTGGAACTGGTTGTAGGCGATTTTACGAAGGTTTTCTGCTCGCAGGAGTTGTACCGGGCCTTCGTGCGGCGCGGCGGCCGGTTGTCGGTGCGGATGAAGAGCACGCTGCTGGCGGTGTGCGTCAATCCGGTGGCTCCCAACGGGATTGTATTGGATTCGGATATTCTTTGCCGGGAGCTTTCCGAGAAGATCGGGCTGCCGGTATACGATATTGTAAAGAACGAGTATGAAGTTTAGGGAAATCGTTGAGAGTCCTTGCGGCGTGCGCTATCTGTTCGATGAATTGCGCCTGCAGAGCGGTTTCGCCCGCAAAGTCCTGCTCGATCGGGAGATGATGACTGACCCCGGTCAGATTGACGATGTGTATGCGGCTGTGCGGGAATACGTTGAGATGGTTCATGCGGACCGCCGCCGCGTGGAAGACCTCCGCTTCCGGCTGCAGGGGCTGCGCGATATCTCGGGAACGCTCGCTTCCCTGAAGGCCGGTGCGGTGCTCGATGAGGTGGAATTTTTCGAGATCAAGCACTTGGCGATGCTGGCCGAGTCGCTCGGTCAGGAGCGGGACATGGACCGGGTGATCTCGATTCTCGATCCCGATGGACTGAAGATCGGGACGTTCTATCTCTATGACTCCTATTCTGGTGAACTGCGGCGCCTGCGCGACGCGGTGGACCGCGATCCGGACGATGAACAGCTCCGCGAACAGCTGCTCAACGAGGAAGACCGCATCAAGAAGAACCTCAGCGACCTGCTGCGTCCCCATGCGGCCATCCTTCAGGAAACGCTGATGGCCCTCGCCGGGATGGATATTTCCATTGCCCAGGCGCTCCTGGTAAAAGACTTCGGCCTGACGTTCCCCGTTTCCGGACAGCGTACGGAGATTCACGGGATGTTCCACCCGGAAGTCCGTACCGTGCTGCGGGCCAAGGGGCTCGATTTCCAGCGAGTCGACTTCTCGTTCGACCTGGGCGTCCCCGCGACGGTGATCGGCGCGAACATGGGCGGCAAGACCGTTGCGCTCAAGACGCTCTGCATGATCCAGTATCTCTACCAGTTCGGATTCGCCGTGCCGGCGGAGGCTGCTACGCTCATGCCGTTCGATGACATCCGTTTCTGCATCGGCGACGAGCAGAACGAAAAGACGGGGCTTTCGTCGTTCGCGGCGGAGATGCAGCGTATCGACCGGGCCATCACTTCCATTGAGCAGGGCGGGCGGGTGCTGTTGCTGGTCGACGAGCCGGCGCGTACCACCAACCCGGTGGAGGGCACCGCACTGGTTGCTGCGCTGCTGCAGCGCCTGGCGGGCAAGAGAGACCTCGCCCTGGTGCTGACCACCCACTATACCGTGGCCCACGAAGGGCAGTGCTGGCGCGTACAGGGACTGGTTCCCGGCACGAAAGGCCGCACGATGGACTATCGGCTCGTGAAGACCGCGAGCCACGAGGTGCCCCACGAGGCACTCAACATTGCGCGCGAACTGGGTATCGATGCGCAGTGGATCGACATGGCAGACATTATAATGAAACGTGATTATGAATAAAAGCAAACTTGGATTGGACCAGCGGAAGGTCGACCGGGCGCGCCAGCTGGCACGGATGATTGCCGAGGATGTGCAATCATTCGCCGACGGCTACACGACTGTGGCCGTGGAGCGCACCATCTGCCGCCTGCTGGGTATCGACGGCGTCGATGAGAACCAGGTCCCGCTTCCCAACGTCGTGGTAGATTCACTCAAGGCGTCCGGTGTGCTGGGGCAGGGCGTGATGTTCTACGTCGGCAATGCGATGGTCGCCACGGGCAAGACGCCCCAGGAGATCGCCGAAGCCGTCGCCGACGGGACGCTCGACCTGACGAAAATCAGCATTTCCGACAAGAAGAAGGTGGACGCTGCGCTCGAGCCCGTGATCACCGGTTCGATCGAACGAATCCGCCGGCGCCGGAACCGCAGGGAAGAATATCTCAAGACGCTCGGTGAAGGTCCGAAACCTTACCTTTATATCATTGTGGCCACGGGCAACATCTATGAAGATGTGGTTCAGGCGGAAGCCGGTGCCCGTCAGGGGGCCGACGTCATCGCCGTGATCCGCACTACGGGCCAGTCGTTGCTCGACTATGTGCCCTACGGCGCCACGACCGAAGGCTTCGGCGGTACCTTCGCCACCCAGGAAAACTTCCGTATAATGCGCGCCGCGCTCGACAAGGTCGGGGAGGAGGTGGGCCGCTACATCCGCCTCTGCAACTACTGCTCGGGACTCTGCATGCCGGAAATCGCCATCATGGGCGCGTTCGAAGGCCTCGACGTGATGCTCAACGACGCCCTCTACGGCATCCTGTTCCGCGACATCAACATGCAGCGCACACTGGTCGACCAGTATTTCTCGCGTGTGATCAACGGCTTTGCCGGCGTGATCATCAACACGGGCGAGGACAACTACCTGACCACGGCCGACGCGGTGGAAGCTGCCCACACGGTGCTGGCTTCCGACATCATCAACGAGCAGCTGGCTCTGCTGGCCGGCCTGCCTGAGGAGCAGATGGGCCTCGGCCACGCGTTCGAGATGGATCCGATGCTGACCAACGGTTTCCTCTACGAGCTGGCGCAGGCGCAAATGACGCGCGAAATCTTCCCGAAGGCCACGCTGAAGTACATGCCGCCGACCAAGTTCATGACCGGCAACATTTTCCGCGGCCATATCCAGGACGCCCTGTTCAACATCATCGGCATCTGGACCCATCAGGGCATCCAGCTGCTGGGCATGCCCACCGAGGCCATCCACACTCCGTTCATGAGCGACCGCTACCTCTCCATCGAGAATGCCCGCTACATCTTCAACAACATGCGTGACATCGGCGAGGAAATGGAATTCAAGGAGGGCGGCATCATCCGCCAGCGGGCCGCGCTCGTGCTCGACAATGCCGTGGCGCTGCTGGAGGAACTGGTGAAGGAAGGCCTGTTCAACGCGCTGGAAAAAGGCAAGTTCGGCGACGTGAAGCGCCCGAAGGACGGCGGCAAGGGCCTCGATGGCGTGGTCGCCAAGGGCGGCAATTATTTCAATCCGTTTATTGAATTGATGAAAGGGAGGAGATGACGATGAGCGGCGGACTTTATTCAATGGATGCCAAGGATTTCGACAAGACCTTGGACCTGACCAAAGTAAAACCCTACGGTGATACGATGAACGACGGGAAGGTGCAGCTGAGTTTCACGCTGCCCGTTCCCTGCGGCCCGGAAGCGGTGGAAGCGGCCAAGCAGCTCCTCAAGGAGATGGGCTTCAACAACCCGCTGGTGGTGTTCTATCAGGAACTGACGCCGGGCTATACCTTCTTCAACTGTTACGGCAGTACCATCCACACGGTGGACTTCACGTCGATCTATGTGCCGAAAGTGGAGTCCACGGTAATGGAGATGAAAGAGACCGACGAATACATCCGGCAGAACATCGGCCGCAAGCTGGTGGTTGTGGGAGCATCTACCGGTACCGACGCCCATACGGTAGGCATCGACGCCATCATGAACATGAAGGGTTACGCCGGCCACTACGGCATCGAGCGCTACGACATGTTCGAGGCCTACAACCTGGGCAGCCAGGTCCCGAACGAGGAATTTATCGCCAAGGCGCTCGACCTGCACGCCGACGCCCTGCTCGTGTCGCAGACCGTGACGCAGAAGGACGTGCACATCCAGAATATGACGGAACTCATCGAACTGCTGGAGGCGGAAAACCTCCGCGACAAGATGATCGTGGTATGCGGCGGCCCGCGCATTTCGCACGAACTGGCGAAGGAGCTGGGCTTCGACGCCGGTTTCGGTGCCGGAACCTACGCCGACGACGTGGCTTCCTTCGTTGCCCAGGAGTTTGTCAAACGAATGAATACCAAGAAATAAAAACAATATCTAAATCATTCATCTATGGATAAGAATCAAATCAGAGAGACCATCGCACGGCGTGCGGCTCTCGAACTCAAGGACGGTGACATCGTGAACCTCGGCATCGGTCTTCCGACCGCCATTCCGAACTACCTTCCGAAGGGTGTGAACGTGACGCTCCAGTCGGAGAACGGCCTGGTGGGCATGGGCCCGGCCCCGGAACCCGGCAAGGAAGACAAGGATTACGTGAATGCGGGCGGCGCCTACATCACGGCTTATCCCGGCGCGTACGCCTGCTCTTCGGCCGATTCGTTCCTGATCATCCGCGGCGGCCATGTGGACTGCACGTTCCTCGGCGCCATGCAGGTGGACGAGCAGGGCAACCTGGCCAACTGGATGATTCCCGGCAAGCTGACCCCGGGCATGGGCGGCGCCATGGACCTCGTGGTCGGTGCCAAACGCGTGATCGTGGCCATGGAACACACCCAGAAGGGCAACCACAAAATCATGAAGGAGTGCACGCTCCCGCTGACCGCCGCGCATCAGGTAAACATGATCATCACTGAGATGGGCGTGATGGATGTGACGCCGGAAGGACTTGTGCTGAAGGAGATAAATCCGGAATTCACGGTGGAGCAGGTGCAGGAAGCCACGCAGGCGAAACTCATCATTGCCAAGGATCTCAAGCCGATGGCACAGTAAACGGTTGCCGCGATGGACTATCAATTTCTGAAAGTGTCGGAAGGGGCGGAAGGCGTGGTCACCTTGACCTTATCATCGCCCGCCACGCTGAACGCGCTCAATTCCACGATTCTCGCGGAACTGGAGCTGTTCGTGGATTCGCTCGACCCCGACAAGGTCCGTGTGCTGGTCATCACGGGTGAGGGCAAGGCTTTCGTGGCCGGTGCCGACATCTCCGAGATGGCGCATCTTTCCGAGCCGGAAGGCTACGAATTCGGTGTACGCGGTTCCCGCGTGTTCAAGAAGATCGAAGACCTGCCGTTCCCGGTGATCGCCGCCGTCAACGGATTCGCCCTGGGCGGCGGATGCGAGCTGGCCATGGCCTGCGACATCCGCATCGCCTCGGCGAAGGCCCGTTTCGGCCAACCTGAAGTGGGCTTGGGTATTATCCCGGGTTTCTCCGGTACGTACCGGCTTGCCAAATTGGTCGGTCAGGGAATCGCCAAGGAACTCATCTATACCGGCCGGATGATCGATGCCGATGAAGCGCTGCAGATCGGACTGGTCAACCGCGTGGTGGCGCCCGAAGAATTGCAGGGCGCCGTCGATGCGCTGGTGGCCTCCATCCTCAAGAACGCGCCGATCGCCGTGTCGTTCGCCAAGGCATGCATCAATGAGAACTACGACCTCGACGTGGACGAATCGCTCGCGCTCGAGAACCGGTATTTCGCCAAGTGCTTCGCCACGGCCGACCAGAAGGAGGGCATGGATGCCTTCCTGCACAAAAGGAAAGCGGAATTCAAATGTCATTAATTCATAAACTACCATGAAAATTTGCGTTATTGGAACCGGTACGATGGCCAAGGGAATCGTGAAGGCTTTTGCCGCCAAGATGCCCGTCGTCATGAAAAGCCGTACCCAAGCCAGCCTCGACAAGGCCATGGCTTCCATTTCGAAGGGCTACAGCAAGCTCGTCGAAAAGGGCAAGATCGCCCAGGACGCGATGGATGCCATCATGGCGAATATCGCGACCACCACGGAGTACTCCACGTTCGCCGATGCCGATCTCGTGATCGAGGCGGCCGTCGAGGATATGGAGCTGAAGAAAGGTGTCTTCACCGAACTCGACGGTATCTGCAAACCGGAAACAATTTTTGCAACCAACAGCAGCTCGCTGAGCATCACTGAGATTGCCGCCTGCACCTCTCGTCCGGCGCAGTTCATCGGCATGCACTTCTTCAATCCTGCCGACCGCATGGCCCTGGTCGAGGTGATCCGCGGCCAGCTGACCAGCGACGATGTGACCAAATGCGTGGTCGACCTGGCCGCCTCGATCGGCAAGCAGCCCGTCGAGGTGAAGGAAGCCCCCGGGTTCGTGGTAAACCGCATCCTCATCCCGATGATCAACGAGGCTGTCGGCATCCTGGCCGACGGCATTGCCACCGCCGAGGACATCGACAAGTGCATGATGCTCGGTGCCAATCATCCGATGGGCCCGCTGGCGCTGGCCGACCTGATCGGCAACGACGTCAACCTGGCCATCATGGAGGTACTGTACAAGGAATTCGGCGATCCCAAGTACCGTCCGCACCCGCTGCTCCGCAAGATGGTCCGCGCTGGCCTGCTCGGCCGTAAGACCGGTGAAGGTTTCTACAAGTATTAATCGATTCCATACCCTCAAACCATGAATTTCAATCTCAACAAGACGCAGGAACTGTTCCGGCAGATGATCCGCGAGTTCGCCGAGAAGGAGGTCAAGCCCCTGGCGGCCGAGATCGACGAGCAGGAACGCTTCCCCCAGGAGACTGTCGACAAAATGGCCAAGCTGGGCATTTTCGGCATCCCTGTGCCCAAGCAGTACGGCGGTGCCGGCGGCGACAACCTGATGTATTCCATTGCCGTGGAAGAACTCTCCCGCTGCTGCGCGACCACCGGCGTGATCGTATCCGCACATACGTCGCTCTGCATGTCGCCGATCCTTCAGTTCGGCACCGAGGAGCAGAAAATGAAATATGTCCCGAAGCTGGCCTCCGGCGAGTGGATCGGCGCGTTCGGCCTCACTGAGCCGAATGCCGGTACCGACGCGGCAGGACAGCAGACCACTGCGGTCCTCGACGGCGATGAATGGGTGATCAACGGCAACAAGATTTTCATCACCAATGCCGGACACGCCGACGTATACATCGTCATTGCGATGACCGACAAGTCGCTGGGCACGAAGGGCATCTCCGCGTTTATCGTGGAAGCCACAACGCCGGGCTTCTCGATTGGCAAGAAAGAACTCAAGATGGGTATCCGCGGCAGCGCCACGGCCGAACTGATCTTCACCAACGTCCGCATCCCGAAGGAAAACCTGCTCGGCAAGGTGGGCGAGGGCTTCAAGATCGCCATGATGACGCTCGACGGCGGCCGTATCGGTATCGCCTCGCAGGCCCTCGGCATCGCCCAGGGCGCACTCGACGAGACCGTCAAGTACACCAAGGAACGCAAGCAGTTCGGCAGAAAGATCGCCCAGTTCCAGAATACGCAGTTCCAGATGGCCGACCTCAAGACCAAGATCGAGGCGGCCCGCCTGCTGGTGCGCAGCGCAGCCTTCCGGGAAGACGAGCATACGGTCAATCCGAAGGTCAATTACTCGGCCGATGCCGCGATGGCGAAACTCTACGCGGCCGAGGTGGCCATGGAAGTCACCACCAAGTGCGTCCAGTTCCACGGCGGTTACGGCTACACCCGTGAATATCCGGTGGAACGCATGATGCGCGACGCCAAGATCACTGAAATCTATGAAGGAACCTCCGAGGTCCAGCGCATGGTCATCGCAGGCAAGTTGTTCGGTAAAATCAAGTAGGAGGGCAGTGAGATGAAAATTTTAGTCTGTATCAAGCAAGTTCCCGACACCACCGAGATCAAGATCGATCCGGTAACCAAGACCCTGGTCCGCGAAGGCGTTCCCGCCATCATGAACCCGGACGACAAGGGCGGTCTTGAATTCGCCCTCCAGCTCAAGGACAAGTTCGGCGCTGAAGTGACCGTCGTGACGATGGGTATTCCCGCCGCCGAAGTGATTCTGCGCGAGGCCTTCGCCATGGGCGCTGACCGCGCTATCCTGCTGACCGACCGCAAGCTCGGCGGCGCCGACACCCTGGCCACCTCCAAGGCCCTGGCCGGCGTGGCCCGCAAGCTCGACTGGGACCTGATTATCGCAGGCCGCCAGGCCATCGACGGCGACACCGCGCAGGTGGGACCGGAGATTTCTGAACACCTGGGCATTCCGCAGATTTCCTACGTGGCCGGTCTGGAATACGATCCCGACACGAAGAAGTACACCGTGACCAAGGAAACGGAAGACGGCTACCAGATCCTGGAATTCCAGGGCAAGGCCCTGCTGACCTGCCTGGCATCCGCCGTGAAGCCTCGCTATATGAGCGTGGGCGGCATCGTGGACGCCTATGGCAAGGAAGTCGAGGTCTGGGGCGCCGACCGCATCGACGTGCCGGAGACCGAACTCGGCCTCAAGGGTTCGCCCACGAAGGTGGTCAAGTCGTTTACCAAAGAACTCAAGGCTCCCGGACAGGTCCACGAAGTGGACGCCGAGGAAGCCGTAGAGCTGATCGTTGCCAAACTGAAGGAAAAACACATCATCTAACCGTCAAAAATTGTAACGCTATGGATTTTTCTGCTTATAAAGATATCTATGTATTTGCCGAGCAGCGTGACGGTGAGATCCAGTCGGTTGCGCTGGAACTGATCGGGAAGGCCCGCGACTTGTCGCAGGTCACCGGTGAGAAGGTAGTCGCCATCCTCGCAGGGTGCGGCATCACCGACAAGGCGCAGACCCTCGTGGCATACGGCGCCGACAAGGTGGTCGTCATCGACGAACCGGAACTCAAGGATTATGTGACCGAGCAGTACACGCAGGCCGTCTTCCAGGCCGTCAACCACTTCAAGCCCTCGATCCTGATGTACGGCGCCACGACCATCGGCCGTGACCTCGCCCCGCGCATCGCCGCCCGCCTGGGCACCGGCCTGACCGCCGACTGCACCAAGCTGACGATCAACGAGGAAACCCACGAATTCGAGATGACGCGTCCGGCATTCGGCGGCAACCTGATGGCCACCATCAAGTGCCCCGAGCACCGTCCGCAGATGTCGACCGTCCGTCCGGGCGTGATGCCCAAGGCGGCGCCCGATTTCGACCGCAAGGGCGAGATCGTGGTGTTCCATCCCACGTTCGACGAGAGCAAGTTCATTGTCAAGCTGGTGAAGACCGTCAAGGAGCAGAAGGCTTCCGTCGATATCGCCGACGCCAAGATCCTGGTTTCCGGCGGCCGCGGCGTCGGCTGCAAGGAAGGCTTCGAAATGCTGCAGGAACTGGCCACGGTCATCGGCGGCGAAGTATCGTCTTCGCGTGCCATGGTCGATGCCGGCATCATGCCGCACGAGCGTCAGGTAGGCCAGACCGGCAAGACCGTCCGTCCCGCCGTGTATTTCGCTCTTGGCATCTCCGGCGCCATCCAGCACCTGGCCGGCATGGAGGAGTCCGAGACCATCATCGCGGTCAACAAAGACAAGTTCGCGCCCATCTTCAGCGTGGCCGACCTGGGTATCGTGTGCGACCTCAACAAGGTCGTTCCGCTGCTCACCGAGCGCCTGAAGAAGGAGATTGCCATGTAGGTGGGAAGATATATCTGTTTTATCCGGTCGGGGTGGATTTTCCGCCCCGACCGCTTTTTTTGCGGATTTGGGACACGAAATTGCGCAGATGGGACATCTGTTCCACGCATCAAGACTATATTTGCGACAAGAAACGACGAAACACGACCCAGCAATGAAAAAAATCTACGAGACCCCGCAGGTTGAAATCCTGCACCTTCAGGCAACAGTTCCTATGTTGGCTGGTTCCGGGCAATTTGTACGGGAAGATTATGGAGATGTAATAATTGATGAATGGGAGTAACGCCATGAAAAAGATTGCATTGATTTTGATACTGCTGCTTGGCGGCATTCTGGTTTCCTGTATGGAAGACCAACTCGTCCCCGAAGAGATGCTCCCCCGAAAGGAAGAAGGATGGCGTGTGGCCTTGGAAGCGAGCAAGGGTGAAAGTGCTGCAACCAAATCTGTCGAAGAATATGGATGGGAAGAAGATGCTCCCGTAACCAAGTCGCTTTCGATGCCCGATGAGAGCCATATTTACAGCTACTGGAGCGGAACTGAAAAGGTGGAGATGTATGATGGGAACACATATAAATGTACACTTTATGCCATGTATTCGGGCGGAAACAGCACCACTATGTCGGGCACTCTCAGTGAAGGCGCGATGGTGGGGGACAGGTTCCAACTGTATTATCCGTGCAAACCCTCCGGGGGCCCGTTGTACGCCGGACAGAAAGGAACGGTAGCCGACATATCCGCGAATTATGACTATGCCATCGCTTCGGTGGAAGTGACGTCCGTGGATGCATCCAGCGGCACGATCTCACTCTCTCAAGCCGATTTCGTATGCCGGCAGAGCATCAGTCTTTTCGAATTCAACTACGCGACGGTCAATACGGAGGGTATCGTCAAGCTTACGATCACGGCTCCCCACAATCTGAACGGCGGCCCGATTACCGTTATCCCCGAAAGGCCGGCGACCCGTCTGTTTGTCGCCATCCCCAAGATAGGTGACGGTTCGGACAAGCAGGTCTATTCCTTCGTGGTCGAAACAGAAAGCGGCATTTGCTATGAGGGTACCAAAAAAGCATGTCTCAAGGCAGGAAAATATTATAAGACCACAGTGCAGCTGGCCAAGTACGATCCCATTGCCACGCCCCTTACCATCGAAGCGCTGGAAGATGGCACGGTGACCATCCAGAATCCGAAGAACCACACCCTGTTCTATGGCTTTGCCGGGGTGAACAACAGTGCCGTTAATTCTAATATTGCCACCGGCAATCCTATTCAGATTCCGGTGAAGGCGGGCGACAAGCTGCTGCTGGGCGCCAAAACTGCGAACGGCGATCGCAGTTGGTCTTCTCCTAGCGTACAAGCGAAAATTATCTGTGACGTGCCTCATTATGTTTATGGCAACATCATGAGCCTGATTGACTATGATGCGTACAAAAGCCCGAATTACAATTCCTTTATCCAAACAGCGGAGGAATATGCGTTTACAAGGCTGTTTTCAGGCGAGAGCTGGGATAAGCCCAATTCAACGCTTTACAACCATCCGGAAAAGAGTTTGGAACTTCCCGCCACCACGGTGAAAAAGGGCGCCTACGCTTTGATGTTTTATGCTTGCGAAAACCTTACCGAGGCTCCGGAACTACCGGCAACGACCCTTCAGGGAGGTCCTTACAGTTCAACAGACTACAGCAGTTGGGGTCCTTATTATATGATGTTCTCTCATTGCAGTAAACTGAAAAAAGCACCCTCCATCCTTCCCGCGACCACGGTTCCCATATCGGCCTATTTCTATATGTTTGAGAGATGCAAAGCGTTGGAGGCATCTCCTATCCTTCCGGCCACTGCTCCCGGGCAATATGCCTACCGAGGTATGTTTTACGGATGCAGCAGCCTGAAGCAAATTACCTGCTACGCCACCACCAATATCGGTGCCGATGCAGCCACACGTGACTGGGTGGGCGGTGACTGGGTGAGCAGCATCCCTGCCGGCGGCATGTTCATCTCCGACCCTTCGGCCAGCTGGCCTTCCGGCGATCACGGTATTCCCGCCGGCTGGAACGGCTATGTGGAGCCTCTCACCCTGGAGGCCATCGGGGACGGGATCATCACCATCTCAAACCCGCAGAAACTGAGCATTACCTGGGGGAAGAGCGCTTCTATGGCAAGTGCCACCACGTCCAGCCTGAATCCCATCACCATCAGCGTATCGGCCGGCGACAAGGTGCGCCTCTGGGGCGACAATGCCCGCTACGGCGGGGATGAAGGAGCCGCTTATCTGAACACCAACATCAGCAGCACCGCAGCCCACTACGCTTATGGCGACATCCGTTCCCTGATCAGCAGCAGCAACTACCCCAATGTGACAACCCTGGCCGACTATGCCTTCACGGGCCTGTTCCAGAGCGATACCGGCCTTCGGAGTCACGCTGAACTGAAACTCAACCTGGGAGCCACGACAGTGGGCGACTTCAGCTGTATGGGAATGTTCTCGGGCTGCACAGGCCTGGTCCGGGCTCCGATCCTTCCCGCAACCACGCTGGGAGAACAGTGCTACGACAATATGTTCTCAGGTTGCAGCTCGCTCACCGGCGCCCCCGTTCTTCCGGCCACCACACTGGCCGCAGGCTGTTACGGAGCCATGTTCAGCGGTTGTACTTCGCTCGTCACTGCACCGGCGCTTCCGGCCGCCACGCTTACCGAAGGCTGTTATATGAATATGTTCGACTACTGCATTTCGCTGACAAGCGCTCCGGCATTGAACGCCGCCACTCTGGTAAGCAGTTGTTACAGCTATATGTTCCGGGATTGTGTCTCATTGAACGCGGTTACCTGCCTTGCCACAAACCCGTCCTTGAGCGACTATGAGGCCGACCCGCAGGTGTTTGGCAACGTCGATGACTGGCTGCAAGGCACAGCAGCTACCGGTACGCTCACCATAAAGAGCGGAGTAGTCTGGCCTTCCGGGACCTATCCATCCGGCTGGACGCTGAATTAGATACTTCTGATACGGCAGTTTTTTGTAAATTTGTCGGATAAACCGACAAAGATGAAAATACTGACCGTCTTGATCGTGATCCTCGTTTCTTCCTTTGGCAGAAACGAGGATTATCGTGTCGTAGATTCCATCAGGCGTGCCGAGATGGCAGACTGTTTCACCAGCGGCGATCGCCAGGGATTCCTGAAGGCCTGTGACAGGCTGATAGATTATCAGAAGGAGTTTGGTAATGAGAAATATCTCTTTGATGCATACGCGACCAAATTCGACCGTCAGATGATTTGGGGGCTTTATGCCGACGCCCTGGCGACACTGGAAGAGATGTCTTCCCTGGCACACGCACGCCAGAGCGAAATCGGCGAAGCCATCACCGAATTCTGTTTCGGTCATTTCTATCTCGACACACGGCAGCCTCAGGAAGCGGAAGTCCATCATGGCAAGGCGTTCCGCGAACTACAGAGACTGGGCGAGGATGGCCGTGCCCTTCGTTCGGGGTTTAACCTTCAGGCTATCCAGATGAATCTGGGCCAGCCGCAGCAGGGCCTCGCCATCAACGATTCCACCGATGTGCTGCTGCGGAGAATGGAAGGACAGTACGGCAGAATATCCGTTGTCAACCGCTTCAAGCAGGCGCGTTACCGCATGCGGCTGCTTACGATGATGGATTCGCTCGATGCGGCGGATGCGCTGAAAGATACGCTGTTCCACTATTCCGAACTGCTCAACGATCCGGTCCAGAAAGAACTGGTGTGGTCGGCTATGGCGGAACTCGAACAGAAAAGAGGACATCCCGCCGCCGCATATGCCTGGCTCGATTCCCTGATCACCCGTTATGAAAACGCCGGCAATATGCTGAAGACAGCCCAGTACCGGCTTTCACTGGCAGAATTCCAGGCTCAGAACGGAGATGACGCCGCCGCCTTGGATAGTTACCGCCGCTACGCCGTGGAACGCGATTCCGCCCAGATACAGGAGTCGGCGGAACAACTCAATGTCCTGACGAAGCGATATGAGTTGAAGGAACTGCAGTTGGAAAACAAGATATCAAGGCAGCGTCTGGCATCTGCCACGGTTCTCATCGTCCTTTTGTGTGCACTTATTGTCCTTGTTTTCTATTATGCCTGGTCCCTGAGGCGGAAGAACCGCGTCCTGTATGAATCAGCAATGGAAGCCTTGCGGCAGGAAGATGAAGTCGAGCATGCCCGTGATAAGGTTCCTGTTGAAAGACGCACTCCTGAAGAATCCCTGTACGACGGGCTGGTCGCCCTGATGCACAAGGATGAGCTTTTCCGTAATCCCGAACTCGGACGCGATGACCTTGCCGCGCAGATGGGCACGAACCGCACCTTCCTTTCACAGGCTATCAAACAGGAGTCAGGTCAGACGGTCAGCGAGTTCATCAATCACTTCAGGTTCCGCTATACGGCCATGCTTCTCTCAGACCGGCCTGAACTGGGCATAACAGAAATAGGAGAAATGGCGGGATTTGCATCGCGCTCTACCATGCACCGTCAGTTCAGTGCGCATTTTGGAATGTCGCCGTCCGATTACAGGCGGGCGGCACAGAATCGAGCATAGTTTTTCGTATATTTACGGTCCAATCACTGTAGGATGGTATTTGCCGACCTTTTCTTTCTCTTTGCCTTTCTGCCCGCCTTCGCGATCTGTTATCTGCTCGCGGGGCTGGCGAAAGGCAATGGTGTGAAAAACGGCGTCCTTGTGGCGTTCTCCCTGCTCTTTTACGCGTGGGGAGAGCCGCTATATGTCTTCCTATTGATTATTTGCGCCCTGCTGAACTGGTTGTTCGGCCGGGGCATCGACCGGGCCCGGCGGGGCCGTACCGCTTTCCTGGCGGCCGGTCTCGCCTGTAACCTGGTCATTCTGGGTACGTTCAAGTACCTTGGTTTTTTTGCCGATTTGCTGGGCCGCTGCGGCATGTCTGTGTCTGTGCCTGAGATTGCGCTGCCCATCGGCATCAGTTTCTATACGTTCCAATCCATCAGTTATCTGGTGGATGTGTATCGCCGGGAGAGTCCGGCGCAGCGGCGCTTTGGCGACCTGCTGCTCTATATCTCGATGTTTCCGCAGTTGATTGCGGGTCCGATCGTGCGCTATGGTACGATTGCGAAAGAGATTCACGACCGCCATGTTACGTGGAACGACGTGGCTGACGGCGGATTCCGTTTTCTGGTGGGCCTGGGCAAGAAGGTGATCCTGGCCAACCAGCTTTCGGAGGTGTCCGACCAGTTTCTTGCTGGTAATTTGCTGGAGCTGTCCATGGCGGGTGCCTGGGTGGGTCTGCTCGCCTTCACGCTGCAGATCTACTTCGATTTCTCAGGCTATTCCGACATGGCTATCGGCATCGGACGCTGCCTGGGGTTCCATTTCCGGGAAAACTTCGACCATCCGTACTGCTGCAACTCCATCACGGATTTCTGGCGGCGCTGGCACATCTCGCTGGGCAGTTTTTTCCGCGACTATCTCTATATTCCGATGGGCGGCAACCGGCGTCACCAGTTCTTCAATATTCTGGTGGTGTGGTTTTTGACCGGCATGTGGCACGGCGCCAGCTGGAATTTCATCCTCTGGGGCCTGTATTTCGGTCTGATCGTGGCACTGGAGAAATATACCGTCCTGCGGATTGCCGGCAAGGTTCCGGGCTTCCTGCTGCACATCTACAGCCTGGCGCTGGTGGTGCTGGGTTGGGGTATCTTTTACTTCGTGGATTTCGGGCAGATGACGACGTTCTTCCCTGTGCTGTTCGGCAAGGCAGAGGCCTTTACCGACTTTACGGTCCGGAGCGCGCTGACGTCGCGTTTCTGGCTCTGGATTGCCGCGTTGCTCTGCTGCCTGCCGCTGGGACGCTGGTTGGGCAGGATCGGGGAGAAAAGCCTCCTGGGGCGCGATGTACTTGCCGTATCGAAGATCGTGGTAGCGGTGGCCATCCTGACGGTAAGCGTCGCCCTGCTGGTCGGCGCGACCAACAATCCATTCATTTATACGCGGTTCTGATATGAGGAAGGGTGTCTTGTTCGTTTCGGTCGTCGCGGCGCTTTATCTGGCCATTTCGGCAGCGTTCAACCTGCTGCCGAGGAGTGCGTACTCCGAATTGGAAAAGCGCGACCTGAAGCGTTTCCCTTCGTTCACGATCGATTCGCTCCTCGACGGAACCTATACCGCCGCCATTTCGTCGTGGTACAGCGACACCGAGCCCTGGCGCGACACCTTGATGTACCTCAGCATGCAGTTCCGCGACCTGGAAGGGATGCGTTTCGGCGAGCAGAACATCCAGTATCTGGCTGGCGACGCCGATGTGGCCGTGGAAACCGCAGCGGAAGAGGAAGATCCTGTGGCCGAGGCCGACACGGTTACGTTGGTGAAGGCTTTCGAACCCGCCTCGGGCGACGGGACGGCCGACGATGTGGCGAAAGTGGCCAATTCCGGCATCATTCTCGTGGGAAGTGGCGACAATGTGCGGGCGCTGATGGGCTTTTTCGGCACCGAGCAGGGGGGAGCCAAATATGCCGAGGTCATCAATCGATACGGGGAAGTGTTCGGGCCGTCGGTAAATGTGTGGTGTATGCCGATCCCCACTTCAACGGAGTTTTACTGTCCGGACGAGGCCTCTCGCTTCACCAAGAAACAGTGGCCCGTATTCAACAGCATCTTCTCGCATCTTTCGAACGGCGTGCGTGCGGTGGATATCTATTCCGTGCTGGCACAGCACGTGGATGAGCCCATTTACCTGCGCACCGATCACCATTGGGCGCCGCTCGGCGCCTATTATGCCGCGCAGGAGTTTGCGCGGCTGGCCGGCGTCCCGTTCGGCGACCTTTCGCAGTATGAAGAGCATGTGGTCCATCGCTTTGTGGGCAGCATGTATGGTTATACGCAGAATGTGGCCGTGAAGAAGGCGCCCGAAGATTTCGTGTACTATATCCCCACGGGCGTGGAGTATTCCACCACCTATGTCAACTATACGCTCGATGAGGATTTCCATGTGACAAGCGAATCGAAACCCTTCAAGGATAAGTATTTCTATCATTTCAAAGACGGTAGCGGCGGCGCCTATACCACGTTCATGGGCGGTGACATGCGTCTTGCCAAGGTGGAGACCTCCGCGCCGACCGGCCGCCGGCTGCTGGTGCTCAAGGACAGTTTTGGCAACGCCGTCCCCGGTTACCTGTTCTACTCGTTCGAGGAGATCCATGTGGCTGATTTCCGTTATTTTACGAAGGACGTGGTGAGTTATGTCGACGAGAACCACATCACCGACATTCTCTTTGCCAACAACATCACCAACACCTGCGTAGGCTATACCTACAGCCGGTACCGCAAGCTGCTCAATCCCACCGATCCGGGCCTGTCGGCGTTCAGTTGCGACACGATTCCGGAGTCGGTGAAACTGCGGATGATCGGCAAGTCATATCCGGAGGAAGGTGCTCAGATACAGATGTCTGAGCTGCGTTACCTCAAGTTGCTCTATTGTGATTTCAACGGCCGCATCCGTAAGGGAGAGATGGTCTGCAACCAGGCCATCGCTGACGACCTGCTCTACATTTTCAAAGAACTCTACAAGGCGAAATACCCGATTGCCAGCATCCGCCTCATCGATGATTTCGACGGCGACGACCTGCGGTCGATGGAGGCCGACAATACCTCGTGCTTCAATTACCGCACAAAAACCACGGGTATCTCGCTGTCCGCCCACGCGATGGGATTGGCTGTGGATATCAATCCCCTGGAGAATCCGTACGTGAAAGGGGAGGAAGTGGTGCCTGAGTCGGCGCAGGCCTTCGCCGACCGCACGGTGGAGTTCCCGCACAAGATTACGTCTGACGACCTCTGCTGCAAGTTGTTCCGCTCGCGGGGCTTCCAGTGGGGCGGTGCGTGGAATTCAGTGAAAGACTATCAACATTTTGAGAAAAGATAAATGGAAGATTTGAAAGAAATCCCGGTTCTGTTGCTGACCGGTTATCTCGGCAGCGGCAAAACCACCTTGGTCAACAAGATTCTCAACAACCGGAAAGGAATCCGGTTTGCCGTGATTGTCAATGATTTGGGGGAAGTGAATATCGATGCCGACCTGATTCAGAAAGGGGGTGTTGTCGGGAAGAAAGATGAGAGCCTGGTGGCTTTGCAGAACGGCTGTATTTGCTGTACGCTCAAGAACGACCTCATCCAGCAACTGTGCGAGATCACCAGCCGCAAGGCATTCGATTATATCGTGATCGAAGCGAGCGGCATCTGTGAACCGGAACCCATCGCGCAGACCATTTGTTCGGTGCCCGTACTGGGATTTGAATATGTGAAAAACGGCGTTCCCGTGCTGGATTGTATCGTGACCGTGGTCGATGCGCTCCGTATGCGCGATGAATTCGCGGTGGGCGAATCTCTCCGTAAACAACATCTCGAGGAGGATGATATCGAAAGCCTGGTCATCCAGCAGATTGAATTCTGCAACATCATCCTGATCAACAAGGCATCTGAAGTGACGCCGGAGGAACTGGGCCGTATCCGCACAATCATCCGCACGCTGCAGCCGAAAGCCAGGATTCTGGAATGCGATTATTGCGATATCAACCTGGAAGAAATCCTGGATACGGGGATGTTCCAATTCGATGACGTGGCTTCTTCGGCCGCCTGGATCCAGGCCGTGGAAGAGCATCACGACGACGATGACGACGATGACGACGATGACGGCCACGAAGGGCATGGGCATCACCATCACCACCATGAACACGAAGGGGAAGGTGAGGCGGAAGAATACGGCATCGGCACCTTTGTGTATTATGCGCGCAGGCCGTTCGACCTCAACTGCTTCGACAATTTTGTGGCAAAGAAATGGCCCAAGAACGTGATCCGTGCCAAGGGCATCTGCTATTTCAGCGAAGAATTTGACAACTGCTACCTGTTTGAGCAGGCCGGCCGTCAGTTCGTGCTGAAGAATGTGGGACAATGGTTCGCCACGATGCCCGAAGACGAGCTCATCGAGCGGCTGAGAGAGCAGCCCGAGCTGCTCCACGACTGGGATGCCACTTACGGCGACCGGATGCAGAAGCTGGTGTTCATCGGACAGCATCTCGACAAGGAATACCTGCAGCAAGAACTGGATAATTGTTTGTTTGAATGAAATTAAGGCGCTTTCTATCAATTGTCGTGCTGGCATGGTCGGCCGGCCTGTACCTGCTCACGGGCTGCGCCCCGGAGCTGGACTTTCTCATAGACGATTTTGTCGCCCCGAAAGCTGAGATATCCGGTACTTCGACTGCACCGACACTGCTCTTCTCGTCGGACGAAGGACAGGCGACAGTCGTGTTCCACTGCAACCGCCGTTGGAGTGCCGCCTTTGTGAACGACCGTGCTTCGCAGTGGTGCTCATTGCCCGAAACGGAGGGCCGTGGCGGAACGGTTTCGGTCGTCGTGCGAGTGAGCCAGAATATGGATTATGACGAACGTTCAGCGTCCATCGTCTTTACCTGCGATGACGTTACGCGTACGCTGGTCGTGACGCAAAAGCAGAAAGACGCGCTGCTCCTGGAGAGCAACCGGCTCGAGGTCCCCTACGTAGGAGGCACCTACGAACTGCATTTCCGCACCAACGTGGATTACAAGGTGTCCGTCGCCGACGATGCGGCTTCGTGGATCAGCCATTCCGGGACGAAGGGCCTGACATCCCATTCCGCCATTCTCCAAATCCAGGCCAACAATACGCTGAAGGCGCGGCAAGGCGAAGTCGTGGTTTCCTCTTCCATGGGAAAAGAGGTTGTCAAGGTCTATCAGGAGGGGGAAAAGCCCACGCTGGTGCTCGGCGAACACGATTTTGACCTGGAAGCTGCCGAGGCCGACATTTTCTTCCGGGTATCCAGCAATCTCGACGTATCGTATTCGCTGCACGACGGAAGTTGGATACAGGAAGTGAAAACCAGGACCGTTTCGACGAATGAATTCCATTTCCGGGTCGACCGCAACCAGGGCCGGAAGGAGCGTACGGATTATATCGTTTTCAGAGACAAGGAGTATGGCGTCTCGGATTCCGTCCGTATCCATCAGCGCGTCGTGCCGATCCTGGCCGACGACCAGGTGGTCCCGCGTACCCTTCCGAGTCGCAGCATCAAGTTGTCGCTGCTGACCAGCGGCGGTGACCCGCTGGTTTACAAGGTTTCTTCCTCCGCGTCCTGGCTACAGTTCGAGGAAATCGTGGAAGATCCGGAATCCGGACATTGCCTCATCCGCTTCGAGACAAAGCCCAATCCGGACAAAACCCCGCGCGAAGGCACCATCCGCATCTATCATGTTGATTATCAGATGCCGGAGGAAATCACGCTCACGCAGGTCGAGGCACAGCGATTCTTTACGTATACTACCCGCCGGACAGAAGTGAAGGCACCGTCCATCTCTCACGACGGCAGCGGGTTCCTTCTCTGGGGGGACGGCACGTTTGAAGATTTGTCATCCGTCTGCGGGACTCCGGATTGGACCCACGTGTACACCGATGGAAGGAAGCAGCATACGGTTGTCGTGGAGTCGGCGGCGATTCCCTGGCTGCTGGTCCCCGAACCGGAAGATGGGATGCATTTTGATTTCTCGAATTTGAAAAAGGAGGACTAGCCATATGAAAAAATCCGTTTTCCTTGTATGCTGGATATTGCTGTCCATCGTCCTGTGTCCTGCCCGTGAGATTTCTCGCGAGGATGCTGCGAAGCGTGCTGCCGCCTTCTTCCGCGCTGCAACGCCTGCGGTGCGGAGCGTTGCTGCCACTCCCCGGCTCGTGAAGGAGTATGAGTCCCTGTATGTGTTCGAGAATGATGGCGAAGGTTATGTCGTTCTGGCCGCCGACGACGTGGCGGTTCCGGTATTGGGGTATTCGTTGAGCGGCCGTTTCCCGGTCGACGACATCCCCGATAACATGCGGTCGATGTTCGAATGGTACGACAGGATCATCTCGTATGCCCGCCGGCAAGGGTGGGAGCCCGCATCCGTTGCAACGGAGTCCGATACGGAGGTCCGTCTCAAGACTGTGCGCTGGGGACAGTGGAGTCCCTTCAATGATCTGTGCCCCACTGTCGACGGCAAGAAATGTCCTTCAGGATGTGTGGCGACGGCTATTGCGATCATCATGAAGTATTATGATTATCCGGAAAGCGGGACGGGCATTCTGCCCGCTTACGATTACGGATGGGACAGCGACGCAGGGGCTTACAAGTACCATATGGACGGGTATGCGCTCGGACATACCTACGACTGGGCGGGCATGCCCGATGGAAAATCCGGATTCACGGATTATCAGGCGAAGCAGATCGCACAGCTGCTCCTCGATATCGGTGTCATGTGCCAGATGAACTACGCGCCGGATGGCTCGGGTGCGGGCAGTACATCCCCTTTAAAACTGACGCAGTATTTCGGCTATGACAAGTCCATGCGTTTTGAAGACCGTTCGTTCTACCTGAATGACCAGTGGGAACAGTTGATCCGAGACGAAATCGATGCCGGACGCCCGGTGTTTCATTGCGGTTTCAACCCTAACGGCGGGCATGCGTTTGTGATGGACGGGTATCGGGGGCGTTATTTCAGCATCAACTACGGCTGGAGCAGAGGTAGTTCCTGGTATCTGCTGACACCCATCGAGGGGCATGAGGAAGAGTTGACGGCATATTATGAGTGGCAGGACATGGTCGTCGGGATTTGTCCCGATGCCGGCGGTGCGCCTTCCGTAAACGTGATGGTGCCCGACAGTTTCCTGCCTTTCCGCTGGAATTTTGAAGAAAAAACGATCTGGGGCGGCTGGTTCTGGATGTGGGATTATTCCTATACGCCCGGCGAATCGGATTTCGCTTATGGCCTGTTCGACCGAAACCGAAAGTTCAAGCAGACTGTTTCTGAAGTCGTCAAGTTGAATATGGAACGCGATTATTTGCCCAGAATGACCATCACGTTACCAGATCGGATTGAAGACGGCGACTGCATCCTCCTAGCGCGTAAAGACGGGGAGGATTGGATGCCGCTGCCGCAGAGCCGCCAGAGTTACATCCGGTTCGACCGGTCCCTGACCTTGTCGCAGAGGGTCTCTGCAGGGCATTCTTTCGGACCTCCCGACAGTTATGTTGTGGGCGATCAGCCCCGGGTGTTCTTCGATATGTACAAGGACCTCTGGTGGACGCTTTCCCGGGAGAGTGATGGCAAGGAGTTGTTCAACAGTGCCATGGAGGTCGAAGTAAGGGACGATGCGACAGTGACGGCGACCATGCTCGATGCGGAGGCTTCACTGGCGCGGTTCCAGTTTATCCTTCCGGCCGGTACCTACCGCATGACCTTGCGCAATTTCGAGGAGACAATCTCCTTTACCTTCCAATTGTAGCGGCGCGTATTGTTTTTTTTTGTATCTTTGTAGAGTTAGATTAAACCAACCCTTATTTCTGTCGATATGGCAAAGTACGTATGTGATCTGTGCGGGTATGAATACGACCCGGAGGTCGGCGATCCGGATGGCGGCATCGCTGCAGGTACTCCTTTTGAAAAACTCCCGGCCGACTGGGTGTGCCCGCTCTGCGGCGCCGGAAAAGGCGATTTTTCCGCCCAATAAGCCGATGAAACGTTTAGTGAAAGCTGGCTGTCTGGTCCTGTGTGTCCTGACAGCCTTTTCATGCGCCAAAAAGGCTGCATCCCCGGCTCCCGAGCACATGATCGAGACGGGCGACCTGCTCTTCGTGGGCATTCCGATGGATTACATGGACAACAGCATGTCCCAGGCCATAGCTGACGCCACGGCGGCCGGAGATACCATCAATTACATCCATACGGCCATCCTGGAAGTAGATAAGGAGGGCGCGATTTGGGTGATCGATGCGACTATGGCTTACGGCGTGGACCGCCATCCGCTCGACACGCTGCTAAGCCAGTTTGCGCTGCATCGCGACGGGGCGACATCCACCTTCGAAGTGATGCGCCTCGCGGACGACCACAACGCCGTGCGCTATGTGGACCAGGCCAAAGCGTATCTGGGCGAGTCCTACGACCAGTCCTTCCTTCCGGAGAACGGGAAACACTATTGCACCGAGCTGGTATATGACGCGTATGTCGATGCTGACGGTACGCATCGTTTCGAAGAAACGCCCATGAACTTCAAGAACAAGGAAGGGGAGATGCCGGCCTATTGGACCTGGCTTTTCGGCCAGTTGGGAGAACCGATCCCCCAGGGCGTTCGCGGTACCAACCCCCAGCAGATGCATGCCTCCCAGCAACTTGTGCACGTACTCTATATCGAACAGTAGAAAAAACTGCAAAGATTTTGCAATAATAAAAAAAACGATTACCTTTGCAGCTACAACCGATGGGGTATTAGCTCAGTTGGTAGAGCGTTTGAATGGCATTCAAAAGGTCAGGAGTCCGATTCTCCTATACTCCACGAAAAAGTCCGGCCGTGATGGCCGGACTTTTTTTGTATCTTTTCCACGTGGTTTATTCGAGTGACTGAAGCAGCAGTTCAAAGAGGCGTGGCTTGCCATACCGGTCGAGTTCCGACTCCGGAACCCAGCGGTAGCCTTCGGGCAGTTCCGGCGGCAGCTCCGTTTCCAATAGATAGAAATCGGCAATCAAGGTGCGGTGGGTAAGCTGGTGGCGCACCCTGCTGCGCAACAGGAGCGGAGAGGAACCGGCAGGCAGTTCCGTGAGCGGTTCCCAGAGTCCTTGCCAGATGTCGCCGGGGCCGCGGCGCCGGATGGCCGTCTTCCCTTGGCAACGCAGGTACACATAGGTCAGGTGGCGGGTTTGTACGACGGTGGCGGGTTTGCGGACCGGCAGCAGCGACGTACGGCCCGATCGAAGCGCTTCGCAACGGGATGCCAGGGGGCAGTCGGGGCACTGCGGGGCGGAAGGAGTGCACAGCGTTGCCCCGAAATCCATCATCGCCTGGTTGAAGTCGCCCGGTCGGTCGGCGGGCAGGAGGGCCTGTGCCAGCGACGTGAACTCCTTTTTTGCGGCCGTAGTGCCTACGGGTGTGGCGATGCCATAAAAGCGGGAGAGGACCCGGTACACATTGCCGTCGACCACCGCTGCGGGGAGATCGAAGGCAAAGGAGCCGATGGCGGCAGCCGTGTAGTCGCCCACGCCCTTGAGTGCCCGGATCTCTTCGAGCGTATCCGGGAAAGACCCGCGTGCTGCTATCTGGCGCGCCGCAGCATGCAGGTTGCGGGCTCGGCTATAGTAGCCCAGTCCCTGCCAGAGCCGCAGCACCTCATCTTCCGAAGCCGCCGCTAGTGATTCCACCTCCGGGAAACGCGCCATAAAACGCTCCCAGTACGCCGTTCCCTGCGCAATCCGCGTCTGCTGCAGGATGATTTCGCTCAGCCAGATGGCATACGGATCGCGCGTGTGGCGCCAGGGCAGGTCGCGGCCCTGTGCGGCATACCAATCCAGCAATTTATTCGTGAAGAACGGGTCTTGCATCTCTTTGACAAAGTTAGCGTTTTTCCGGCAGGAATTGCTAATTTTGCACGGATGTTCCGATTCCGCGTTATAAGCTGGGCAGCCCTGCTGCTGCTCGCTCCGGCTTTGCTCCAGGCCCAGACCAGCAAGGTGCGGGGCCGCGTGGTGGAAGCGGAAACGGGCGAACCGATTCCTTATTGCTCTGTGTTCTTCGACGGTACCAGCATCGGTGTCTCGACCGATGCCGACGGCCGCTACTATGTGGAAACCCACGACACTACGGCGGTCGTGCTGACCGCTCAGATGCTGGGCTATCACTCCGTATCCGAGCGGATTTCCGTGGGTTCCTTCTCCGAGATCAACTTCGCGCTCGCGCTCGACGCCGACCTGCTGACGGCGGCCCGAATCAAGCCCGACGACCGCTACATCAAATATATTCTCCGTCAGATCGACGAGCACCGCCAGGTGCACGATCCGGATCGGGCAGGGGACTGGTCGGTACGGATCTATTCCAAAGTGGAGCTCGACGCCACCCACGCCGAGTGGCTGGCCACCCAATCGGTGCTGCGCGGCGTGCTGGGCGACGTGCTCGCCTATCGCGACACCTCTGCGGTGACGGGCGAATCGTACATTCCCATCATGATTTCGGAAACGCTCTCGGAGAAATACCATCGGGAAGACCCCCCGCTCGAGAAGGAAGTGATCCTGGCCAACCGCATCTCCGGTATCGATCCCGACAACTTCATGCGGCAGTACACGGGCTCGTATCTGCTAAAGACCAATTTCTACAAGAGTACCATCGATCTGTTCAACCTGGAGATTCCCTCGCCGGCTGCGGCTTATGGCCACGCCTTTTACAATTATTTCCTGGTGGACAGCCTGGAGATGGACGGACGCAAGAGCTACTGCCTCAGGTTTCATCCCAAGCGGGGTGTCACCTCGCCGACCTTCGATGGCGAGCTCTACATCGATGCGGAGGATTTCGGCATCCGCAGTGCACATGTGGCGCTGGCACGTGGCGCGAACGTGAACTGGATCCGGCACATCAACATCGATACGGAGAGCCGCAAAACCGCGGCAGGCCGTTGGTTTCCAAAAGAAGAGAAGCTCTTCATCGATTTTTCCATCGCCGTGAGCGACAGCTCCAAGGTGCTGTCGTTCCTGGGCAACCGGGAGCTCCATTATGCGGAGCCCGGGACGCTCGACCTGCCGCCCGATGCGGTGGATAGTCCCGATGCCGTGGTTGTGACCAACGTAGCCGTTTACGACGAGGACCAGTGGAAGGCCGTGCGGCCCGTGCCGCTCACCAAACGCGAGCGGGGCATCTACCAGATGGTCGACGACATCCAGCAAAAACCGGCCTACAAGGCCTGGTATACCCTGTGGCGTTCGCTGATCCGGGGCTACGTGGAGGGCGAGAAAACGCGCATTGCCTATGGCCCGTGGGCGCAGACGGTGATGTACAATGCCACGGAGGGCTGGCATGTGGGCGTGGGGTTCCGCACCACGCGCTTTTTCCATCCAAAGATGCGGTTCAAGGGCAACGTGGGCTACGGTTTCCGCGACCATCTCGTCAAGGGAAGCGGATCCTGGGAGTACATGATCCGCCGCGACGTAACGCGGAAACTGACGCTGGCGGGCAGTTACGATTACCAACAGCTGGGGCAGGGAAGCGCCCTGATCATGGAACCCAACATGTTCAATTCGATGTTTTCCGGCGGGAGCGGCGACAAGCAGACGCTTCTTCGGAAGTTCCGTTTGGAATATGAGCATGAGTTTACGCCCACGTTCACGGGCTTCCTCGTGGCGGAATCGCGCCGGCTCTACGGCAATGCGATGGTGCCGCTCTACCATCCCGACAGTACGCTGGCGGGGTCTGTTTCTGCCAACCAGATCCATCTTGCGGCACGGTTCGCCTGGCAGGAGCGCATCAATCGCGGATTTTTTGAAAAGACGCACATCCTGACACGTTATCCGGTGGTCGGCATCGATCTGAGCGCCGGCATTCCGGGCATTGCCTCCGACGATTGCGGCTTTTTCCGCAGCGAACTGACCTTTGACTGGAAAATCCCTGCGGGCGCCTTCGGGTTCGCGCTCTTGCACATGGACACCGGTGCCATCTGGGGCGAGGTGCCGTATCCGTTCCTGCACTTACATGCCGGCAACGCCACCTGGTTCCTCGACAAGACTGCCTTCACCTGCATGGACTACTATGAATTCGCATCCGACCGCTGGTGCAACCTTATGTACGAACACAATCTCAATGGTCTGATCCTGGGCCGTATCCCACTGATCAAGCGGCTGGACCTGCGGGAGATCATAACCATAAAGGCAGCGGTCGGCACCCTTTCGGATGCCAACCGCTGCGGTCAGGGAATCCTTCCCATTGAAGGACTCGGTTCGCTCGAAACCCCTTATGTGGAAGCGGGTGTGGGCCTTTCCAACCTGTTGCGCGTTGTCCGCGTCGATGCAACCTGGCGCCTCACGCACCGCCTCGAAGACCCCCGCAAGAACTTTCGCGTGACAGTCGGTTTCGACGTGCAGTTCTGATTACTTTACCTCGATGTGGCGTGAAGCGGGAACCTGCTTGACTTCCTGGAGTTTCGGCAGGGTGACGTGGAGCACGCCGTTGACCATTTCGGCCTTGATTTCCTCAAGGTTGATGTTCTCGGGTAGCGTGAAGCTCTGGTGATAGGAAGTGTAGGAGAACTCGCGGCGGAGGTAATTCACGCCTTTCTCGTCCTTTTCTTCCTTCTTGTTCTTCTTTTCGAGCGCGATGACCAGCTCCTCGTCGTTGTCGATGCGGACGGCGAAATCTTCCTTCGTCATGCCGGGAGCGGCGATGTCGATCTCGAATTCTTTCTCGGTTTCCTTGATGTTGACAGCGGGTGATGCGAACTGACGGGCGGGCATCACCGTGAAATCATCGTCAAAAAAGTTGCTGAACAGGCTGGGCAGCCAGGAATTTCTTCTTTCAATGGAATACATAACTTAATCCTCCATATAATAGTTTTACATTTTGTCTTTTTCTTGCCTGCTGTTTTCACCGCGTGGCACAGGAAGGACTGGCAAATTGCCGACCAAATGTGGAAAAGGGACAAAATGTCAGTAATTGTCCGATTAACTTATTGATAATCAGACAATTTGGCAGAAAATATGACAGGATTTCCTATTCGTGGATGGCGCCTTTACGGTAGGCGTCGAGCAACTGGTAAAGATCTTCGATTTGTTCCATGATGGCTGCGCCCTGGTCGGTGTCGCGAACATAGCGGCGGCTCTCCTCGAACTCCAGCACCTTCGTTTCCGAGAGGATGTCGAGTCCGAACCGGACGGCTTTCTCGCGCGTGGTGAAGGGGGCGTGCTGCACCAGCTTCAGGCTCTGCGAATTGTAGATGAGCGTGTAGCCCGCGATGCCCGTTTCCGGCTGGTAGGCCTTGGAATAGCCGCCGTCGATGACCAGCAGTCGCCCGTCGGCCTTGATGGGACTCTCGCCTTTGAGGGTCTTGACCGGGATATGCCCGTTGATGATGTGCGCGTGTTTGAGGTCTTTTACGCCGAATTCGCGCAGGATCATTTCGCAGATGTCGGCCCGGTTCTTCAGTTCCTTGTAAGCGCCGTTGGTCTCTTTCTGCGGTTCCTTGTCGGCAATGAAATAGCGCTCGAACGTGGCCATCTTGTCTTTGTCGAAGGTAGGGGCCACGGGGCCGCACCACAGGTACCAGATGAAATCCTGGCCCGCCTGGCGGCGCGGTGTCTCTTCCTGCGTATAATAGGCGTTGCGGACCATCTGGTCCACTTTGTCGAAGAGTTTCTTGCCGGCGTAAGGCTTGCCCTGGATGCGCATCTCCTTGAACGTGCCGTCTGGGTTCATCGGCACGGAGCCGTGGAACATCAGGTTGCTGTTGCGCACCAGGTAGAGCGAACCGTGACGGAGGAAGCATCCGATGTGGCGGCGGAGTTTCTCGCTGGTCTCGAAGCTGCGGGTGATGCCTTCCAGGATCTCCTGTTCCTCGGGAGTGAACCGGTAGGGATCGTCGGGGTCGATGGTAGGGAAGTTTTTGTCGCGGAGTTCGTATTCTTTTCCGCCCAGGCGGATGGTGCCCTTCTTGAAGTCAATCAGGTGAAGCAAGTTGCGGTCGTCCATCCCGAATTCGGGATTCCGGTCGATGACGAGTTTCTCCTGCTTGAACTGGATGATGGCGATGGCCTTGTGCATCTTGGCGATGAGTGCCAGCTGCGACTCGGGCAGCGTCTCGTATTCGTTTTTCTTCGGGCGGAAGAGGGTGCAGGGATCGTCGGCATAGGTGTCCATGGCGAACGTGGTAAGCGGCAGCAGGTTGATGCCATAGCCGTCTTCCAGCGTGGCCAGGTTGGCGTAGCGGAAGCATAGGCGCAGCACGTTGGCTACGCAGGCACGGCTGCCTGCCGCGGCGCCCATCCACACCACGTCGTGGTTACCCCACTGGATGTCGTAGTTGTGGTAGTGGCAGAGCGTCTCCATGATGAGGTGTGCGCCCGGTCCGCGGTCGTAGATGTCGCCGATGATATGCAGCGAATCGATGACCAGCCGGTGGATGACGTTGCAGATGGTGGCGATGAAGTGGTCGGCCCTTCCCGTGGCGATAATCGTATCGACAATCGAGAGCATGTAGCGACGTTTGTTCTGGTTGTCTTCGATCCACTCGTGCAGCAATTCCTCCACAATATAGGAATATTCCTTCGGGAGGGCCTTGCGCACCTTGGAGCGCGTGTATTTCGAGGAGCACATGGCCATCACCTGGATGATGCGCATCAGCATCACCCGGTACCACTCTTGCATGCGGGCGCGGCTGCGGAGGGAATTGCGGACCATCCGGATCTTATCTTCCGGGTAATAGATGAGGGTGCAGAGTTCGCGTTTCTCCGTTTCGGTGAGCGTGACGCCGAAAATCATCTCGACTTTCTGACGGATGACGCCCGAGCCGTTGCGCAGCACGTGTTCGAAGGCCTCGTTTTCACCATGGAGATCGGTGATAAAATGCTCGGTGCCTTTGGGGAGATGCAGGATGGACTCCAGGTTGATGATCTCGGTGCAGGCCTCCTGTTCGGTGGGGAACGATTTGGCCAGCAGTTTCAAATATTTCAGGTCTCGCTTCATAAGGTATCGATTTGTCACACAATCATACAAATTTAACAATAATTCCTTAAATTTGCAGAAAGACTAACTTCCCGTTTCCCATGTTTACAGAAAAAGATATCCGACAGATCGAAGCGCGGGGTACCGAACTCCGCCAGGTCGAAGAGCAGATCGAACACTTCAAGAAGGGTTTTCCCTGGATGAAGATTGTCGCACCCGCCACGCCGAAGCGCGGCATCCGCGTCCTGACGCCCGCCGAAGCTGAATCAGCCGCCGCGTATTACCGCCAGGCCGACATCCACGGCAAATGCAAATTCGTGCCGGCTTCCGGCGCCGCTTCGCGCATGTTCAAGGATATGTTCTCCGGGCTCGAGAAACTGGAAGCGGGAGAAGACCTGCCCGCCGACGCGCCGGGCGCCCGCTTTGCCGCTCGGATCAAGGATTTCGCATTCTATACGCCGGATCTTTTCGGCGAGCCGCAGGACACTGCGGCCTACCGCAGGGACACCTTGCGCAAGTTGCTCAAGGAAGACGGTCTGGACTACGGGGCCAAGCCCAAGGGCGTGCTGAAATTCCACCGTTATGCCGACGAAATCCGTACCTCCATCGCGGAGCATCTGGTGGAAGCGCAGGACTATATGCGCAATGCCGACGGCAGCTGCAACCTGGTGGTTACCATCTCACCGGAGCACCGCTCTCTCTTTGAAGCGGCTGTCGTGGAAGTGCTGCCTGCCTATGAGGCCCGTTACGGCGTGCACTACGACATCACATTCACCTATCAGGACAAAGCCACCGACACCATCGCCGTGGATCCGGAGAACAAACCCTTCCGCACGGCCGAAGGCGCGCTGCTCTTCCGTCCCGCCGGTCATGGCGCCCTGATCTACAACCTCAACCAGGTGGAATCGGAACTGGTGTCCATCAAGAACATCGACAACGTGGCCCACGAGAAGCTGCTGCCCGCCACTTCGCTCTACAAGCAGGTGCTGATGGGCGAGGCGCTGCGGCTCCGCGACCAGATCTTCACCTACCTCCGCAAACTGGATGAAGCGCCAGCGGAAGTGCTCTGCGACGAGATCGAGGCTTTCCTCGACACGGCGCTTTGCGTCCGGATGCCGGCCTGCCAGGATCCGAAGGTCCGCGTGGATCGGCTTCGTGCCAAGCTCAACCGCCCGATCCGCGTGTGCGGCATGGTGCGCAATGAGGGCGAGCCGGGCGGAGGTCCGTATGTCATCGAAGGCAAGGACGGCTGCACTTCGCTGCAGATCCTGGAAAGTGTGCAGATCAACAAGAATGATCCCGAAGCCATGGGTGCCATGTCGCACGCCACACACTTCAATCCGGTCGACCTGGTGTGCATCCTGCGCGATTATAAGGGAGGCCGATTCAACCTGCTTGCGCATGTCGATCCCGAGGCGGGTTTCATGAGTTCCAAGAGCTACCAGGGCCGCGAGTTGAAGGCGCTGGAACTTCCCGGTCTGTGGAACGGAGCGATGAGCGACTGGAACACGCTCTTCGTGGAAGTGCCCCTTGAAACTTTCAACCCGGTCAAGGTGGTGCTCGACCTGCTGCGGCCGGCTCATCAGGCCTAGTCATGAAACGGATCGTTCTCGCATTCGTGACGCTGACGCTCACCCTGGCGCTGGCTGCCCAGGACAAGGTATCCCTTTTCCGGATCGGCCGGGAGTGGAAGAAGAAGACCTATGAGGTGTGCGCTCCGGGCGGCAATCCCGACGTGGCCATGTGCGTAATGGCATTCACCGGGCAGTTCTACGCCAATCCGATGATGCATGCCCTCAGCGCCCAGTTCACCAACGACGTCGACAATATCGACATTCCCGTGGCCGAATTCCAATACGACTACGGACTCGGCTATGTCAGCATGCGGCTGGAAAGCCCCTCGCCCGCCTTTGCGGAGGCCCGCTTCTTGACGTTGCCCGACGGCATTCAGCGGTTCGTCATCAATCTGTACAATGAGGACGAAGATACGCTGCCGCATCTCTGTCTCTTCGCGGTCGATGCCGCGGCGGGCACCATGACGCCGATGCGCGATCCTTCCGGACTCAATTTCGGCGGCATCCAGTGGTTCTCCCTGAAGCCGACCGGGGAGAGGATCGAGGTGGTGATGGACAACCAGCCTTCCAACTGGATCGTCCTGCAGCCTTCCGGCGATTTCGTGTACGAAGCATTCGCCACGAACGACCTCTGGTGCTTTGTATATGATACCGATCCTTCCGGCCGGACCAATATCCGCGCGACTCCTGGCGGAAAGGTGATCGGCCAGCTGGGAGCCCAGCCTTCCGACGAGGACGACGAGGGCGGCGTCTATTGCCTGTCGGTGTACAATCCCCGCAACGGCTGGTGGCAGATTCTGGACAAGTCGGTGGGCGGCATCGAGATCCAGGACCAGGGCTGGATCCATTCATCGGTGCTGGCGCTTTCTACCCGCAATTATGATGGCAGTCCGCTGAATCTGTATGCTGAGCCTTCGGCAGATGCCTCAGTGTCGGCTGTGATCCGTGAAGCGGATGTATTGGTGCGGCCGCTCGACATTACCGCTGACGGAAAATGGACGAAAGTCATATGCAAAGCCGGAACGGGTTGGCTGCAGACTCGATGGCTCTGCGGCAATCCCTTTACGACTTGTCCGTAATAATAATTGAGTCGCCCTAAGAAAACACCGACGCGATCAAAGGATCGCGTCGGTGTTTTCATGTTCGATGCCTGGCATCAGCCTTCGCACGACTTTGTGTTTATAGAAGAATCGTGCTGCAATCACACGGACAACCGTGTATACCGGAATGCCGACCAGGAGTCCAATGGTACCGCCCAGGTGGCCGGCGATGAGCAGCACAATGAAGATTTCCAGCGGGGTGGATTTGATGCTGGTGGAGTAGATGAGGGGCTGGTAGATGAAGTTGTCGATCAACTGGGCGGTAAGCATGATGGCCAGCACGATGAGCGCAAAGGCCCAGACGGGTACGTCGAGGCCTACGCCGGCGCCGTATTTCAGCACCACGCTGAGCAGCGTTCCGATGACATAACCGAGCAGCGGACCTACGTAGGGAATGATGTTGAGCAAGCCGGCGATGAATGCGATGCCGATGGCATAATCCACGCCGACGCGGGCAATGAGCCACAGCCCCAGGAAATCTACCAGGATGACACCGAACATCTCGATGACCAGGCCGACGAAATAGCGCGAGAGCAGGTGCGCGATTTCGTCGAGGGTATTGTCTACGGAGCTTTCTACGCTGTCGGGAACCAGTGCGCTGACGATTTTGCAGAAGAGGTGTTCGTCCTTGATGAAGAAGAAGGAAATGAAGACGACGGAGAAAAGGCCTATGGCGACGTGGCCGGCGACAGACGCCACGTTACCCAGGAGCGACGTGACATTGGAGAAACTAAGCACCGAACGAATCTGATCCAGGACACTGTCGATCAAGTCGAAATCAGAACCCAAAAAAGGGAAGTTCTCCTGAGCCCATGCATCAAATTGATTGAGGATGGTGCTCGGGGCACTCTGGTCGTTCATCATGGATGCATCCCGCAGGATGTGTATGACGAACGGAATCAATTCCCGGATGACCAGTGTGGCCAGAAGGAAAAAGGCTAGGATGGTCACAATAGCAAGGAGGGCGTCGGGCAACGATTTTCCACGAATCTTGATCTTGCGCAGCAATCGCATGACAGGTTGCCCCATCAGCGAAAGGACAAATGCCACCAGAATGTAAATCAGGACGCTGCGAAAATACCAGCATAGGGCGCAGATGAGCGTGAATACGGCGATTTTCATGACCCAGCCGGCCAGCTTGTCTATGGTTCTTTCGGTTTCCATCTTTGTCGAGAACTAATAATATGCGAAGATAATCATTTTTCAGTAACGCGAGAATCCCTATCTTTGTGGTCAAACCAGCGTACCATGAACAGTGACCGCTTTCTTCGACAGGCCGTTATCCGTCCGGCAACTCCCGACGACATCCCCGCCATCATGCCGGTGATGGAAGCCGCCAAGGGCATCATGGTTGCCACAGGCAATCCCCGGCAGTGGAAAGACGGTTATCCATCTCGGGAAGTCATTGCGGCCGATATCGGGAGAAAGGGGGGCTTCGTGGTGGTCAAAGACGGTTCCATCGTGGCCTATTTCGCTTTCCTCCAGTCGCCGGAGCCGACGTATGCCGTCATCGAAGGGGGAGCTTGGATCGAAGATACGCTTCCATATCATGTCATCCATCGCATTGGCAGTTTTCCCGAAGTACACGGCGTATTCCGCTGCATCATGGACTGGTGTGTGCGGCAGGATGCGAACCTGCGAATCGACACACATCGTGACAACCGCATCATGCAGCACTGCATCACATCGTATGGCTTCCGGTACTGCGGAATCATCCATCTGGCCAATGGCGACGAACGACTTGCTTATCAACGATTATGACACAGAAAGAGGATAAATACACATTGCTGCTGGAGCAGGTCCGGGCGCTGCTTGCCGGCGAGCCTGACCGGATCGCCCGGATGGCCAACCTCTCTGCGCTGCTGCACCTCGAAATGGGCTTCTGGTGGACGGGATTCTACCGTGTATGCGGAGAGGAACTGGTGTTGGGCCCCTTCCAGGGTCCGGTAGCGTGCTATCGGATCAAGAAGGGGCGGGGCGTGTGCGGTACCGCATGGGGCGAGAAGCGCACGGTCGTGGTGCCCGATGTGGATGCCTTTCCGGGGCATATCGCCTGTTCTTCCGAATCCCGCAGCGAAATCGTTGTACCCATGTGGAATGAGGGAAACATCGTGGCCGTCCTTGACATCGACAGCCGGGAGCTCGCTCATTTCGACGAAATCGACCGTCAGTTCCTGGAGAAGATGGTTGCGTATATCTGAACTTTGCGCTCCAGCGGCATGGGATAGGCTCGGGAAGTGGAGGGCATTCGCCAAAAAACCATTTCCCGGTCCTGAATCAGCAAGGGCGTGTTTTTGCCCATCCCCGGTTCTTCGCAACCAAACGATTCCACTATGACATCGGTGGCTTTCTGCCCCGTGGTAATCAGCATACGGCATTCCGGAATCCGGTTGAGCAAGGCGGGGATGTCAGTGGCCTTCACCACTTCCAGGAATTTGTCGGAAGCATTGTCCTGCAGGCGACGCACCTCGCAGGCCGTGTCGTAGAGCGCCATGCTTTGCTCCCGGCAGAATGCCTGCACCTTGTCGATATCGAAGCGCTTCTCCCCGGGAACGACAAACCGGTCGCGGTCGCCGTAGAAAAGCAGCCCCATTACCCGCCAGAAATCGTTTGTCCAGTTCGGGTAGTAAAAGGGCATGGACCAGCGTCTGCGCTGAGGGGGGAAACTGCCAAGGAACAGCATCCGCGCTCCTGCCGGAAGGAAGGGCTCGAAGGGATGTGGTTCGGTCGCTATGGCCATCAGGAGTGGATTTGGAGGAATGTTTCTACAAAAGTACGGATTTTTATCACTTTAATCAGTATCTTCGCATCAAATATCGATTGAGCATGACGCGCGAGAACGAACTTACAAAAGTGACCCTGGTGGGAAGCATCGGCAATCTGCTGCTGCTCACGTTCAAGTTCGTTGCCGGAATCGTAGCGGGCAGTTCTGCCATGGTCGCCGACGCCGTCCACTCGTTGTCGGATTTTCTGACAGACTTGATCGTGCTGGTCTTCGTGCACATCGGCGCCAAACCGCAGGATGCTTCCCACGACTATGGCCACGGGAAATTCGAGACCCTGGCTACGCTGTTCGTAGCGCTGGCGCTCGTGGGAGCCGCCATTGGAATCATCGTTTCCGGTTCGGTCAAGATCGCCCGCTGGCTACAGGGGGAGACGCTGGAAACGCCGGGGATGCTGGCGCTGTGGGCCGCCCTGCTGTCTATCGTGGTCAAGGAGCTGCTGTATCGCTATACGGTGGCGAAGGGAAAGGCCCTTGATTCACCGGCCGTGGTGGCCAATGCCTGGCATCACCGCAGCGATGCGCTTTCCTCCATCGGTGCTGCCGTCGGCATCGGCGGCGCCATCCTTTTTGGACAGCACTGGGCGGTTCTGGATCCGCTGGCCTCGGTCGTGGTGGGCGCCATGCTGGTCAAAGTGGCGTGGGACCTGCTGAAAGGCAGCGTGGGGGAACTGACCGACAGTTCGCTTCCGGAAGAGACAGAACGGGAGATCGAGCAAATCATCCACAGTTTTCCGCAAGTGAGCGAGCCGCATAATCTTCGCACCAGAAAGATTGGAAACCGCATTGCCATCGAAGCGCACGTGCGCCTGGATGGAGAAATGACGATGCGCGAGGCCCACGATATCGTCAATGCCGTGGAAAGAAAAATCAAGGACCGATTCGGCAACGCAACGCTCGTAACAATCCACATGGAACCGAAAGGCGCCTCCGCTTTGCCGCAGGAGCGTCAACCCGATCTTCCCGTTTAGTGATAAAACAGGAAACCGATATAAACGCGGGGACCATGCGGAAGGAGCTTTGACTCACTGAGGGCGCAGAGGCAATCCACCTTGAGGGTCATGTGCATAGGTCCGTTTATGATGAAGTCGCAGCCGATAAAAGGGTCGATGGACATAAAACCCTGCTTGTGGAAGCGCGTCCCGTCGATGGGGGACCAGGCAGAGGCCGGTTCCTCAAACATCAGGAGCGTGGTCATCGCTCCGCCGCCAAGGGTGAGGCCCGCATAGGGCTGGAACCGTCCAAGGACGGTATAATAATCGGCAAGCAGGCCTCCCCAGCCATATTTCAGATAGCTACCGTTACCTCGCTGTCCCAGCGTGGATACATATCCTTCACTACCGATCCGGAAGTGCTCTCCCAGGTGGAGGTGGATGACGCCGCCGATGCCCATCGGAGCTCCCTTGGCCTCATAGCCAATAGCCTCCAATCTGCCGGAAAGATAGCCGGTATGAATCATCATCCCTCCGTCGAAACCATGCAGCAGTTTCTTTTCCTGGGCCGATACGACAACCGTAAGCAGCAGGCAGAATGCAGCCAAGACAATTCTTCTCATAGCTTTCCTTGCATTTCTTTTCGACGAGCCTCGTAGTATTCGTGACGGGCAGGGTTCTCAGGAAACCAGCCGCGGAGCACGCGCTTCTCCTGGAGAAACATCTCGTGGATGCCCCACAGGCAAGAAAAAGCGAAGCCGCCGATGATGGTAGAGAGCGTATCATTTCCCACGAACAGGGACAGTGCTGAGAATCCCAGCCCGGCAACCAGCCAGATCCACCAGCTTTGTTTCCCCAGGTAGTATTCCATCTTGATGACCGCCGGGTGGCAGATGCCGATGCACAGGAATACCGCTGCACCGACAATGATTCCATTAAAGTTCATATCCACTGCTTATGTCGAGGCAAAGTTCGCGATTAGCAGCGGGATATTTTAGGCCGATAAGGGATTGGATTGGGATTATCCTTGCATCTTTTTTCGAAAAGCAGAGGGCGTTGTGCCTGTCACTTTCTTGAATAGGCGCGAGAAATAGGACTGATCTTCTACGCCGATGGATGCAGCGATGTCGATAATGGGAAGGGAGGTGAACGATAGCAGTCGCTTGGCGCGCTGGATGCGGACGATGTCGATCCAGGCCCCCACGCTGCGGCCGGTGGACTGCTTGACCAGCCGGCTCAGATAATTCTCGCTGATACCGGCCTTTTCAGCATAGGAGGCAATGGTTCCGGGAGTCCTCCTGGGGTCGAAAACCGACTCCAGGAAGGAGGTGACTGCCCCAGGTATGGTAGCGGGAAGATTCGGTTTAATCCGTGAAAGGAGCAGATCCAGGCCTTTCTCCACAAATATGCTGTCTCCTTTCTCGAAGGAGGTGGCGAGCATATTGAACAGCTCCGCCATGAAGGCACCTTCATCGAACCAGAAGCCTTGATGCAGGGGCGCAGACAAATAGCGCAGCGGTTTGGAGTCCGCAACTGCGGACGGCGCGAAACCACCGGTATAACCAATGGCGCTCTGGTAATACCGGATGGCAAACGGATGCTGCTGGGGAATCAGAAGGATTTGTCCCGGCTGGCACAAAAAAGGCGTACCGTCCACATCGATCAGGACTTCGCCGGAAGTGACGTAGATGAAACCGATAAGCGGTAAATTAGCTACCGGAGCCTCAGCAGGCTTGATAAAACCCACCGTATCCATCCTCCTGATGAAGAACGGGCACGACGCGTAGTCCGCATCGGGACTCCAGTGAGGCTTATAGGAGAGCATCGATTTCTGCTTCCAAATCCTTGGGTGCGACTACCGGTTCGAAACGAGCGACAACACAGCCCTTGCGGTCAATGAGGAACTTGGTGAAATTCCATTTGATGTTGGGGTTAGAGGCGTAATCCGGGTCCTGGCGCGACAGCATCTGGTCCATGAACTGCGCCGTTTCGCCTTCGCCAAATCCCGCAAAAGGCTTCACAGAGTAGAGCCATTTATAAATAGGGTGTGCGTTTTCGCCGTTCACCTCGATTTTCTCCATCAGCGGGAACGTCACACCGAAGTTCAGGCGGCAGAACTCGGCAATCTCTTCATTGGTGCCAGGCTCCTGGTGGCCGAATTGGTCACAAGGGAAGCCAATAACCACAAGGCCTTTGTCCTTGTACTGTTGATAAAGGGCCTCCAACCCGTCGTATTGGGGCGTGAAGCCGCATTTGGATGCGGTATTTACAATGAGCAGCACCTTGCCCTTATAATCGGCAAAGTTTACCTGTTCCCCCGAATTGGATTCGGCCGTAAAGTCATAGATCCTGGTCTCGCTGTGAGAGCATGCGATGGCACAAAGAATGGCCAAAATGGTAAGTATCTTCTTCATAGATGCAAAGATAAAATAAAGTATCAGGAGTACAATCGCAATTTGTGGGTATTGTTGAATTTGTGGAAGAATTGTAGCTTTGCATCAAATACATATAAAGAATGAATAATGCGTGTCTGGTTCTATTGATCCCTTTTTTGGGCACGGCACTCGGTGCGGCCTTCGTCTTTTTTATGAAGAAGGCTATGCCGGATGTTCTTCAAAAGATTCTGCTGGGCTTCGCTTCCGGAGTGATGGTGGCAGCATCGGTCTGGTCGCTGCTGATTCCGGGTCTGGATCTGGGGGGCATCTGGCCAGCCATCTTTGGTCTGCTGGGCGGTTTTGCTTTCCTGCTTTTGATTGATCAGGTTACTCCGCACCTGCATCCGGTTGGCGGTCCTGAAGGCCCGAAGAGCAAATTGTCCAAGACCACGAAACTGGCCCTGGCCGTCACTATCCACAACTTCCCGGAAGGAATGGCTGTGGGTGTGGCTATCGCTGGCGCGCTGAGTGGCGAAGCCGGAATGACTGCCGCCGGAGCCTTGGCTCTATCGCTGGGAATCGCGATTCAAAATGTCCCTGAAGGTGCCATCGTTTCGATGCCATTGAGGGCAGCGGGAAACAGCCGTTGGAAATCATTCTGGGTGGGAGCCTTGAGTGGCATCGTCGAGCCCATCGGCGGAGCTCTGGTCATCCTGCTGGCTTCTGCAGTCACGCCCATGATGCCTTATCTGCTTCCCTTCGCCGCAGGCGCTATGCTCTATGTCGTGGTAGAGGAATTGATTCCGGAAGCCTCCCAGGGCAATCATTCCAACATCGCCACCATGGGCTTCGCAATCGGCTTTGTCCTGATGATGGTGCTCGATGTGGTCGTGGGCTGACTGGCGTTGGTTTTTGGGGAGAGCGGCTGGGCGACCTCAAACAAAGTATCAAAGATACGGTCAACAATCGCCCGTTCTTTCTCACAGTCTTCCAACAAGGTGTCGTCCCTTTTGCCCATCCCATCTGTGCATTGATCGCAGCCAACGCCTCTTCGTCATAATACGGCATCTCGTCTTCCCAATAACAAGCCGTCTGGGCGGAATGAGGCCGTGAATCGACAACGAGACTTTGCCTCGGGGGACAAAATGTTAAAGGTGTGTCCTCGCTTTGAACGAGTACACTCCTGCTCGGTTTTTGAAAAGTGGAAGAAAACCCGATAATTCTTTTGGAAAAGTGGAAATTTGTCCGTAAATTGCGTTGGAAAAAAGGAAGCAATATGCTTAACAGAAAGATAGACAACCATTTAAGAGAATATTATCAGAAATCAGGTAATGCATTGCTAATAACGGGTGCCCGTCAGGTTGGTAAGACCTATTCTATCCGCGAGTTCGGCAAGACATTCAAGAGCTTCATCGAGATCAACTTCATAGAGAATCCCGATGCCGTTGGACTGTTCAAGGATGCTAAGGGAAGCGCCGACATACTGATGCGCTTATCGACCATCACGAATGCGCCGATGATAAAAGGGGACACGCTGATCTTCTTTGATGAGGTCCAGGAATGCCCGGATATCGTGACCGCCATCAAGTTTCTGGTTGACGAAGGCTCATACCGCTACATCTTAAGCGGCTCTCTGCTCGGCGTGGAATTAAAGGATCTGCGCTCAGTCCCTGTCGGCTATATGGGCGTGAAGGAGATGTTCCCGCTGGATTTCGAAGAGTTCATCACCTGTGTGGGAATCAATGAGAATGTAATTGCCACAGTTAAAGATGCCTGGACGAAAAGAACCCCTGTTGATGGTTTCATCCATAACAAGATGATGGAATTGTTCCGACTCTACCTGATTGTGGGTGGCATGCCGGCAGCGGTCAGCAAGTATCTTGAAAGCAACAACCTGCAGGATATCCTTGCCGTGCAGCAGGAAATCATCCAACTCTACAAGAAGGATATCGCCAAGTACGATCCGGACAATAAGTTGTACATTGAGGAAATCTTCAATCTGATTCCTCCGGAACTCAACGCCAAGAACAAGCGTTTCATCCTCAAACGCCTCAACGAGAATGCGAAGTATGAACGCTATGAGAACAGCTTCCTCTGGCTGAAGAATGCGGGTGTTGCCCTACCCGTGTACAATGTAGAAGAGC
>LUZC01000046.1 GCA_001603505.1 Bacteroidales bacterium Bact_11 | reverse complement strand
CGACAAGTACCTGAGCACGCACCAGGGCCAGTATGCCGAAGGTTACAGCGTGTATAGCCCGTGGGTCCACCGCGTGGACTTCGGCTACAAGCACGACTTCACCGTGAAGTGCGGCAAGAACACCAACACCCTGCAGCTCTGCGTCGACCTGAAGAACGTTCTCAACCTGTTCAACTCCAGCTGGGGTGTGAGCAAGTACCTCAACCCGGCCATCGGTTCCGACGCCCGCATCCTGAAGTATGAAGGCGTTGACAAAGATGGTTACGCTACCTTCTCGACGCCTTCCGCCATCAGCGGCAGCACCGAGACCTTCGTTCCGAACCACGCGCTCGGCCAGTGCTGGTATGCATCCGTGGGTATCAAATATCTGTTCAACTAATTAGATAGACTGCGATATGAAAATCAAGAATATCCTTGTTTCCCTTGTTGCCATCCTCGCACTCGCTACTGGTTGCAACCAGGTTGAACCCGACCACTTCCTGAGCGAAGTCCAGGTCTCTTCTTCCTATGTAGCCATCACCATGGACGGCGGATCCACCAGCATTACGGTCGAAGCGACCGACAGCTGGAGCATTCCGACCACACCCGAATGGCTCAACATTTCGCCGGCTTCCGGTGGAGCCGGCACGACGACGGTCACTTTCTCCGCCGCCAAGACGCTCGACGGCCGTACGACGACCGTGGTGATCAACTGCGCCGGCAAGACCCAGAACATCAATGTCATCCAGGGTCTGGCCGTAATCTCTCCCGCAACCTGCGCCGAGGTCATTGCCGGCCCCGACAGCAAGACTTTCATGGTAACTGGTACGGTGACGGCCATCGCCAACGAGCAGTATGGCAACTGGTATCTGACCGATGCTACGGGCACGATCTATATCTACGGTACCGTGAACTCTACGGGTGCTTACCCGAAGGATTCCGGCGGATGGGGCAAGTCTCCCTTCGACTTCTCCGTCGGTGACGAAGTTACGGTCCAGGGCCCGAAGACCACCTACAACGGTACGGTCGAACTTGTGGATGTGACGGTTGTCAAGGTCAACAAGAGCCTCATCAAAATCGAGGAAATCGACCCTGAGGATGCTGTCCTTCCCGTGGAAGGCGGAAACTTCACCGTGAAGCTTTCCAACAAGGGCACGGGCGTTTATGTCACCATCCCCGAGGATGCAAAAGACTGGCTCTCCATCTCCTCGATTTCCGGCAACACCGTGGTGTTCTCTGTCGCGCCCAATGAGGGTGGCGATCGCGACACCAAGCTGGTGTTCCAGACCAAGAGCGGCGGAAAGACCTATTCCACCGAGCAGGCGCTCACCCAGAAGGGTGCCATCATCGCGGCTACCGTGGCAGACTTCCTGGCCGCCCCGGTCGGTAACACGCAGTACCGTCTGACGGGTGTCATCACCCGCGTGGCCAACGAAAGCTACGGCAACGTCTATATCGCCGACTGGTCGGGTGAGACCTATGTCTACGGTATCGGCGCGAAGGGCGATTTCGCGAAGCTTGGCCTGAAACCTGGCGACGTCGTTACGCTTGTCGGCAAGCGCGGTGACTACAAGGGCACGCCTCAGATGACCGGCGGCCAGCACGAAGAGCACATCTCCGTCATCGAGGTCAGCATCGCCGACTTCCTCACGAAGCCCGACGACAAGAACACCTATTACATGGTGACCGGTACGATCGACGAGATTGCCAACGCTACGTACGGCAACATCTACCTCAAGGATGCCGCCGGTACCCGCCTGTATTCCTACGGTGTCTATCCGGGTTGGGGTGCTACGGGCGACGCCCGCAAGGGTACCGTTGCTGCTAAGGGCCTGAAGGTCGGCGACGTCCTGACCGTCATCGGTCCGAAGTCCACCTATAAGGATGTTCCTCAGGTGAACGGCGGTATCTATTTCAGCCACCAGCCAGTTGACTAAATCTCCGTCATTCCCGACCTGATCGGGAATCTGGAAAAGGGCGGCCTTGTGCCGCCCTTTTTTTTGCTATCTTTGCACACATGAAGCGATTCTTCCTGATTCTTCTCCTCGCGTTGCTGGCGCAGCCGGTACCCGCACAGACGGGCACGGCGACGTTCAGCGGCCGCATCATCGACGAGAGCGGCCCCATCGAGGGCGTGACCGTGGTAGCCATCCACCAATCGACCAATGCGCAATACTACGCCACGACCGACCGCCGCGGCTGGTGGCAGTTGCTCGACGTGCTGCCGGGCGGCCCCTACACGCTGCGCATCCACTATTTCGGCTATGATCCGCTGACGGTGCGGAACATCTACACGTACAGCGGTCAGAATACCGTGGTCGATGCCAACTTGGAGACGAAGACCGTGCATGTGCGTTGCGATGAGGCGGCCACGTCGCTGCGGCTCGGACCGGAACTTGGGGGCGGTACGGTGCCGGTTTCCCCGCTGGGCTACGACCTGGTGAGCCAGCGCATCTCCACGCCGGTAGCTTTCGACGTACGGCAGGAAGCTTCGCTGTATGGTACGGCGCAGCAGTGGATGACACCCACCGGCGCCAGCCGTTTCCATGCCGCCGCCTACGACTATTATGGCTTTGGCTCTTCCGTCACTCCCGGCGCGACCGGGATTCTCGGCAACACCGCTGGCCTTTGGATTTCCACTCCTCTCGGGAGTCAGGACTACCAGTTGTTTGCCGGTGCGCAGTACGACGCTTCCGGCCTGACCGGCGCAGGGCGTTTCGACGGCCGTATCGATGCGTCGAACCGGGTGGCTGTTTCGGGCGGCTGTTTAACCGACGAAGCCTGGGCCGGCGGCGAATGGATTTCGTCGCTGGGCAACGGCAGGGCTTCGAACCGGGCGCAGGCGATCTGGTCGAGCGACGCTTCCGTTCGTCAGCTGCTGGCGGGCGATGACTTCACCTTTTCGGCGGGCAGCCAGCGCTTGCTTGCGGGTGTGCAGTTTGCGCATCAGAACTTCCTTCCGGCCGATTCTACGGCGAACCGGTTCGATTTTTATCTGCAGGATGCGGCTCGCCTCGGGCAGCGGATCACGTTGCTGGCGGGCGTGCGTTTCGCGTTTCCGTTCACGTTCTCGCCTCGTATCAGCATCTGCTACGATGTGACGGGAACCGGATCCGTGGTGCTGCGCGCCGGAACAGCGGTGTATGGGCGGCACGGCCAGCCTTCTACGTGGAAGAGTCTGGCGGCGGTTGACACGCGACTCCCGCTGGGACTGCGGCTGACGCTGGAGGGCATCTACGGGCAGGATTGGGAGCGGCTCTTTATCATTTCGAGCCGGAACACGCTAGACAGCCATTACGCACTGACGGCTCGCGTGGAACGGCCTTTCGCCGACCGGGCATGGGCCTTGGTTTCCTATACGCGTTCCGACGGCTGGATGACCGACCGTCTGATGGCGGGATTCTCCTACAAGGCGGAATATCTGGGCAGGCAGGCTACCATGCTGTCAGTGCTTTACGACGGCGTCAGCTACGTCGATGAACAATCACCGGCATCCCTGTCGTGGATGCACGGTTTCAAGGTGCGTCTTTCTCAGGATATTGTCTTCCAGGCTGCCGGCCGCGACCACACGCTCCAGCTTACCGGATACCTCCGCCACGCCTCGATCGGTACGCAATTCCTCGTCGGCCTGCGCTATATGCTATAGCCAACGGCGGAGCTCCTCGAGATGCTCCGGCGGGGTGGCCCAGCTGGTGGCCAGGCGGATGGCGGTGTGGGAGTCGTCGACGCGGTCCCAGGGATCGTAGGCGACGTGCTTACCAAACTCCTCGAGCCGGCTGTTCTCGAGCACGATGAACTGCTGGTTCGTCGGTGAATCGAGGAAGAACGTGCATCCTTTCTCCTTCAGCAGATCTTTGAGCCGCAGGGCCATGTCGATGGCGTGGCGGCTGATCTCGAAATAGAGCCCGTCGGTAAACAGCGTGTCGAACTGGATGCCCAGCAGGCGTCCCTTGGCCATCATGGCCCCGTGCTGTTTGGTGATGGTATAGAAATGTTTCGGCGCATTGCCGCGCGGAAACACCACGGCCTCGCCGCAGAAGCAACCTACCTTCGTGCCGCCGATATAGAACACGTCGCAGAGCCGTGCCAGTTCGGGAAGCGAGACTTCACACGCCGGGCTGGCCAAGCCGTAGCCCAGCCGTGCCCCGTCGATGAACAGCGGCAGCGAGAACTCCGCCGCAATGGCCTGGATTTCCTCCAGTTCAGCGCGCGTGTAAAGGGTTCCGTATTCGGACGGGAAGGAGATATACACCATTCCGGGGAAGACCATGTGCTCGTAGTTCGGATCAGTGGTCGCCGCAACCAGATAAGCCCGCAGTTCGGCGGGATCGATCTTGCCCTGATGCCCCGGAATCGTGAGCACTTTGTGCCCCGTGTATTCCACGGCACCGGCTTCGTGGACGCCGATGTGGCCGGTTTCAGCCGAGACCACTCCTTCATAGTCGCGCAGCATGGCCGCAATCACGGTCGAATTGGTCTGCGTACCGCCCACCAGGAAGAACACCTCCGCTTCTGGCGCCTGGCAGGCCGCGCGGATCTTCGCTTTTGCGCTCTCGCAATAATGATCCACGCCGTAGCCTGGAAGCTGTTCGTAATTCGTTGCAGCGAGCCGCTCCAGAATCTTCGGATGCGCACCCTCGGAATAATCACAGGTAAAGGAAATCATAGCTGCGGGTATTTTTGACAAAAATACAAAAAAACGACAACTCCCGCCGCCCCTTCGTTGCGGCGCAATTAATTCGGTCTATTTTTGTACCTTTACCTCCGCAATGCAAGATAAATCCATTGAACTCATGAAACGATATTTTACCCTGATGCTTCTCGTTGCGTTCGCCTCTTTGACGGCGATGGCGCAGGAGACGCCGCGCTGGCTGCGCAAGAACGCCATCTCTCCCGACGGAACACAAATCGCATTCTCGTACAAGGGTGACATTTATGTCGTACCCGTGCAGGGCGGCGAAGCCCGTCAGCTGACCACCAATCCTGCCTATGAGTCCGACCCCGTGTGGACACCCGACAGCAAACAGCTCTTCTTCAGCTCCTATCGGGAGGGAAGCAAAGACATCTACCTGACTTCCATGCAGGGGGGCACGCCCAAGCGGATTACCGACTATCCCGGCAATGAAACGCCGAAAGCCGTGCTGCCCGACGGACGCATCGCTTTCACGGCGAACCTGCAGCAGGATGTGACTTACGACGGCTTCCCGGGCAATCCCCAGGTCTGGGCCGTGGGTACGGAGGGCGGCCGTCCGGCGCTGCTCACTTCCACAACGATGTCGGAGATGAATGTCCGCCCCGACGGCGCTGTTCTCTATGAAGATTACAAAGGGTACGAAGATCCGTTCCGCAAGCACCACACCTCCTCTGTCACGCGCGATATCTGGCTCTGGAAAGACGGCACCTTCACGAAGCTGACATCGTACAACGGCGAGGACCGCCAGCCTGTTTTCGCGGCCGACGGCGACACCTTCTACTATCTGAGCGAACAGGGCGGCAAGACCATCAACCTGCGCCGCAGCCGCCTTTCCGACCCTGCCAAATCCACGCAGCTGACGCAGTACGAAAAAGATCCTGTACGTTATATTTCCGTGGCCAAGGACGGCACGCTGGCCTTCTCGCAGAACGGCGACATCTATACCCTCAAGGAGGGCGGCCAGCCCAGCAAGGTGGAAATAACGATCATGCGCGATGAAAATGAGCGGGATGTGGTGAAGATGAACTATACGGGGGGCGCCACGGCCATGGCTGTTTCGCCCGAAGGAAAGGAAATCGCCGTGGTGATCCGGGGCGACGTCTTCGTGACATCCACCGAATACAAGACCACCCGCCGCATCACCAACACGCCGGAGCAGGAGCGTGGCGTGAGCTTCTCGAAAGACGGAAAAGAACTTTACTACGCCGCCGAGAGGAACGGTTGCTGGGGTGTCTGGCGCACCGTCCTGACCGGCAAGAACGACAAACTCTTCACCTATGCCGTCAACACGAAGGAGGAACTCTTCTCCGAGCCGGGCGAGACCAGTTTCCAGCCGGTCGTTTCGCCCGACGGCAAATGGGTGGCTTTTCTTCGCGACCGCACGGAACTCGTGGTCAAGCCCACGAAGGGCGGAAAGGTCAAATCGCTGCTCAAGGGCGCGAACTATTCCTACAGCGATGGCGACCAGTCTTTCGCCTGGAGCCCTGACAGCGAGTATCTTCTGAGCCTGTACGAAGCCAATGGCGGTTGGAACAATGCCGACGTGGCCCTCATCGAGGTGAGCTCCGGAAAAGTCACCGACCTGACCTGTAGCGGCTATTCCGACGGCGGCTTCCGCTGGGCCCTGGGCGGCAAGGCCATGACCTGGGAGTCCGACAAATACGGTTACCGCAGCCATGGCAGCTGGGGTTCTGAGGACGATATCTACATCATGTTCTTCGACGGCAAGGAAATGACCCGATTCCTGCAGGACAAGGAAGACGAAGAGATTGAAAAACTCTTGAGCGGCAAGAGCGAGAAGCAGCTGGCGAAAGAGGAGAAGAAAGATTCGCTGGCGCAGGAGAAGCCCAAGAAGCTGGAACTGCTGCTGGACGGACGCGAGAACCGCATCCGTCGCCTGACAAGCGCATCAGCCGCATACGGCGACCACTATCTGTCGAAAGACGGTCGCAAGCTCTACTACGTGACGCCGCTCGAAAGCGGACAGGGCCTCTGCGAAAAGGACCTGCGCGAGGGCAGCGTGAAGGTGCTGGCCCGCGGTGTCTCGGGCCGCATTACCCCGTCGTCCGACGGCAGCGAGATCTACATGTTCTCGGGCCGCGGCATCACGAAAGTGTCGCTGGCGAGTGGAAAGACCGATCAGATCGGTTTCTCGGGCGATTTCGAATTCAAGCCCAAGGCCGAGCGGGAATATATGTTTTCGCACATCTGGAAGCAGGTTAAGGAAAAATTCTACGACCCGGACCTGCACGGTGCCGACTGGGACTATTACCGAGAGAATTACGCACAGTTTCTGCCCTATATCGACAACTATTTTGACTTCCAGGAGATGCTCTCCGAGATGCTGGGCGAACTGAACGGATCGCACACCGGCGCTCGCTACCGCCCGCAGGGCGGCGAGACGCTCGGCCGGCTCGGCGTTCTCTACGACCTGGGCTACAGCGGTGAAGGCCTGCGCATCGCCGAGGTGCTGCCCGGCGGTGTGCTGAACCTCGCCGACAGTGAGATCAAGGCGGGCGACGTGGTCGCGGCCATCGACGGCCAGGCCATCAGGCCCGGCGATAATTGGTTCCCGCTGCTTGCGGGCAAAGCCGGCAAGAAAATCGTGGTGACGGTGCGCAAGGGCGGTCCTTCCGGCAAGGAGGAAGACCTGGTCGTGAAACCCGTGGCCAACGAATCGGATCTGCTCTACAGGCGCTGGGTGCGCCAGCGCGAGGAGATGGTGGAGCGCCTCTCCGGCGGCCGCATCGGCTATGTGCACGTGGAGGGCATGGATTCTCCTTCCTTCCGCGAGGTCTATTCCAAGGCACTGGGCAAGTACCGCAACTGCGACGCGCTGATCGTGGACATCCGTCACAACGGCGGCGGCTGGCTGCACGACGATTTGGTCACCTTCCTGGGAGGCAAGGCTTATGTGGAGTGGCGTCCGCGCGGAGAATACATCGGCACAGAGCCTTACAGCAAGTGGACCAAGTCTTCCTGCGTGCTCGTGGATGAGGACTGCTACTCGGATGCCTGCGGTTTCCCCTATGCCTACAAGGCCCTGAATCTGGGCAAACTCATCGGTATGCCCGTGCCTGGTACGATGACCGCCGTGTGGTGGGAAACGCTCATTCATCCGCAGATGGTGTTCGGCATTCCGCAGGTGGGCGGCTGGATTCCCGACAAGCAATATTACATGGAGAACCACCAGATCGAACCGGACGTACGCGTCGACAACGACCCGGCGGCACGCCTGGCGGGACAGGACAAACAGTTGGAAGAGGCCGTCCGGCAGATGCTCTCGGCCGTTGACCGGTAAACTTTTCTGCGAGATTTCGCGGTGGAATTCGTATATTTGCCAAAATATACCTATGTTGCGCGCTATGAATTCCGAGAAGATTGCTATGGAAGGTTTGACGTACGACGACGTACTGCTCATTCCCGCCCGTTCCGAAGTGCTCCCCCGCGAGGTCGACATCGCGACCCGCTTCACCCGCGAAATCCCGATTCAGGTGCCGATCGTCTCGGCGGCCATGGACACGGTGACCGATGCCAACCTGGCCATCGCCATCGCCCGAGAGGGCGGCATTGGCGTGATCCACAAGAACATGCCGATCGAAGACCAGATGGAGCAGGTGCGCAAGGTGAAACGCGCCGAAAACGGCATGATCTACGACCCGATTACGATCGACGTAGATGCCTGCGTGGGCGACGCACTCCGGCTCATGGCACAATACCACATCGGCGGTATCCCTGTGGTCGATCTCCAGCGCCGCCTGATCGGCATCGTCACCAACCGCGACCTGCGCTTCCAGGACAACCCCGCCAAGCCCATCAAGGAGGTGATGACGAGTGAGAACCTGATCACCGTGGGGATTTCCACCACGCTGCCGGAAGCCACGGAAGTGCTGCGCAAGCACCGCATCGAGAAGTTGCCCGTGGTCGATGCCGACGGCCGGCTCGCAGGCCTGATCACCTACCGCGACATCACCAAGATCAAAGACAATCCGAAGGCCAGCAAGGACAGCCTCGGCCGGCTGCGCGTAGCCGCCGCCGTGGGCGTGAATTCCCACAGCCTCGAAGATGTGGAACGGCTGGTCAGCGTGCATACCGACGCCGTGGTGATCGATACGGCCCACGGTCATTCGATGGGCGTCCTGAAAACCATCCGCCGCATCCGGGAAGCGTTCCCCGACCTGCAGATCGTGGCCGGCAACATTGCTACGGCGGAGGCCGCTTTTGCCCTCAAGGATTGTGGCGTGGATGCCGTGAAAGTGGGTATCGGCCCCGGCTCCATCTGCACCACGCGCATCATCGCGGGCATCGGCGTGCCGCAGCTCACGGCGGTCATGGAGACGAGTGCGGCCCTGCAAGGTACCGGTATTCCGGTGATTGCCGACGGCGGCATCCGCTATTCGGGCGACATCGTCAAGGCGCTGGCGGCTGGCGCGAGCACCATCATGGCGGGCTCGCTGTTCGCCGGCGTGGAAGAGGCCCCGGGCGAAGCCATCATCCTCAATGGCCGTAAATTCAAGTCATATCGCGGCATGGGTTCGCTCGAAGCCATGCAGAAAGGCTCGAAAGACCGCTATTTCCAGGACATGGAAGAGGATATCAAGAAGCTTGTTCCGGAAGGCATCGTGGCGCAGGTGCCATACAAGGGTACCCTCGCCGAGGTGATCTACCAGTTGGTGGGAGGCTTGCGTGCCGGTATGGGCTACTGCGGCGCAAAAGACCTTGCCGCACTCCGCGAAGCCCGTTTCGTGAAAATCACGGCAGCCGGCATGGTGGAAAGCCATCCGCACGACGTGACCATCACGCGCGAGGCGCCCAACTATTCTACGCGGTAGCGTTTGGCGCGAGACTTGCTGAAAAGCGTGTTTCATGATAATTCGAAAAAGATGAAAAACATACTGACTGCGATTGCGTTGCTGGCGCTGGCGGTGCTTCCCGCCCGGGCCCAGCGCTATGAAGGGGTGGTCGACCAGACCGTGGCGCTGGTGGGAAACGACGTGGTGATGCTCTCGGATATTGAAGCGGAAGCGCAGATGATGCGCGCCCGTGGCGCGACGGTCGATCAAAGCGCCCGTTGCGAGATTCTCGAGAACTTCCTGTCGTCGAAACTGTTCCTGACGCAGGCCCGGCTCGACTCGCTGGTGGTCAACGATGCGCAGGTTTCGGCGATGCTCGACCAGCGCATCAACGAGGTGATGACCACGCTGGGCGGCGAACAGAAAACGGAAGCGTATTTCGGCAAGCCGATCTACAAGCTTCGCCAGGAGTGGCGCGACGCGCTCAGCGACCAGTCGCTGATCCAGGAGATGCAGCGCAACGTGATGAGCAATGTTCCGAAAGTCACCCCTCGGGATGTGAAGAAATACTGCGAGGAAACGGCCCCTGAAGACCTTCCGCAGATCAGTACCAAGTACCGCATCCGCCAGATCGGCCTGTATCCCGACCGTGAAGCGGCTGAACTGGCCGTCAAGGAACAACTCATCAGCTTGAGAGAGCGAGTGGTGAACGGCGAAAAATTCTCCACGCTGGCCCGCCTCTATTCGCAGGATCCGGGCAGCATGAGCAAGGGTGGCGAACTCGGTATGGCTTCCAAGTCGATTTTCTGGCCGGCTTTCTCCGATGCCGCCATGTCGCTCAAGGTGGGGCAGGTGTCCCAGGTGGTTGAGACACCCGACGGTTTCCATATCATCCAGCTCATCGAGCGTGAAGGCGACATGTTCAATGCCCGCCACATCCTCATCAAGCCGCAATATACCTCTGCCGACCGGGAAAAGGCTTTCCAAAAGCTCGACAGTATCCGGAACCTCATCGTAGTCGACAGCATGTCGTTTGCCGATGCGGCCCGCTCTTTCTCCGAAGAGAGACACAGCGCCACCAGCGGCGGCCTGATGGCCGACGAGTACAGCGGGTCATCGTATTTCGAGAAAGACCAGCTTAAGCCTGCCGACTACCAGGTGCTCCGCTATATGAAGGAGGGCGACGTGTCGCAGCCCTTCGAGTCGCTCGACAACGAAGGCCGCAACGGCAACACCATCTACAAGATCCTCTACCTCGAAAAAGTGATTCCGGCCCATACGGCCAACTTCGAGGAAGATTACAACTCGCTGCTCGATGAGGTCAACAACAAGAACGCGATGGCTGCCATCGACAAGTTCGTGGAAGAAAAGCAGAAGACGACCTACATCGTCATCGACCCGATGTTCCAGGGTTGCGACTTCCAGCGCAAAGGCTGGGTCAAATAATTTATGGGCCGCAACCGACGGTATCTGAGTGCCCTCTTGCTGCTGGCAGCCTCTGCGTTGCTTCAGGGGCAGAAAGTCCCCGAAGACAACGTGTTCCGGCTCGTCCAGGCTGAACGTGCAGAGCAGTATGAGCATTATGGCATGCACTACCGTCTGGTCCAGGGCCACGCCCGGTTCCTCCACAACGACACGTATCTTCTGTGTGATTCCGCTTCATGGAATGTGGATTCGCGCTTCATCGAAGCTTACGGCAATGTGCAGGTGATCCAGAACAACACCTTCCTCAAGAGTGAGAAGATGTTCTACTGGATCGACGACAGCCGCGCCCAGTTCTCGGGCACCTTGGTGGAGCTGATCGACAAAGACGGCAACACCCTTCGCACCGACCAGCTCACCTACAACACCAAGGACAGCGTAGCCGTGTTCAATATGGGCGGCGCTCTGAAAGACAAGGACGGCAATGTGATTGAAAGCCGCAAGGGTACCTATGACGGAAAGGAGGGTCTGTTCACCTTTGAGGAGCGCGTGGAAATCTACATGGACTCCATCGAGATGAAAACGCAGACCCTGCGTTATCTGTCGGACGAGGAACGCGCTCATTTCGGGCGCAATACCCAGGTGTGGCGCGACAACGGATTCCTGCGGGCCGACGGCGGATGGTACGACCGGAAACAGCAGCTTGTGCATTTTGCCGACCATGTCGTGATGTTTGACCCGTCGTATGACGCGTGGGCTGATGAAGTGTACTACCGGCAGGCCGACGGAGCGGTGGACCTGTACAACAATGCACAGGTGCTCGATACCGCCAACAAATGCGCTTACCTGGGTGACCATCTGCAATACATTCCTGCCACCGACTCACTCTCCGAGCGCGGGTTGCTGACCGAAGATCCGGCCATCATCTATTTCGGAGAGAACGAGAATCACCAGATCGATACGCTTTACGCCCGGGCCGATACGTTCTATGTGTATGCCGTGCCCCGTTGTGACATTCCCGATGCGGAGGTCAAGGAGGCGGAGAAACGGCGTAGCGACATCCATTACGATGCACTGGGCAAGAAGCGTACGGAAGAGGCCGCGGCGCGGGAGGCGGAGCGCATCAAGAAGCTGCGCGAAGTGGGTAAGCTTCCGCCCGAATGGGTGGAGAAGGCAAAGCAGGCGACCGCCGATTCCCTGGCCGCACTGTCCTGTCTCGATTCGCTGGTGCGGATCGGGGCGATCGATTCGACGCTGGCTGCGGTCGATTCGGTGCGCGCCTCGCGCGAAATCGTTGATTCGCTGATCCGGGTGGTAACGATGCCGCCGGTCGACAGCACGGCGGCACTCCAGGACTCCACAGCGGCCGCCCTGGTGCCGCGCGACACAACGCCGGTGCGATATATCCATGCCTGGCACAACGTGAAGATGTTCCGCAATGACCTCCAGGCAAAATGTGATTCGGTGGTGTTTACGGAACTTGATTCGATAGCCCGGCTTTTCGGGTCGCCGGTGCTCTGGAACGAGGTGCGCAACCAGCTCTCGTCCGACGAAATGTCCCTGCTGATGCTGGATGGTGCCCTGGAGCGCGGGTCGATGGTCACCAACGCCTGGCTCATATCCCAGCAGGACAGTATTCATTTCGACCAGATCAAATGTACGGAAATGCAGGGCTGGTTCCGCGACAACAAACTCTACCGCTTCGATGCCCTGGGAGGCGTGTCAGCCATTTTCTACATGGCCGACGAGCAGGTGCTTACAACCATCAATGTCAAGGAATCGAAATCGTTGACCGCAGCGATCAAAGACGGCAGTGCGTCGAGGCTGTTCTATGTAGAATCCATCCAGAGCGACGTGTATCCCATCGGCGAACTGGTAGAGGAGAAGCAGCGCCTCAAGGATTTCAACTGGCGCGGCGACGAACGGCCGGAGAACCGTGAGGTGGTGACTTCGCGCACCCTGCGTTCTTCAGAACGCAGCAAGTACGCGAATGCGCGCCCTCCGATCTACAAGGAGACCAATAAATTCTTCGACAACTACATGATCGATCTCTTCACGCGGCGTGAAGAGGAGAAACGCCAGGCGCGTGAACGCAAACAGGCTCAGCAGGATTCGCTGGCCGCCGTGGCGGCGGAGATCCCCGATCAGGTCGGGGATAACGTCGCGCCCATGCCCGACACGACCGTTGTCTTGCCCGAGAAGACGACCGTGACACCCGATACGACTGCCGTCATACCCGGCCCGACCGGGCATCTCGACTCCCTCGCGACGCCTGTCGTGACGTTCGAGGCCATCGACAGCGTCCAGGTCGTCCCGACCGGCCGGGAGGTCATCCGTTCCCGCGACACGGTCGCCCTAGCGGCTGTTCCGGCCTCCCCGGAAACCGTTGTCCAGTCGAAAGAGCTTTCCCGGGCCGAAAAACGGGCCCTCCGCAAAGCCGAACGCCAGGCGCGCCGAGAGGCGCGAAAAGCCGCGCGTGCCGCTCGTCGTGCCGAGCGGCAGGCCGCCCGAGCCGCCCGCAAGGCTGGTCACGATTCCTGAAAAAATCAACATTTTTTCAAAAAATTCGGATTATCCGTAAGGCATCTTTGGTGTTTTACGGATTTTTTTGTATAAATTTGTAGAATAACAAGAAATTCGGAAAAATTCCACATATTTTTTAACCTAACTGCTTATGAAGAAAGTATTGATCGTTGCGCTGATGGTGCTGTCATGCAGCTCCCTCTTGGCGCAAAGCAGAGTCACCGGTAAGGTGACGTCTTCGCAGGACGGGTCGCCCATTCCCTTTGCCAGCGTTGTGGTGAAGGGTACGATGACGGGCGTCGCGTCGAATGAGAACGGTGCGTATGTGCTCGACAACGTGCCGGCGAACGCAGTCCTGGTCTTCTCCTCCATCGGTTTCAACGACCTGGAGGTGGTGGTCAGCGGCAGGGCCGTCATCGACGCAGCCCTCTCGCCCAACGCAGAGTCGCTGGAAGAGACCATCGTGGTGGCCTATGGTACTGCCAAGAAAGGCACCTATACGGGTGCCGCTTCCGTGGTGAAGCAGGAAGCCATCAAGGATGTCCCGACCGTTTCCTTTGAGCAGGCGCTCAACGGCAAGGTCGCGGGCATGCAGGTGACCCAGACTTCCGGCCAGGTGGGTTCGTCATCCGCCATCCGCATTCGCGGTATAGGTTCCATGAACGCATCCAACGAGCCGCTCTACGTCATCGACGGTGTGCCGACGGTGTCGGGTGACTCCGGCCAGATGGGCGACTACATCTACACGTCCAACAACGTGATGGCTACCTTGAACGCGAACGATATCGAATCCATCACGGTGCTGAAAGACGCCGCGGCTTCCGCCCTGTACGGTTCCCGCGCAGCCAACGGTGTGATTCTGATCAACACCAAGCGCGGCCGCGAAGGCAAGCCGACCGTGACCTTCCGCGCCTCTGTCGGTATCACGCCTACCTGGGCCTACGACAACTTCGAGACGGCTTCCGCACAGGACAACGTCGATATGTTGTACCAGATCTTCTGGGACTACCGCATCTCGGGCGGCCGCACGCAGGAGTATGCCAGCAGCTATGCCCTGGGCCAGTTGAACAGCAAGTGGAACCAGTTCGGTTATGATCTGACCAAAGACGACACCGAGCGTTACGGCCACATCAAGATCACAGCCAAGACCGACGGCAAGCTCTCCCGTACCGATGCCAACGGCAACGTGGTCTTCTTCGACTGGGACGACGCCTATTTCCGCACGGCCGTGTACCAGACCTATGACCTGAGCGTCAGCGGCGGTACGCAGAACAGCAACTACTATACTTCCTTTGCCTATACGAAGGATCAGGGCCGCGTCTACGTGAACGGCTTCGACCGTATCAGCGGCCGCATCAACCTCGACCAGAAAGTGGGCCGCTTCTTCCAGCTGGCCACCAACGTGAGCCTGGCCAACACCAACAAGTCGGGTTACAACGATACCCGCAGCACGGGTGCCAACTACTTCATGCAGACCCGCAACCTGTTGTGGCCGCTCTACTGGCCCGATGACTACAAGACGGGTGACCCGTGGACGGCGCGTTACGCATCCCTCGCACAGAACCAGTTGTACTACAACGACCTGTGGGAGAACAACTCTCGTACCCTCAAGGTCTCGGTCAGCGAAACGGCGACCATCAAGTTCACCGATTTCCTGAATTTCCGCACCGTGTTCTCCTACGACGACACGCGCGTCCGCGACCACATCTGGTACAGCGCCGAGCACTTCAACGGCACTTCGACCAACGGTTCCGTGACCGAGATGATGACCGACTACCAGAAGCTCGTGTCTTCGTCCACGCTCAACTTCAACAAGGAATTCGGCAAACACAATGTTTCCGCCCTCGTCGGTTTCGAGGCCGAGAAGAACTACACCGAGTTCATGCGTTCCACGGGTAAGGACCTTCCGGTCAGCGCCCTCCACACGGTGGCTACTGCCGGTACCCTCGACGCCAACTCCTACTATTGGGGCAACTCGATGATGTCCATCCTCTCCCGCGCCGAATACAACTACGACAACAAGTACTATGTGTCGGCCAGTTTCCGTCGTGACGGCAGCTCCCGCCTGGGTGCTGCTTCCCGCTGGGGTAACTTCTGGTCGGTGGCCGGTTCGTGGCGCATCAGCAACGAGCCGTTCATGCAGGGCCAGGATATCGTGAGCAACCTCCGTCTCCGTGCTTCCTACGGTGTCAACGGTACGCTGCCTTCCAGCAACTACGGATGGCGTTCGCTCGCCGGCTACGGCTACAAGTATATGGAAAACCCGGGCGGCGGCCTGATCAACGCGGCCGACGCCAACCTCTCCTGGGAGACCAGCTACACCTCCAACTTCGCTTTGGAATTCGGCTTCTTCGACAACCGTCTCACCGGTACGCTCGAATACTTCAACCGTGACTCCAAAGACCTGCTGCAGGATGTGCCCATCTCCTACATTACGGGCTTCAGCTCCACGCTGCAGAACGTGGGTTCCATCAACAACCACGGCATCGAGTTCGAACTCGCCGGCGACATCATCAAGAACTCCAACTTCCGTTGGAGCGCCGGCGTCAACGGTTCCTTCCTGAAGTCGAAGGTCACCGAACTCTACGGCGGCCAGGACATCATCTGGTGGGATCCGACGGGCGACGACGACCGCGCGAAGTTCATCTATCGCGAGGGTGAGTCCACGCTGGCCTTCTGGGGCCGCGAGTGGGCCGGCGTCGAAGCCTCGACCGGTGCGAACCTCTGGTATTCCAACAACGACAACAAGGACATCGAGCTCAACGGTCGCAACGTCGTGTACGACCTGACCGATGCCGACGAAGTGATCATCGGCGACGCCAACCCGTTCGTGTATGGCGGTATCAATACCGACGTGGCCTGGAAGGGTCTGAGCCTGGCGCTGAACTTCAACTACAAGATTGGCGGTCAGCTCGCCAACGGTGCCTGGCGTGATGTGGCGGACGACGGTTACTACTGGAACCGTATCCGTGCCCAGGAGTATTTCCAGAACATGTGGACCGAGTACAACACGGCCGGTACGGAGCCGAAACTCCGCGGTACCGACCTTGAAGACGCCATGCAGCGAAGCTCCCGCCACCTGCACGACGCCTCGTTCATCCGTCTGAAGAACGTCACCCTCTCCTATACCTTCCCGACAGCCCTGACGAAGAAGATTTCCGTCAACAACGTACGCGTGTACTTCACCGGCGCCAATCTCCTGACGTTTGCCAAGTATAAGGAAGCGGATCCCGAAGTCAACCAGTATGGTACCCGCGGCTGGGAAACCCCGATCGGAAAGACCTACACCTTCGGTCTTGAATTCTCATTCTAATTTCAGGAGGAAACAACCATGAAAAAGATAGCAATCATCCTTTCGTTTTTCTGCGCGCTGACCTTCGTTTCCTGTGAAGGTTTCCTGGATATCGCTCCGAGCAACCAGGCTGACTCCTCGACCTGCATCACCAGCGAGGCCGACGCCCAGGTCATGATCAACGGCCTGATGCGCAAGATGACTTCCTCGAGCTACTACGGCCAGAACTTCATGCTCTTCGGCGACGCCAGGGGTGGTGACTTCACCATCTACACCGCCGGCTACACGGGCTCCAACATGTACTACTTCGCGCATACGCAGACCTCGAACACCTATTCCGGCATCTGGTCGCAGATCTACAACAACCTGCTCCAGGCCAACAACATCATCAAGAACATCGAGGCGATGCGGGACAACGGCAACTCGACCTCCGGACTCGACAACATCCTCGGCCAGGCCTACACCGCCCGCGCCCTGATGCACTTCGACCTGGTGCGTGTGTACGGCCAGCCCTACAACATGAACAAGGGCGCCGCCGGCATCGCCATCGTCACCGAGCCGGTCGACGCCGGTGCCCAGCTGCAGCGCAACACGGTGGAGGAGGTCTATACGCAGATCCTCGCCGACCTGAACGCCGCCGCTCCGCTGCTCGCGAAGAAAAAGGTTGTCGGATACATCAACTACTATGCGAACCAGGCCATCCTCGGCAAGGTTTATATGTACATGGACAACTATTCTGCAGCGGCCACGGCCTTCGCCAACGTCATCGACAGCGGTGTGTACAGCCTGTACAAACCGTCCGAGTGGGTGGCTTCCTGGACGAAGCAGAACGGCTCCGAGTCCATCTTCGAACTGGGCATCTACCCGAGCGAAGGTGACCTCGGCGGCAGCTCCTACGGCATCCTGTTCCGTCGCAAGAACCACGGCAACTCGTCAGCTTACGGCTGCTTCAGCGCCAGCGAATACTGGCACTCGATCATGGACAACGCCGACGTCCGCTGGGGCGTGATGGACTACGACCACATGCACGGCGAAGAGGCCCGCAGCAGCTGGCCAGTGTGCTGCTACAAGTACAGCGGCAGCCCGAGCCTCGCCGGCGACGGCAAGTCCACTTCCACGGCGGTCAATGTCAAGGTGATCCGTCTCTCCGAGATCTATCTGCTCGCAGCGGAGGCATATTGCCAGAGCAGCAACAAGGCCAAGGCGGCCGAACTGCTCAACGCGATTGCCCAGCGCAACCCGAACTACACGCCCTGGACGGCAGCCAACGTGACGGTCGACGCCATCTTCAACGAGTATCGCCGCGAACTCCTGGGCGAAGGCAAGCTCTTCTTCGAAGAGATGCGCCAGAACCGCAAGGTGAAGTTCGAGGATGATGCGTGGGGCTTCGGTACCACCACCACCTACCGCGAGACGACCATCGACCGGACGTTCTTCCGCTGCATCCTCCCGATCTGCCAGGACGAGATCAACACCAACCCGAACATTCAGCAGAACCCTGGTTATTGATTCTGCAGTTTGGATTTTTCGACAGCCGCTCCTTCGGGGGCGGCTGTTTTTTTATTACCTTTGTAAACATGAAAGCATTCCAAACGCCGATGGGCGAGCTCCGGGTCGAGGTATTCGGACACGCCTCCGTCCTGTTGGAGATACAGGGCAAGAAGATCTACGTGGATCCGTACAGCGAGGTCCATGACTATGCCGGCAATCCGCCGGCCGACCTCATCCTGATCACCCACAACCATTACGACCACTACGACGAGAAGGCGTTTTCAGAAATCGAGACGCCAGAGACGACGTATATCGTGAGCCAGAACGTGGGCAGGGTGGACGACCGCTACACGGTGCTGGGCAACGACGAGATCTGCACCTGGGAAGGCATCGAAATCGCAGCCGTGGAATCGTACAACGTGAACCGCCGGAACCCTTCCGGCCAGTTGTTCCATCCCCGCGGGGTGGGCAACGGCTACGTGCTCGATTTCGGGGGCTTCAAGGTCTATCTGGCCGGCGACACCGAGCCGATTCCCGAGATGCAGGACCTGCCGAAGATCGACCTGGCGTTCCTGCCGAAGAACCTGCCCTACACGATGACCGACGAGGAATTCGTGAAGGCGGCCAATCTCATCAAGCCGAAGTACCTGTACGCCTATCACTATTTCGAGATCGACGTCCCGAAATTGAAAAAGGAGCTCGATCCTTCGATCGAACTCCTGAATTAAAGAAAAGAAAAAAGGGCCGCACTGATGTGACCCCCAAAAGTTGGACGGTTTAACATTAGTTACGAGGCCTTAGATTG
>LUZC01000045.1 GCA_001603505.1 Bacteroidales bacterium Bact_11 | reverse complement strand
CGTACGGCACCGGCGGCGAGGGCTTCATCCGACTGAACGTGGGCTGCCCCGGCATCATCGTAGGGGCGGCTTTTAACCGCATTGAACACGCAGTCGCCCGCTTGCTGAATCCGGGCGCCATGATTGAATAACGAGATGAAACGATTGATTCTTTCGGCATTGCTGATCTGTTTGGCGGCGGGCCTGGGCGCCCAGACCGTCACGGCGCACCGCGGTGGGGCGCAGCTGGGAAATGAAAACACGCTCTCCTGCATCGAGCAGGGGATTGCCGCCGGAGCGGACATGGTGGAAATCGACGTGCACAAGACCCTCGACGGCGTCGTGGTGGTCTGCCACGACGAGACCATCGACCGGACGACCGACGGGAAAGGCCGCATCGAGGAGATGACGTTCGACGAGATCCGGCAGTTCCACATTGTGGGACCGGACGGAATTCCCACGGAGGAGACCATCCCTACGCTCGAAGAGGTGCTGCGGCTGATCGACTGCCGCTGCGGCCTGCTGCTGGAGATCAAACTGAAACGCGACGACCAGTATCCCGGCATCGTGTCCGACGTGCTGCAGCAGGTCGAAGCCGCGGGGATGCACGACCTGACGGCCATCCAGTCGTTCAACGACCTGATTCTCGAACAGGCGCATGCGCTCGATCCGACAATCCGCCTGGAGAAACTGATGTTCTGCCGCCTGCCGTTCGGGCTGTGCTTCGACGTGCGGCTGCACGGTTTCTCGTTCGACCGCTACAATTACGTAGCTTCCTTCAATACCTATTACCCCCTGACGTCGAAGCGGTTCATCCGCAAGGTGCACAGCCTGGGCAAGGAGGTGCGCCTCTGGACCCTCAATAAGCCGGTCAAGCGCCTGCGCGAGGCGGACGGCGTCATTACCAACGACCCGCTAATTTGGAGATAAAATGATAGACAAGACCACGAGAGAGCGCATCCTGGCGCTGATCCATAAGGAAGTCGTTCCGGCCATCGGCTGTACCGAGCCGATGGCAGTGGCGCTGTGCACGGCGCGCGCCGCCGAGCAACTGGGCTGCCGGCCCGAGAAGATCGAAGCGCTGCTGAGCGCGAACATCCTGAAGAACGCGATGGGCGTGGGCATTCCCGGCACGGGGATGACCGGCCTGCCGATCGCCATCGCGCTGGGCGCCCTCATCGGCAAGAGCGAGTATCAGCTGGAAGTGCTGCGCGACCTCACGCCCAAATCGCTCGAAGAAGGCAAGCATTTCATTTCGGAAGACCGCATCGGCATCCAGCTCAAGAAAGGCATCTCCGAGAAACTGTACATTGAAATCGTCGCAACGGCAGGGAAGAAGTGCGCTACGGCCGTCATTGCCGGCAGTCACACGCGTTTCGTGCATGTGGCCGACGGTCGGATGGACGACGCTACGCTGGCAGAGGTCGTCCCCGCAGGCGGTTCAGCCACGTCCGATGACAACGACATCGCCTTGAATCTCAAACTCGTCTACGATTACGCCACTACCGCGCCGCTCGATGAAATCCGGTTCATTCTGGAAACCCGCGACTACAACATGAAGGCCGCACGCGAGGCCCTCAAGGGCAATTACGGGCATAATCTGGGCAAGAGCATCGACCGCCCGCTGGCCAAGGGCATTCTGGGCGACAGCATATATTCTCATATGATCGCCCGTACGGCAGCGGCCTGTGACGCCCGCATGGGTGGAGCCATGATTCCCGTGATGAGCAATTCGGGCAGCGGCAACCAGGGCATCTGCGCCACCAACCCGGTGTGTGTGTATGCCGAAGAGAACGAAAACACCGAAGAAGAATTGATTCGTGCATTGATGCTCAGCCACTTGACGGCCATCTACATCAAACAGTCGTTGGGCAAGCTCTCTGCGCTGTGTGGTTGCGTGGTGGCCAGTACGGGCAGCAGCGTCGGTATCGTATACCTGATGGGAGGCGACTATGCGCGCTGCTGTGCGGCTGTGAAGAACATGGTGGCCAACCTTACCGGGATGATCTGCGACGGTGCGAAGCCGTCCTGCTCGCTGAAACTCACCTCCGGCGTTTCGACCGCCATCCTTTCTGCACTGCTGGCCATGGAAGGCAAATGCGTGACCTCTCAGGAGGGTATCGTGGACGACGATATCGATCGGTCGATCCACAATCTCACCGCCATCGGTGCCGATGCCATGTGCATTACCGACGAGATGGTGCTCGACATAATGACAAACAAAGGTTGCTGATATAGTTTATGCGACGTTCTCTTTCCGCGCGGCTCAGTTTCTGGATCGTACTGGCTTCAGCGCTGCTTTTTTTCGCATTGATCGTTTATCTGGGTAGAATGTATAATTACGGCATCCATCAGGAGGTGGATAAGGATGCCGTACAGGTACTTGACAATGCGGTACACCGTGTCGACGACATTGTCGATGATGTCGAACGGGCCACCCGTGTCCTCGCATGGACGGTGTCCCGTGACTTGGATCACCCGGATGAGATGATTGTATACTCCAATGCGGCGGTGCTATACAATTCGTTGATTAACAGCTGTTCAGTGTCGTTCGAACCCTGGTACTACCCGACAAAGGGAGAGTATTATTCTATTTTTTCCTGGCGCAAACAGGATGGCACGATTGGATGGGAACAGGAAGGGGACGATGAATACCGCTATTTTGATAAGATTTGGTATCTGCAGCCCAAGCAGATGGGCATGGCAGGCTGGACGGAACCTTATACCGATTACTCCGATACCGACGACCCGGCGATGAATACGGAAATGATGGTTTCGTATTGCAACCCGTTGTATGATCCCAAGGGTGTTTTCGTAGGATCGGTATCCCTCGATTTATCGATCCGGCGGTTGTCTGAGCAGTTGGCCAATGTCAAGCCGTACCCCCATGCATTTTGTATCCTGGTTGGAGACAAGGGAACTTATCTGGTGCATCCCGATGCCGGAAAACTGTTCTATCAGACCATCTTCAGCGATGCCCGGGAGCAGTCGCTGCCGGAACTCCAGGAACTGGGAGAAGCCATGTCGCGGATGGAGTCGGGAAAGCGTGAATTCAAGATGGGCGATGCAGATTATTCCATCTTTTTCCATTCCATTCCGACTACAGGATGGAGCATGGCCCTTTTCTGTCCGGAAGAAGATATCTATGGCGGATACAGGACGTTGCAGCGCAGCTTGCTTCTCTCGATTCTTGCAGCCCTGCTGCTGATGTTTTTCCTTTTTGTATGGCTGATCCGTCGGCAGCTCGCACCCCTGGGCCATCTGGCCGATGAGGCCGACTATATCGCTTCGGGCAATTTCGACCGTCCCTTGCCGCCAGTCGGGCATAACGATGAAATCGGCCTGTTGAACCGTTCGTTCCAGCACATGCAGTCATCTTTGGTGCTGCATATCCAGAAGCTGACGGAGTCTACTTCCTCTCGGGAACGTATTGAACGGGAACTCCAGATCGCCCGCAACATCCAGATGGGGATGGTTCCACACGATTTCAATCTGGGTGTAGGCGTGGACTTGTTTGCTTCGATGACGCCGGCCAGGGAAGTGGGAGGCGACCTCTACGATTTCTTTGTTCAGGATGGGAAGCTTTATTTCTGTGTGGGCGACGTGAGCGGTAAAGGCGTGCCGGCGAGCCTGGTCATGGCTGTCAGCCTCGCCATGTTCCGCATCGTAGCCCGGCAAGGCATGTCACCCTCCGAGATTGCGAGCCGGATCAATGATACCATTGCCGAGAAGAACGAGCAGATGATTTTCATTACGATGTTCATCGGAGCCATTGATTTGGCCTCGGGCTCGCTGGATTATTGCAATTGCGGCCATAATGCCCCGGTGATGATCTCAGGTTCGGGGGCACCTGTTTTCATCGATTGCAAGGCAAACACGGCTGTGGGAATCATTTCGGGCTTTGCTTACGAAGGCCAGCGGATCGAGGACCTTTGCGGCAACGTCTTGTTCATCTATACCGATGGCTTGAATGAAGCGGAGAATGATTCCCACGAACAGTTCGGCAATGAAAGGATGCTGAACGTGCTTGGCAGTGAGCCTTTTGTCTCATCACAAGCTACCGTGGAACGCCTTAGCAGGGCCGTGGCCGCCCATGTGGCCGGTGCCGAACCTAGCGACGACCTGACGATGCTCTGCTTGCGGATTACTCCAGGCTCTCCAACTGAACGCCGGTAAAAGCGGTCAGCCGGGAGACCAGATCGAGATCCGATTCTTTTTTCGGAACGCGAAGCATGATTTCGACCTGGTAGCGTTCCGCTTTCTTGGAAAGGAAGAAATGGGAAACCTGTTTGCCCAGTTTGCCAATCGTATCGGCGATGGCCTTTTCATCTTCCGATGAGAAAACGACAGTCACCGGACGGTAGCCCAGCTTGAAATTCCAGGCATTGAGAATTTCCATGCAAATGAGAACGAAGGCGGTGCAGATGACAGCCATCAGCACCATACCGCTTCCCGCGCCCATGCCGATGGCACCCGTGACCCACAGGCCGGCCGCGGTAGTGAGACCGGTGATGAGGTTCGTCTTGCTCTTGATGATGAGTCCGCCGCCAAGGAATCCGATGCCGCTCACCACGCCGGCGGCTACGCGCGCAGCATCGAACTTGTCGGAATCGGAAAAACCGTATTTGGAAATCAGCATGAAGAGGCAGGCGCCCATGGCTACCAGCATGTGTGTGCGGACCCCGGCGCCCTTGCCCCGGAATTCCCGCTCATACCCGATGGCGGCACCCAGCAGCGCCGCGGCTACCAGCCGGATGATCAATTGGATGATTTCTTGTTCCAGGATGGGGTTCATGTCAGTACTCTTAGCGTTTGTCAATGACGGTAATGCCCGGATAATCTTCGATATGGAAGGTGACCTGCCGCTCCGTTACGCCGAAGGAGATGTCACGCATGGTCATCGTCACGCCCGACATCTTGGCGCTCAAGCTCTTCGGATAATAGGTGCCCTTGGCGACGACGAGGTCCATCGACTTGGGAGCGTCCTTGTCGGTGCTGGTCTTGGATTTCTTGCAGACCATGTACCAGGCGTCTTCGGTTTCTTTCTTGATCGTAACGTCGTAATCGTCGGTAATTCCGCTGAACATCTCGGCATCGCCGCTTTCTTCGGCAACTTTTGCGGCATCAAACTTCTTGATTTCGACTTCGTTCTTTTTGGAATTGTATTCCCACTCCGTGGTTTCGTCGCTCCAGGTAATGATGTCGATGCCCATCATAGTGGCTTCCAGACGGAGCTTTTCCCCCAGGGCGTAGGTCTTGGTGGACATGGTGCCAAAAAGGGGAATCTTCACATCGACCGTCATGATAATGCCGTCGTTTTCGTGTTTGCTCATTTCCTCTTCCATGCGGGAAATGATCTCTTGCGGGGTCTGCGCAAATGTCATGGCGGCGAAAGCCATCGCAAAAAGGAAAGTGATCGTCTTTTTCATACGGCAAATGTAGGGAATAGATTCAAAAAAGAATCGTCAAAAAAGCAATTTTTACTTCAGGCGCAGAAAACTGTAGCCAAAGCGCTTGCAAGCCGCTTTTTCAAGTTCTTCACGGTCGTCGGGGTGGGCGATGGCGATGAGGGCCCTGGCCCGCTGGGCGAGGTTCTTCCCGCGCAGGTAGGCGATGCCCCATTCCGTGGCCACGTATTGCGTCTGGAAGCGCGTGGTCACCACGCCGGCGCCCGGCGTCAGTGTCGGGACGATCTTGGCCTTGCCCTTCGCCGTGCGTGATGGCAGCGCGATGAAGCACTTGCCGCCTTCCGACAGCGAGCAGCCATACATAAAGTCGTGTTGGCCTCCCACACCCGAGAAGATCATCTGGCCGATGGAATCGGCGCAGACCTGCCCTGTCAAATCCACTTCAAGCGCCGAGTTGATGGCGCAGGCCTTCGGGTTCTGGGCAATCAGGAACGGATTGTTGGTGTAGGCCACGTCGTAGAATTCCATCGTCTTGTTGTGGTCGATGAATTCGTACATTTCCTTAGAGCCCAATGCCAGGGCGGCGATGCTGACGCCCGGGTGCACTTTCTTCAGCGAATTGTCGATCACGCCTTCTTTCATGAGCCGGATCACGCCGTCGGTCATCGCCTCGGTGTGCAGGCCGAGGTGCTTGTGGTGTTTGATGCCGTTCAGAATCGCATTGGGGATGCCGCCCACACCGATCTGCAGGCAGGCCCCGTCGGGGACTTCGGCCGCCACGTTGGCGCCGATGGCCTTTTCGATCTCTGTGGGCTCGCCGAACTGCATCGCGATGGGGGGCACGTTGCAGCGGACTGCCGCCGCAATCTTCGACTCATGGATCAGGCAACCTCCGTAGAGATAAGGAACGGCCTCGTTGACTTGTGCGATTACCACGCGGGCGCACTCCACGGCTGCGACGGAAATGTCGCCCCCGATGCCATAACTGCAGTAGCCGTTTTCGTCGGGCAGCGAGCAATTGATCAGCGCCACGTCAATGGGAAGTTCCCCTTTGCGGAAGAGCGCAGGTACCTCGCTCAGGAAGCAGGGCGTCATCGAACCGTATCCCTCGGCCACGTGCCTGCGCTGGTCGGCGCACAGGAAGATGCTGTTGACCAGAAAGGTATCCTTATACTCGGGTTTGCAGAACGGGGCGGGCCTTTCGGTGATGTTGAATCCGGAAACAATCTGGACGTCGACGAGTTCGTCGGCCCGGCGGGTGAGGGCTTCCTGCAGGATCAAGGGGACGGACGTGCTGCCCTGGCAGCATACGGTGTCGCCGCTGCGAACCAGCTTGATTGCTTCGTCGGCTGTTACGTAGTTCATGATCCGTTACTTTTTTGCCGATGCCAGACCGGCATCGAACGCTTTGATATTGGCTTCCACAATGGATTCGCCCTTGCGGCCAAAGATACGGCGGATTCCTTCGCGGAGCTTCTCCGGGTCGAGGATGTCGAGCACGGCGGCCGTGGCGCCCAGCAACACCATGTTCGCGCTGCGCGGTGAACCTACCTCTTTGGCAATGGCATCGACATCGATGGCGATGACATGCGGCAGCTTGTCGAGTTCGCCCATGATCTTGTCCATTTCCGGATAGTCCGGAATGTTGATGAACGGGACCGTGTTGGTGATGATCCAGCCGTCCGGCGCCAGATAGGGAATATAGCGGAGGGCTTCCATCGGCTCGAGCGAGACCACCAGGTCGGCTGCTCCGCGCGGGATGAGGTCGCTGTGAATGGCTTCCGACGAAAGGCGGAGGTTTGACTGTACGTCTCCGCCCCGCTGGCTCATGCCGTGAACTTCAGCCTGTTTGAGATGCAGTCCCTGCTCGAGGGCGGCGGAACCGATGACCGTGGCGATGGAGAGGATGCCTTGTCCTCCTACGCCGGCGAGAATAATATCCTGTTTCATTTCTTTGCGTGTCTTCTGGCGGTTTGGATGCATTCACGGCGGCACACGATTACGGAGACGCCGTGGTATTCGATTTCTTCCCGAATCACCTGCTCCATGTCTGGATAATTCTTCGGTAGCGGGACGATGGTGCGGATGTGGGCCGGATCCACCCCGAGCCCGGCGCAAATGGCTTCGATGCGGCCCGTTCCGGCGGAGTCCTGTCCACCTGTCATGGCGGTAGTCAGGTTGTCGGAAATGCAGAGCACCACGTCGGCGTTGCCGTTGACGGCGTCAAGCAGGCCTGTCATGCCGCTGTGCGTGAAGGTGGAATCGCCCAGCACACCGACGGCGGGCCAGGTGCCGCTGTATGCGGCGCCCTGCGCCATGGTGAAGGAAGCGCCCATCTCCACGCAGGTGTGGATGGCCTGGAACGGGGCCATGTACCCCAGCGTGTAGCAGCCGATGTCGCTGAAGACGCGGGCGGTGGGATAGTCGTTCTTCAGGACGTTGTTGAGAGCGGTGTAAAAGTCGCGGTGTCCGCAGCCCATGCAGAGGGCCGGTGGACGCGGAGCGAGTACCTGGCTGGGCGCTAACGACGGCAGGGCAGGGAGGCCCAGAGCTTTCCGAACCTCGTCGGGCGAGAGTTCGCCGTCACGGGTGACGGTGCGGTCGATGCGGCCGTAGATTTTCGTGCCGGTGGGGAACACGCCTCGCAGCATCGTCTCAACCAGCGGCTGTCCCTCTTCGAGCACCAGGATGGCCGGGACCATCTCCGCGAGTTTCAGTGCCATTCGGCGGGGGAAAGGATATTGCGAGACCTTCAGGATGGGATACGGGCATCCGTCCGGATAGTTCTCCATCAGATAGTTGTAGGCAATGCCGCAGGCAATGATGCCGAGGCTGCGGTCAGGACCGTCGGTCAGCCAGTTGAACCGGGATGCGGCGGCATCCTCCTCGAACTGTTCGTAGTCCTGAATGAGTTCGCGATTTCGGACGCGGGCATTGACAGGCAGCGTCACCCAGCGCCTGGGATGGGCCGGGTAATGGAGTTCGTTCTGCGGGCGGATATGCTCCGTGGGCGTGACCACTGCGCGGGAATGGGCCATACGGGTGGTCAGGCGCATGATCACGGGAATCGTATTCTCTTCAGAATAGTCGTAGGCAGCACGCGTCATCTCGTAGGCTTCCTGCTGGGAAGCGGGTTCGAACACGGGCATCATGCCGAAAGTGCCCCAGAAGCGGGAGTCCTGCTCGTTTTGTGAACTGTGCATCGACGGATCGTCGCAGGCGGCCACCACGAGGCCGCCGTTCGCACCGGTCATGGCCGAACCCATCAGCGGGTCGGCGCAGACGTTCATGCCCACGTGCTTCATGCATACCAGCGCGCGCTTGCCGGCATAGCTCATGCCGAGTGCTCCTTCCATGGCGGTCTTCTCGTTGGCCGTCCACTGGTCGTGGATGTGGCGCTCCTTGGTAAGCGGATGCCCTTGGATATACTCGGTAATTTCGGTGGAGGGGGTGCCAGGGTAGGCATATACGCCGCTGAGGCCTGCGTGCAACGCACCCAGGGCAACGGCTTCGTCTCCCAGAAGTAACTGTTTATCAGCCATATTGTATTGTATTCAGAGTGTACTTATTACCACTGTTCCCAATGGATGTTTTCCGGCTTCCACTTGTCCTTGGGCTGGGGATTCTCCGCGGGAACACCTATGGGAATGATGCAGAGCGGCACTACGTTGGCGGGCAGGCCGAGTGCGGAGGCAATGGGCGCAATGCGCTCCTCAGCGGGATAGCCGGCCGTCCATACGGCGCCCAGACCCAGGGCGTGTGTCGCGAGAAGAATGTTCTCGGCAGCTGCCGAGCAGTCCTCATACCAGAATATATTGGGCATTTCCACTTCAGCCGCATCGGGTTGTCCGAACGGTTTGCGCATCATGGTCGTTTGTCCGCAGACCACGATCACGGCACCGGCCGTCGTGAACATCCCGCTCCGCGGACCGGCTCCGAAGATTTCCGCGATCCTGTCCTTGCCGGTCACGACCACGAAACGCCAGGGCTGTCCGTTCATGGCCGTAGGGGCGGCCATGCCGGCCTTCAAAATCGTCTCAATCTGGTCTTTGCTCACCGCTTCGCCGGTGAAGCTGCGGATGCTGGTACGGGTCATGATAACGTCCAGGGCGGACGGGGTAGCGGTCTCCTGCGCCTTGCAAGAGGGTAAAATCGAAGCAGCGATCATAGCGGCTAAAAGGAAGATTCTTTTCATGGGATTGTCTTTAATCTTTCAAAGTTAGCGATTTTTTATCGGAAATCAAAACCGCAGGGTAATGTGTCCGATGGCAGAGAAACCGGCAACGGGGATGAAGCCGATCTGGTAGTAGCGGTTGTCGTTGGTGTGGCCTCCGCTTGCATAGATGGCGCTATAGACCCAGCCACTCTGTGCCACGCGGGCGTTGAACAGGTTGCTGAGGTCCACGCCGAGGCCGATCTCCTTGAAGCCATAGCCTTTGGGAATCTGGAACGTGTAGCCCAGCGACAGGTCGGAGAGGCTGTAGGCGGGCAGCGAGCGGTCGACGTTCTCCGTGTTGTCGAGATACATCCGGCTCACGAAGCCTGTGTGCCACTGCGCCCGGAAGCCCTTTACATGCACGTTGACGAAGCCGTTGAGGATGGCGGAAGGGGAATAGGCGAGCGCGGAATTGTCGTAATGGATGATGGTGGTTCCGTTGTCCCAGTCTTCCACATACTCGTCGAAATCGAGCAGGCGGTTGCGGCTCAGCGCGGCGTTGGCTTCGAACGTCAGCCAGGAGGCGGGATCCATGCCTGCCGTCAGTTCGACACCGGTGCGGTAGGAATCGGGGATGTTGGTGGTCAGCGCCTCGCCGATGTCGCTCAACTCGCCGGTCTGCACCAGCTGGTCGCGGTAGCGCATATAATAGAGGTTCACGCCGGCGCGGGCCTTCCTGCCTTCGATCTGGTAGCCGGCCTCGAAATCATAGAGTCGTTCGGGGCGCGGGGCGGGATACTTGCCGTTGTCGGTGAAGTTGTTGCGCTCGGGCTCGCGGTGGCTCACGGCGGCCGAGGCATAGACGCGGTGGATGCCGCTGCTGAAGTTCACGCCCGCCTTCGGGTTGAAGAAGTCGTAGCGTACGTCCACGTCCAGATAGTGCTTCTGCGGCACCCCTTTTTCGTTGACGTAATACTTGTCGTTGTAGCCGTCGGTGGTGTAGTGGACATGGCGGTACTGCAGGTCGCCGAAGACGCTCCAGGCCGCGGAGAGGCGGTACGCGGCCTTGACGAAGGCGCTGCCGTCAAATTTGGCGGCAGGGGAGTCGTAGTATTGGTACGGAAGGTCCTTGGACCGGAACAGCCCGGGCGCCGAGGTATAGGTCAGGTAACCATAGTGGTTGCCTAGAAACTGCTGCACGGAAATGCCCGCCACGGCGTCCCAGCGGCCCTGCTTGTACGAGAGGTCCGACACGACGCCGAACGTATGCTGCGTCAGGCCTTTCTGGCGCACGAAGTCGGCGCGCTTGATATACTCGCCGGGTTTGTCGACATAATCCGCGAAGTAAGGAGTCAATCCATATTTCGTCAGCTTGTTGTTGTAGCGGAATTCTTCATAGTAGCCGTGGCCGCCGGTATAGTGGGCCGTAGCGGAGAATCGCCAGGCTTCGGAGAAGTTAGCCGCGAAATTCAGCAGGTGGTGGTTCTGCCAGAAGTTGTCGGTGGTGCGGGGCCAGAAAGAGCCATCGCTCATCTTGTAGCGTTCGGTATAGGCCACCACATTCGGATATATGACGACATTATTGAATACCATACGCTCATACAGGGGATTGAACCGACCTAAACCAATGTCGTACAGGTCTTTGTAGGTTCTGATGCCCGTACGGGTGCCGTAAGTGCCATCCATCAGCGACAAGTCGTCGTTGCCGGCCACCACGCCGTTCCAGGCCTGGCCGGTGTTCTCGAAGTTGCCGATCAATTTGTAACTCAGTTTCCAGCCGGCCCCGAGGATGGTGGCGCTGCCGTAATAGCTGCCGGAGCGTCCGTCGGTGCCGTCAAGGTAGCCGTCGGTGGTGGTCATATTGAAAGCGCCTTCCAGCACGAGGTGCTTCCAAAGCAGGCCGGTAGTGGCGCGGGTGCCCAGGTGGAAGGTGTTGAAGGAACCATAGGAGAGATTCACCTCGCTGCCCCAGTCCAAAGAGGGGGCCTGAGTGCCCAGGGCGATGGTGCCGCCGAATGCCCCGTCGCCGTTGGTCGAGGTGCCCACGCCGCGCTGCACCTGCACGCTGCCCATCAGGCAGCCGTAGGAGTTCATGTTGGCCCAGAACACGCTCTGGTCTTCGGGAGAGTTGAGGGGCACGCCATCGAGCGTCACGTTGATGCGGCTGCCGCCTGCGCCGCGGATGCGGAGATAGGTGGTGCCGATGCCCGTGCCGTTCTCGCTCCAGGCGAGGATGCCGGGCGTGCGGGCGAGGAGCATGGGCAGTTCACGTCCGGTGGTGGAGAACTCTTGCAGTTCGGCGCGACGGATGTTGGCTACGGCGAACGGTGCGTCCTTCGCGGCGCGCACGGCGCTCACGACCGTTTCCTGGAGTTGCTCGACCGCCACGGAATCCGGCTCCTGGGCGCGTGCCGGCCATGCCGACATGACCAGCCCCAGTGCGGTCAGAGCAGCAAATACAAAATTGAATCTCATGTAACCTTAATTGTAAGTAAACGATACAATAAAGGGGGAAGAAGATAGCGTTTTCCTACGCGGGCATTACCCCGATCAGGTAGTGAGGGTATCATCTCAGCCTAGGCCCGGAACAAACCGGCGCCTCAGCACCCCTTCGCCTGCACCTTGCAGGCTGAATGCAAAGTTAATGATTTTTTAATACCTTTGCCTCAAATATGAATCGCCATGAAGAAAGCTTTCAAGACGCTCGCGGCCGTCCTTTGCTGTGCCACGGTTCTGTTCCTCGTCAACGCCTGCTCCGATCCGGACATGCCTGGCGGAAACGCGTATTCCTACGGTTTCGACAAATTCGATTCGACGTCGCTGACCTCGGTGCAGGAGATGACTTATATCAAATCGGTTTTCGAGAACTCGTTCCGGCAGGAACTCGGTGTGACCGTCGGCAACGACTCCTTCAAGTACAACGGGAATGTGAGCAAGGTCAAGACCGCCTGCGACAAGGCCGTCAAGCTGCTTCAGAACACGTCGTTCGACGCCCGGTTCACATTCGTCGTCAGGGTGAAGAACGCCAAGGGCACCAGCGTCGTCTTCACCTGGAGCAAATAGTGCTATAAATACCGGAATCCTATTTGAATAGCTGCTGGGCGAAGATCGTGAGATACTCGCGCCAGTTGCGCCAGATGTGGCCGCCTTCCGACTCGTAAAGAATGGCGGGATATCCCTTGGCGTCACACCAATCCTTGAGTCTGCGGGAGTTGACCATGATGCCGTCGGCCTTGCCGCAGCCGATCCAGTAGAGTTTCGGGTGGGCGGCGAATACGGCGTCGAGGGCTGCTTCGTTGCCTTCGGTCGTCGCTACGCCCGAGAAGAGACCGACATACCCGAAACGCTTGGGGTAGTGCATCGACAGCATGCAGGATTGGCGGCCGCCCATCGACAGGCCCGCAACGGCCGTGTTGGCGTAGCCTTTGGCTACGTGGTAGTGCTTCTCCACGAAGTCCATGATGTCGGGAAAACTCTCCTCCACCTCGATGGTCGACTGCGAGCGGCTGTTCTCGAAGGTAGGCTGGAACATGTTGACGGCGGCACCCGGCGCTGCCTGGTTGAACCACACGCCGTTGGGCATCACCACGATCATGGGCGTGGCTTTCCCCTCAGCAATGAGGTTGTCGAGAATCTGCGCGGTGCGGCCCAGGTCAGTCCAGGCATCCTCGTCGCCGCCCGAGCCGTGCAGCAGGTAGAGCACGGGGTATTTCGCTTTCGGATGGTCTTCATAGCCGGCCGGTGTGTAGACCGAGAGGCGGCGCTGTTTGCCGAGCGTGGGGCTGTCGTACCACACGTGGGCGAGCGTGCCGTGGGGCACGTCGTGCACCTCGTAGTACCATCCCTTGTCGCCCTTCTCGGCGCTCAGCGTGAAGATATTGGTCCAGGTGGCCACGTCGCGGTTCTGATAGACGTTGGAAGGGTCCATGACCTTGCGGCCGTCCACCAGGAAGCTGTAGGAGTAGAGCTCACCTTCGAGCTGAGCGGATGTATAGCTCCAGATGCCGCCCGGTCCTTCTTTCAGGTCGACGATGCCGGGCGCGTCGTACGTGAGTTTCTGGCCGCCCATCTCATATTCAATGGGACGGGTGGGAAGGAAGTCGCCGGTCAGCTGCACCATCACGGCTTTCGGCGCGAAGAGCCGGAAGGTGACGCTATGGTCGGGATTGATTTCGGGCGAAACGAGGCCGGTGCCGGGGCCCAGCGCCTGCTGGGCAAAGGCTGCCGCGGTCAGGCAGAGGGCGGCGAGCAGGGAGGTCAGTTTTTTCATAGGGATGATTCGTTTCCTCAAAAATAGGCATTTTCCGGAATTTTTCCTAACTTGCATGTTTAGATGCAAAATCGGACGATTATGTACAACGGGCTGAAAGAATATGTGCGGTTCCTGGAGGAGAAGGGCGAACTTCGGCGGATCAAGGATTTCGTGGATCCGGTGCTTGAGATCGCCTGCGCCACCGACATCGAGTCGAAGAAGGTTGGCGGGGGCAAGGCGCTGCTATTCGAGAATACAGGCACGGCCTATCCCGTGCTGACCAATATGATGGGTTCCCAGGCCCGCATCCGGTATGCCCTGGGCGTGCCTTCCCTGGAGGAGATCGCCCCGCGCATCGACGCGATGGTGAGCAGCCTGCTCGACGGCGGGAAAGGACTTGGCGGCAAGCTGAAGATGTTGCCGCTGCTGGGACAGGCATCCAAATGGATGCCCCGTCGGCACAAGGGACACGCACCCTGCCAGGATTCCGTGCAATACACCGCACAGTTGAGTCAGTTGCCCATCCTGCAGTGCTGGCCCCACGACGGCGGCCGGTTTATTACGCTGCCCCTTGTACATACCGTCAGTCCCGTGACGGGCATCCGCAATGTCGGCATGTACCGCATGCAGGTGCTCGACGATGCTACGACCGGCATGCACTGGCACATGCACAAGACCGGCGCCAAACATCTGGCGGAATGCACGCACCGCCTGCCCGTGGCCGTGTGCCTGGGCGGCGATCCCGTTTATTCCTATGCGGCCACGGCACCGCTGCCGGAAGGCATCGACGAGTACCTGTTGGCCGGCTTCCTGCGTGGCAGGCCAGTGGAACTCGTTCCCTGTTTTACGCAGGACCTCATGGTCCCCGCCGACTGCGACTTCGTGATCGAGGGCTATGTGCAGAAGAGCGAAGAAAAGTTCATGGAAGGACCGTTCGGCGACCACACGGGCTTCTATTCTTTGGAAGACCTATACTCGAAATTCCACGTCACCTGCATCACGCACCGGTTCGACGCCATCTATCCCGCCACGGTGGTCGGCATTCCGCCGATGGAGGACAAATATATCCAGGAGGCTACCGAGAAGATATTCTTCTCGCCTGTCAAATTGGCCATTGCACCGGAAATCGAGGATCTGTTCCTGCCCGAGGAGGGCGTGGGACACAATTTCGCCATCGTCCGCATCCGCAAACAGTATGAGGGCCAGGCCTTCAAGGTCGCCCATGCCCTGTGGGGGGCCGGACAGATGATGTTCAACAAGTTCCTGTTGGTGGTCGACGAGGAAATCGATATCCGCAACTGGGATGCCGTGTTCGATGCCATCTGCCGCAATGTGGATGTCTCCCGCGACCTGCTGTTCAGTCATGGGCCGCTCGACGTACTCGACCATACTGCCCCCGAAACGGGCTTCGGCGGCAAACTCTGCATCGACGCCACCCGCAAGGGAAAAAGCTTCCGTGACCGTCCGCTCGAAGAGGTGATCCACGTCCTGTACGATGCGGAAGAGAAGAAATCCCCGCGTTACCGCAAACTCTGGCTGCTTGGAGCGAATTGCGATCCTGTACGCGATGGCCGTGTCCGCGACCATCTGATCCTCGACGCCACTTCGAAGCGCGGTGCTCCTGGTTTCCACCGGCGCTGGCCCGACATCGTGGCACATGATCCGGAGATGGTGGAAAGGATGGGGGAACTCCTCAAAGACTGATCCGATGAAAAGCATAGCGGTATATCTGGGCTCCGCGCCTTCTTGCAAGGATATCTTCAAGGGACTGGCCTACGAACTGGGATTCCGTCTCGGCCAGGCCGGTCTGACGCTCGTTTATGGCGGTGCTGCGGTCGGCACGATGGGGTCGCTGGCCAATGGGGCAAGGGATGCCGGCGGTGAAGTGGTCGGCGTGTTCCCGCGCGGTTTCCTCGGCACGCAGGAAGTGCGGGAGAGCGGACTGGAAGTGGTGCAGCACGGCCTGACGAAGTTCATCGAAACGGCCGATTTTGCGGAGCGCAAACAAGTGATGGAAGACCTGAGCGACGGCTGCATCGTGATGCCGGGCAGCTTCGGCACGCTCGACGAACTGTTTACCTATGCCTGCAACCGTGCCATCGACCTGCATAGGAAGCCTATCTTTGTTCTCAATTTCGAAGGCTACTACGACCCGCTCAAGCAGCTGCTGGCCAATATGCAGGAGGCCGGTTTCCTGAAGCCCGTGATGGCGGATGCCCTGACCTTCTGCGACACGGTCGAGGAGGTCATGGCGTATGTGGGACAGTAGTTGTCGAACCTATTTCCGGATGTCGATGCCGGCGGCGCGGGCCACGAGGTAGACGATCGACTTGAACACGATGCCGCTGTTGCGGGACAGGCCGATCTCGCAGGTGCGGCTCACGGCAAAGCCTTCGTCGCAGTCCTCCACCTGGCGTTTGAGGTCGCGCAGACCGTGTTCGTTGAGTTCGGGGAAGAAGAAACCGCGGTCGCCGGCGAAGCCGTCGCAGTTGGAATCCACCACCACGATCTCACGGGCGCACTGCTCGGCCACGTGCCTGAGGTTCGGGTCGACGCCCATTTTCTTCGCCGAACAGACGGCATACACCGCCACCTTCTCGTCGACAGGCTTGATGGTCAGATGCTGCAGCACGAACTTGTCGATGAACTCCGCGGGCTCATACAAAGGCAATTTATCGCCGAAGTTCGACTTCATCGTGTAGAGGCACGGGCTCATGTCGCAGAGAATCGGATACTTGCCATTTTCAGATGCTTTCGCCAGCGCTGCCTGCAGTGCGTCGGAAGCCTTCTGGCCCGCTTCTACGTAGCCCTTGCTCGAGAAGAGCATGCCGCAGCAGAGCGAATCCATGTTCTCGGGATAGATGATTTGGAATCCGGCCGCTTCGAGCACCTTGGCCGTGACGCGCGTCACTTCGAGTTCTTTGCAATATGCCTTGGTCGTGCCCATGCTCCGCGTAATGCACGACGGAAAGTACACGACCTTCCTCACGTCATGCCCGGCCCCAGCGGGCTTTTCAGTCACTGTGGGGGATACCTTGATCTTCGAAGCACCTGTCGGCATATACTCATTCCAAAGCGGGATGGCGCCTCCGGATAGTTTGCGCAGACCCCGGGCCATCGCACCGAAGGCCTTCGTGCCGAATACCGTGCGCAGTCCGTTGAGACATTTCAGGCCGCCGCGAAGTCCCGCCGTGACGCCGGCCATGTGCCCGGCCAGCCGGACGGCCCGCTTCTCGGCGGCGGGGGAGTGACTCTCGTGCCGCAGTTCCTTGATGAGTTTGCCCGCATCGGCCTTCACAGGGCAGTGCAGGTTGCACAGGGAATCGGTGGCGCAGGTCTGCTCGCCGGCATAGCGATACAGTTTCTGCATCTCGGCAGCGCGGTGCGGCTCTTCGCCGGTAGCCTTCAGCCGCTCGATCTCGCGGAACGCCGCCACGCGCTGGCGCGGCGACAGGGTGAGACCCTCGGCCACGCAGTAGCCCTCGCAGAAGCCGCATTCCATGCACTTGTCCACAATCTGCCGCGTGGAAGGACAAGGCTTCAGGTTGGAGATGTGCGCCATCGGGTCGGTGTTGAGGATGACGCCCGGGTTGAGGAGTCCCTTCGGGTCGAAAAGGTTCTTAATGCGCTGCATCAGGGTGTAGGCCTGCTTGCCCCACTCGTATTCCACGAACGGCGCCATGTTGCGGCCTGTGCCGTGCTCGGCCTTGAGCGAACCGTCGTACCGGTCGACGACCAGCTTGACGATGTCGTCCATGAATTTCTTGTATTTCTCCACCTCGGCCACCGTCGAGAAGTCCTGGTTGAACATGAAGTGGAGGTTGCCGGCCAGCGCGTGACCGAAGATCACGGCGTCGGCATAGCCGTCGGCCGCAAAGACCTCGCGGAGCCGGACGGTGGCTTCCGCCAGTTTTTCGATGGGGAAACAGATGTCCTCGATGATGGCCGTCGTGCCGCTGCGGCGCATGCCGGCCACGGTGGGCAGCATCTCCTTACGGAGTTTCCAAAGGGTGGCCTGTTCTTTGGCATCGGTGGTGAAGGCAAACGGCAGTTCCGTGGGAACCGCGGCGATGCCTTCCGTGATGGCGGACACTTTTTCCTTTAGTTCTTCCGCGGAAGCGGCACGCGTTTCAACCAGAATCACGCAGCTCTCGTCACCGATGGTCTTGAGGAACGCGGGGATGCCGGGCGTCTGGTCGACGCTGCGTACGCCGGCCCGGTCAATGAGTTCCACGGCGGAGACCTTGTCCTGCTTCTTCAGGATCTGAACGGCCTCGCAGGCCAGCGCGATGTTGGTATAGGTGATCATCGCCAGCGCCTTGTGCCTGTGGTCCACCACGGTGTTGTAGGTGATGTCGGAGATGAAGGCCAGCGTGCCTTCGGAACCGATGACCAGGTGCTTGACGATATCGATAGGGTCGGTGTAATCGACCAGGGCATTGAGCGAATAGCCCGTGGTGTTCTTGATCTTGTATTTGCGGCGGATGCGGGCCTCGAGTTCGGGATCGGCTTTGATTTCTGCTGCCAGTGCCGCGATGCCGGAAAGGAAATCCGCGTGGGTGCGGCGGAAATCGGCGCAGGAGGCCTCGCCGGCTGTGTCGAGCACCGTCCCGTCGGGCAGGATGATACGGATGTCGGCCATCGTCTTGTAGGAGTTCTCCGACGTGCCGCAGCACATGCCGCTGGCGTTGTTGGCAGCGATGCCGCCGATCATCGCCGAGTCGATGGAGGCGGGGTCGGGACCGATCTTGCGGCCGTACTTCACCAGAAAGGTGTTGGCGCGTCCCCCGCGGATGCCCGGCTGCAGGCGGATTTTGCGCCCTTCGTCGAGCACCTTCCATTTTTCCCATCCGTGCGACACCACCACGAGCACCGAATCGCTGACGGCCTGGCCGGAGAGCGACGTGCCCGCCGCGCGGAATGTCACCGGTATGCCCTGGAGGTCCGCCTGGTGCAAAATGGCCGAAATATCCCCTTCATCCCGCGCCCGGATCACGAGTTTGGGAATCAGTCTGTAGAAAGAGGCGTCCGTGCCGTAGGCCAGGGTGCTGAGGGCGTCGTGAAACATCCGCTGCTTCGGAATCACCGGCAGGAGCGCTTCGTAAAACCGCTTGTATTCTCCGCTTATCATAATAGAGGCAATAGTTCTTTCAATTCACTGACCCGGATGTCCTTGGCGATGATGAAGCCATTTTCGTTCAGCAGGTAAAGGTGGGGAACATACTCCAGGTCGTAGAGTGAGCGCATATCGCTGGTCTTTTCAAAATCGTTCAGGTATTTCCACCGGCTGGGCCATTGCTTGCGTACGAATTTGCGCCAGGCCTCGCGCTCGTCGCCCACATATACCATCACTACTTTCATGTCAAGGTCGTAGAGTTCCGGTTTGAGCTTCTTGAGCGCTGCCAGTTCGCTCTGGCATTGCTGACAGTCGAGCAGGTGGAAAAAAATCAGCGTATAGTAATGGTTATCGTCGATCATCGGAACGCTCTTGCCCCGTTTGTTCTGGAGCATGAGGTTGGTGGCGCGGGCGCCGACCGGATTGAGTTTCGCCTGGGCCAGCGCATGTACGGTCCTGTTCAGGAATTCAGGCGACCAATTGTCGGGTTCGGCTGCGATGTAGTTTTCGGCCAGATAGATCGCTCCCTGCTGCTTGGGATTGTCTTCACTGGCGCGGAGATAGTTGAACAGGCTGTACATCAGCTCAGTGTAGAGCTTTGGATTGGGCCGTGTCTTGTCGGCGAAGGCGTCGACGAGCCCTTCGACGTTCGGGTAGGTGAGGGGCTTGAATAATCCGAATATATTATCGAAGATCTTACGGTATTGAAGTGCCTGGGCGTTTTCCATATGGAGCATTTCGGCCAGCGCTTCGGTGTTGAGCCCCCGTCCCAGTATGATGTTCTGGCTGTCGAGCAGCAGCATCATCGGCGTGGAGAGCACGCCGTATTGTTCGTGAAAGCCCGTCGCCGCTTCCGGGTCCCAGAGATGATAGACTGAAACGTCGGGATTGTCGATGCCGTCGAAGACTTCAGTGGCATAGGCCTCCCAGGCCTGATGGTCGCTCTGAGTATAGATGGCGATCAGTGCGATGGATTCACCGTGATAGTCTTTAAGCAGTCCGGCAAGCAGCGGTGCTTCCTTGCGGCAAGTTGAACAGTCGGTATCGTAGAAAAAGAGAATCTTGTAGCAGGATGGGATATCGCGGACGTCCACCCGGATGCCCAGCGGATCTTCCATGATCAGTCCGGGAGCCTCCTTGCCGATGAGTGAATTCCGGTTGAACTGGGCGTAGGTGTAGAGTACGGGATAGAGCTGTTCGTTCTCCAGTTGCAGCTTCCCATTGAGGAACCAGTCGTCGGCGATGTGCACAGCCACGGCATCGTGGCCCATGACGGGCGACGTGGAAAAGAAATCGAAGGCAATACCCGCTACTTTCGATTGCAGTTCGGGCTGCTGGCGTCCCACCGAGTCGATGAACTGGTCGACGCGGCGCGTGATGGTGCCCACGGGTTCTTCGAGCAACGACTCCAAATAGGCGGTGACAGACTGGTGCGTGACAGTCGTGTCCTGGGCCTCTACGCTATGGAGACCCAGGACCGACAGTCCGATGATGAGAAGCAGTCTGCGCATGTCTAGGCTTCGCGGAGTTTCAGATACTTTTCAATATCGACGTTCTTCGGCAGGAAGCACTTTGCGCTGCCGCCGTTGTTGAGCACGTCGCGCACCACCGTCGACGAGATAAAGGAATACTCGTGTCCGGCGGGGATAAAGATGCTCTGGATGTCGGGCGCCATCTTGCGGTTAGCCTGGGCGATGACGCTCTCCATCTCGAAGTCGGTGGTCGTGCGCAGGCCGCGGATGATGCAACTTACGCCTTTCTCCCGACAGAAATCGATGGTCAGGCCGCGGTAGGAGCAAACCTCCACGTTCTCGAGTCCCTCGATGGCGTCCTCGATGATGCGGACGCGTATGGCGGGCTCGAAAAAGCCGCTTTTGGCGCTGTTGTAGCCAACAGCCACGATCACCTTGTCGAACATTTTCAGCGCGGAGCGCAGAATGTCCATGTGTCCAAGCGTAAAGGGATCGAACGATCCCGGGAATAGTGCGGTTCTCATTATCCTACAGAAGGAAGTTTTGCATAGATGCCGTCGAGGGTGATATCCTGCCCGAAGAAGGAAACCGGATTGCCCTTGAGTGTCATGACCACGGCGAAACCGTCGAAGAACCGGATGGCATACTCATAACTCTCTTCCGTCGTGTCGTTCCACAGGAAACGATAGATGTAAGGGTCTTCGCCGAGAAATTCGACCAGTTCGTCCTGTGCCATCAGACGCAGGGGCGCCGGACCGATCCTGCATGTATGGATGCTGACGTTCTCCCAGTTTTCGCCGCAGCGGGAGACATCCATCGTTCCGTTGCCCAGTTCGTCGGGGTAAGAGAACTGATATATGCCGACCATTTCGTCGGGGACGGTGCCGAACTTATAGGTAAGCAGGCCGTCGCGAGTGGGAGACAGGGTGGCCTTGATCTCGTTTGCACCCTGGAAGAGGGAAGCTTCGCGTTTGTCGCTGCCGGCGGGAATGGTGAGCGACCAGGGAATGTTGCCGTTTTCCTGCAGGGCTACGACATGGATTTCCCCGTCTTTCTCCAGCGTGCCGACCGCCCGGTAGGAGATGCCGTCGATGGAAAGGCTGCCGAACAGGATATCGCTGTCATCAGTGTAGGTAAGCTTGATTCCGGCTTGTCCGGCAGTGCCGGTAAAACCATAGTTATGGCCCTGGTCATCACCGCGATAGGTGATTTCCCGGTGGATGACGGGAAGAAAATCCTCCAGGTTGTCGAACGTCATGAAATCGGTATCGACAAGGTAGGACAGACCCTCCGTCCGGCGGGTCCAGTTGCCGAAGGTATCCACTTTGTCGCTATAGGTCTTGACGAAGTTTTCCTTGACCTCGCCGAGAACCAGCTTCTTCCAGCTGATTTCTCGGAGGGTGCGGCCGTCCTTGTCGTATTTGAAGTCCACGATGACCGACGGGCGCGTGGCGGTACCTTCGAAATGCTCGTAATGGGTGAGGTAGTGCTGTCGGTTGTAGATTCCTTCGTTGGTCCTTTCCTGGGAGTACTCGTAGTTGGAGTAAATGCGCTGGTGGAGCTTTCCGTCCTTGTCGGTGAAGGTGGTGTCGCGGTTGGTGATCCGGGTACCGTTTTCGTCGGTAACCGATGCGATGGTGCCGCTGATGTCTCCGTCCGCCGCGTAGGAGGTGAAGTTCGTGAACGCCCGGCCGTATTTGGGCATGTATTCGTTCGACATGATAACCCGGCCGGCTTCGTCGTATACGTAGGTGTTGATGTTGTTCACTTCTCCGTTGTAGGAATTCGTGGTGCGGAATGCGTTGCCGGCGGCGTCGTATTCGTATTCCGTGGCATTCTCGCCACTGGCGGTGGACATCACGGCTTTCACCAGATGGCCGGCGGCATCGTAGGTGTTGCGGGTACTGTAGTTCAGCGTCCCTTCCGCATCATAGCTTTCGGAAGTAAGGACATGGCCCGCCTCGTTGTACGTATACACCTGGGTGCTGAGGGGGGTGTCGCCGTGACCCCACACTTCCTTGAGATAATTGCCTTTGTCGTCTTTGACGGAAAGCGCCTCGATCACGCCATAGTCCATTTCATCTTCCCAGTTGATCTCTTTTTCGGAAATCACCTTGCCGTTCTCGTCGTACTCATAGAGGGTGGGAACCGGCTCGCCTTCACCGTAAAATTCAATGACCTTGACAGTTTGGACAGGCCCTTTGACACGAGTAGCGGAGGCGACTCTGTCGTCACCTCCGCCATCAGTGTTACCCGTACAGCCGATGCATAGCATCAGGCCGATGACCAGGATAGCCGCTACATCAGAGATTTTTTTTTTACGCGACCGGCTCACGAGCCAGACGATCAGTGCTGCTGCGATGACCAGTAGCGAGATGGCCAGAACCGGCCTGTGGGCTACCCAGGCAAGGGCAATCACCACGATGCTCCATACGATGCCGACGATGGTCGTCATCAGGCCAATGCCCGTTCCGATGATTTTCTGGACGATCGGCACCACGGCGAACACCGTGCTGATGAAGTTCAGCAGGTTGCGGAAACCGCCGACAACCAGGATGATACCGAGGATGCGGAGCAGCCAAAGCAGTACCTTGTTGGCGGATTTTTGGTTCGCAAACATGTTCTCGGCGCTGACCGTACCCATCTCCACGCGGGAGAAGGCCTTGCCATTTTTAGCCACATAGTTCTCGAACGTGCCGTTCACCACTTTCTCAAGCAGCGAGATGGTCTTCGGGGAGGTGACCTGCGTGAAGGTGATGCGGACGTCGCCAATGTGCGGCATGGCCGGATCGGGGCCGATGTATACCTGGTCGTTCATCACGGTGACGACCACGGTGGAATCGGAGACCTGGGCCAGCAGGGCGGCCTTCATCAGGGTATCCATGGCAGGATAGGCGGGTTGTTCGCCAGAGATGCGGCGCACAATGGGGTCGGTGAGACGATAGGCGCCGAAAGTCACGTTGGAAGCGATCTGCTCCACTTCATCGACCATGCGCCATACGAAGTTCTTGCCCCGGTAGTCAGGATCCTTGAACTCGTTGGAATTGACGGGGGAGCTGCACCAGTCGGCTTCGTAGGTGTAGGTGGTCGTCGTTTCGGTGGCGCCACCGAGTTTGTCCTTGCTCGTCGAGGAACTCTCTTCTGTCCATTGGTAGTATTCGACTTCGCGCTCCAGCCTCATAGCGTTGACGGCGATGCCGAATGCAGCGTCGCGCAGGGTGTCGGCGGTCTGGGCCACGCCGGTGGCATGGACGGCCTTTCCTTCAAATGCCGGATCGACGACCGTTATGTCGGACAGTTCGACGTAGTTCTTCTGGAAATCTTTCAGGGCGTCGCTCGCCTTGACGGCGCGTCCTTCGTTCCACCAGAGGATGACAGTGCCCGCGATAATCAGGATGAGGCCCCAGAGAATTCCCTGGAACGACCCCTTGACCTTGCTGCCGTAGGACTGCCGGGTTGTTTCTTGATATGCCATTTTGCTCGGATTTCAGATGAGTGATTATTTGAGGGTCCCGTCTTCGGCGGCCTGGATCATGTTCTCATTGGCCGTGATGTAGATCTCGACGCGGCGGTTCTGGAGACGGCCTTCCTTGGTGCTGTTGTCGGCAACCGGCTCATAGAAGGAGCGGCCTTCAACCGTCATGTGGTTCTTCATGCCGCAGTTCTTGAGGTAAGTGGCGACGGCCTTGGCGCGGTCGATCGACAGCTGGTGGTTATACTCGGGCGTACCGGTGTTGTCGGTATGGCCAAGGACAGTAAGGTCGGTATCGACCATGTCGGCCATTTTGGATGCAAATTCGGTGAGGTCGCGCTTGGATGCGTCACTCAGGGCGAAGCTGCTGGTCTTGAAAAGGATACCGCTGTCGAAGGTGACCTTCAAAGCCTTCAGGTTGTTGGCGTCGAGCACGGTGTCCACCTTGGCGTTCTCCAGGGAGGCCAGTTCTTCGGCTTTCTTGTCCATCTTGTTGCCGATCAGCACGCCAACGCCGGAGCCGACGACCGAACCGATGGCGGCACCAATGGCCGTTCCTTTACCGTCCTTGCTGATCAGGGCGCCAATGCCAGCTCCCACGGCCGCGCCGGAGCCACCACCGATAAGGCCTCCCTTGGTTGCGTTGTTCATCGTGCCGCAGCCTGCAAGAACGAGGGCTACACAAATCATTCCTGCTAATACTTTTTTCATTGTGGTAGTTATTTAAGATTGATGATTTAGTCGTATACTATCATACAAATATAAAAAAAAGAAAAATAGGTTGGGCGCGGAAACAAAAAAAAGTGCCGGGAGGCACTTTAAAAAAGGATGTTTATCGCGTCCAGTCGATGGGTGGAAGACCTTGTGAAACAAGTATTTGATTTGCCTTCGAAAAATGCCGGCAGCCAAAGAATGCGCCGCGGGCCAGCGGGGAGGGATGGGCGGCCTCCAGCACCACGTGGCGCGAAGTGTCGATCAGGTCGCGCTTGGACCTGGCGAAATTGCCCCAGAGCAGGAAAACGAGGCCTTCCCGTTGCTCCGACAGGGTGCGGATCACGGCATCGGTGAACTGCGCCCAGCCGATGCCGCTGTGCGAAGTGGGTTGTCCGGCGCGGACCGTCAGTACGGCGTTGATCAGGAATACGCCCTGCTCCGCCCAGCCGCGAAGTGACCCGTCCTTATGGAGCGTCACGCCCAAGTCGGTTTCGATCTCTTTGTAGATGTTGACGAGCGACGGAGGCAGCGGCATGCCGTGCGGTACGGAGAACGACAGTCCCTCGGCTTGACCCGGGCCGTGATACGGATCCTGCCCGATGATCACGACCCTCACCTGGTCGAAGGGGGTAAGGTTGAAAGCGTTGAAAATCAGGGGGCCGGGTGGGTAGATGGTGCGTCCGGCCCGTTTTTCTTCGTGCAGCTGCCGCGCTAACTCCTGAAAATAGGGTTTTTCGAATTCGGGCGCGAGCACGCGTTTCCAGCTCTCTTCTATCTTTACGTCCATGATCATGCTGCGAAGACGAAGTCAAGCACTTCGTCGATGGAGTTTACATAGTGGAATTCCAGCCCCTCGACATAAAGCGGCTTAATGTCCTTGATATCTTTTTCGTTTTCCTTCGATAAAACGATGGTCTTCACGCCTGCGCGCTTGGCGGCCAGGATTTTTTCCTTGATGCCGCCCACGGGCAGCACTTTTCCGCGGAGCGTGATTTCGCCGGTCATCGCGATTTTGCTGCGGACGGCCTGTCCCCGCAAGGCAGAGGCCATGGCGCTGACCATCGTGATGCCCGCCGAGGGCCCGTCCTTCGGGATGGCGCCTTCCGGAACGTGTATGTGCAGGTCTTTCTTGGCCAGTTCCTTGGCGGTAACGCCGGCCAGCTGCGGATGCGCTTTCAGGTACTGGTAGGCGATGGTGACGGATTCCTTCATCACGTCGCCCAGGTTGCCGGTCGTGGAGAGCAGGCCTTTTCCCTCACTCGGGCTGCATTCCACGAAAAGGATTTCACCACCCATCTGGGTCCAGGCCAGCCCGGTGACCACGCCGGGGGCTTCGTTGCCGTCCTGGACGTCGTGGAAATTGGTGGGCAGGCCCAGATAGTCCTTGACTTCTTCGGGGCCGATGACCGCTGGAAGCGGTTCCTCAAGGGCGATCTTCTTGGCGGTGGTGCGGGCTACCTTGGCAATCTGCTTGTCGAGGCCGCGGACGCCCGATTCGCGGGTATATTGATCGATGATGGTCTCGATGGCCGCTTCGGAAAACTGGAAATCCTTTTCCTGGAGGCCATGCGCTTGCTGCTGTTTCGGGATGAGATAGCCCTTGGCGATGGCCACTTTCTCTTCGGCCAGGTAGCCCGATACGTTGATCATCTCCATTCTGTCCTTGAGGGCGGGATGGATGCCGCTCACATCGTTTGCTGTGGTGATGAAGAGCACTTTCGACAGGTCGTAGTCGATGTCGAGGTAGTTGTCGTGGAAGGTGGTATTCTGTTCGGGATCCAGCACTTCCAGCAGGGCGGATGCCGGATCTCCATGGAAGTCTTCCCGAACCTTGTCGATTTCGTCGAGCACGATCACGGGGTTCGACTTGCCGGTGCGGCGGATGGTCTGGATGATCCGGCCTGGCATGGCGCCGATATAGGTTTTGCGGTGTCCTCGGATTTCCGATTCGTCGTGGAGGCCGCCCAGCGATACGCGTCCGTACTGGCGTCCCAACGCCCGGGCGATCGATTTGCCAAGCGAGGTCTTGCCCACGCCCGGAGGCCCGTAAAGGCAGAGGATGGGCGATTTCATGTCGCCTTTGAGTTTCAATACGGCCAGATACTCGACAATGCGCTCTTTCACTTTTTCCAGGCCGAAGTGGTCTTCGTCAAGCACTCTCTGAGCGTTCTTCATATCCAGATTGTCTTCGGAAACCTCGTCCCAGGGCAGGTCGAGCAGGAAGTCTACATAAGCGTACTGCACATTGTAGTCCGCCGAATTGGGGTTGATGTGCTCGAGTTTGCGCATCTCCTTTTCGAAAGTCTCCGCCACGGCGGCCGACCATTTCTTTTCTTTCGCACGCGTGCGGAATTCCGTTAGGTCCGCTTCCTCGGAATTGATGCCCAGTTCTTCCTGAATGGTTTTCAGCTGGTTGTTGAGGTAATATTCACGCTGCTGCTGGTCGATCTCCGATTTCACCTTTTTCTGGATGTCGTCCTTGATCTTGAGCAGGTCGATGTGCTTGTTGAGCAACTCGAGCAGCTTGAGCGCGCGCTGGTGCAAGTCGTCGATATCGAGCAACGGCACCTTGTCGGTGGGCGGATCGATTTCTGCGCTCGATGCGATGAAGTTCACGATGAAATCGTAGCCCTCGATGTTCTTGATGGCATAACCCGCTTCCTGCGGAATGTGGGGCGAGAGCTTGACGATCTGGATGGCGGCGTCCTTGATGGAGCCGGTGAGCGCATCCATGTCAGGATCTCCGGCCGGGGGAATAATCTCCCGGCGGTAGCGCACTTCCGCCATCATGTAAGGAGCCGTGATGTTGATCTGACGGATGTCAAACCTCCGCACGCCCTGGATAATGGCCGTGATGGTGTTGTCCGGCATTTCGATGGTCTTGATCACGCGGCCGAGCGTGCCGGTGCGGAAGATGTCGCCGGGCGCAGGGTCTTCCACCTTGGCGTCCATCTGGGTGACGGCACCGAGCAGCCGCCCGGATTGGAACACGTCGCCGATGAGCTGGATGGATTTGGGCCGTCCCACGGTGACGGGGATGACGGTATTGGGAAACAGGATGGCGTTACGCAGTGGCAGGATAGGCAGCACGTCGGGAAGATCGGCTTCCCGCAGTTCTCCACCGGAGGCGTCGAGATTCATCACGGGGATGATGTTCACTTCGCTTCCGGAACCCCCGAAAATCTTTTTCAATATATCTTTGTTGTCCATGGTCGTATGTCAAAATGTCAGTCTTTCGGGCATAAAGATGCCGGAAGGGAATATGGTCAATAGTTATGCCAAACAAAAAATGAAAAAAATATGCAGTTGTTTTTGAGAATTAAAAAAATACACCTATTTTTGCAACCCTTAAACAAGCGAAGAACCTAGTAAAATATAAAGTAAAATATCAACAGTTATGACAAAGGCTGAAATCGTAAATGAAATTGCCAAGAGTACTGGCATCGAAAGAATCAAAGTGCAGAATGTCGTTGAAGGTTTCATGGAGAGCGTGAAGAACTCCCTGGCCGCCGGTGAGAACGTTTATCTCCGTGGCTTCGGCAGCTTTACCGTCAAGACCCGCGCCAAGAAGACCGCGCGCAACATTTCCAAGAACACGACCATCGTGATCCCCGCCCACAACATCCCGGCTTTCAAGCCTGCCAAGACTTTCGTCGCCAAGGTCAGCAAACAGGAAAACCTCTAAAATATTTATATTATGCCCAACGGAAAGAAGCATAAGAGACACAAGATGGCTACGCACAAGCGTAAGAAACGCCTGCGCAAAAACAGACATAAGAAGAAATAGGTTGTCTCCGTTATCTTAATTACCCTTTAATCTAAAGCAGACTTTGCTCTGCTTTAGATTATTTTCGTTTTTACAAGCATGGACAAAGATCTGATCATTGATGTAGGACGGTCCGAAATATCGATTGCGCTCCTGGAGAACAATCGGCTCATTGAGCTGAACCAGGAGAAGACCGAAGGCCGTGGCTACAGTGTGGGAGATGTCTATCTTGGACGAGTCAAAAAGATCCTACCGTCGCTCAATGCCGCATTCGTGGATATCGGCGATGAGAAGGACGCTTTCGTGCACTACCTCGACCTGGGCCTGAATTTCAAGGCATTCGACAGTTTTGTGCGCGCAATCAATGTCAACAGCGACTTTACACAGCTTTATCGCAAAACCCGGATCGACGACATCCTTGAGAAAGAGGGGAAGATCGAACGCTTCCTGTCGCCCGGACAGCCCATCGCGGTCCAAATCGTCAAGGAACCCATTTCTACCAAGGGCTCGCGTCTGACGGCCGAAATTTCCATTGCGGGCCGAAACCTCGTGTTGCTTCCCTTTGCCGATAAAGTCAGCATTTCGCAGAAAATCTCTTCGCGTGAAGAGAAAAAGCGGTTGGAGCGGCTGGTCTACAGCATCCTCCCGCCCAACTATGGCGTCATCATCCGCACGGCGGCAGAAGGCAAGCGCGCTGCGGTCCTCGATGCCGAGCTCAAGAGCCTGATCAAGAAATGGGAGGATTCCTGGCCGAAAATCGCCCGCAACAAGGGTGTGCAGCTCCTGTTCACGGAAAACAGCCGCACCACGACCATCCTCCGCGATCTGCTCAACGACTCGTTCACGAACATCTACGTCAACGATGAAACCGTTTACAAGGAAGTTGACGATTATGTGACGATGATTTCTCCGGAACAGGAGAAAATCGTAAAATTGTACAAGGGTCACGAACCGATTCTCGACCATTTCGAAGTGAGCCGCCAGATCAAAGGCTCCTTCGGCCGGATCGTTTCCATCAAGTCGGGAGCCTATCTCGTGATCGAACACACGGAAGCACTTCACGTAATCGACGTGAACAGCGGTATCCGTGCCAAACAGAAAGACCAGGAGAACAACGCGTTCGAGGTCAATAAGAATGCTGCGGAAGAGATCGCCCGCCAGCTTCGCCTGAGGGATATGGGCGGAATTGTCATCATCGATTTCATCGATATGGACGACAGCAATCATCGCCTTCAACTCTTCAAGCACATGCAGGAGCTCATGGAAGGCGACCGGGCCAAGCATACGATACTTCCGCTTACCAAATTTGGTCTGATGCAGATTACCCGTCAGCGGGTGCGCCCCGCCACGGAAATCAATACGACCGAGGTATGCCCGACCTGTAACGGAACGGGCAAAGTGGGACCGACCATCCTGTTTGACGAAGCCGTCGAGCGTCAGCTCGCCTATTATACAAAAGAGCGCCGGATGAATTCATTCGTGCTCAAGGTCAGCCCGATTTTCGAGGCTTACCTCACCAAAGGATTCAACAGCATCCGCCGGAAGTGGTGCCGCAAGTATGGCTGCAAGGTGAAGATAGTGGGAGATTCTGACTATTCGCTGCTGCAGGCTACCTGGTGCAATGCCGACGGAGAGCCCATCGAATAATCTATATAATAGGTATGGCCAAGAAGAAGAGATCCTCCAAACACAACCTGGCGCCCGACTATCGACGCGAGCGCCAGGATAAATTGGTACGCCGCTACCGGAAGACCATCCTTTTCAATGAGAAGGAACTCTCCCTGATCAACCAATACTGCGATAAGTATTCTGTGCGCAGCAAATCGGGTTTTATCCGTAATGTCGTGATTACCCATATCTTGGAGCAACTCGACGATAATTACCCCCGCCTCTTCTGATTATTATTCGTCAAAAAACTCAAAAAAAAGTTTGTTTTGTCAAAATAATCTCTACCTTTGCGGTCCCGTTTGGGAAGAAAGAGTTTTGACAAAGTGAGCAAAGAAGAAATCGCATAAAAAAAATGTAATTTTTTTTGCGGATTCAAAAATAAGACTTATCTTTGCAGCCCGTTTCGAAAGAAAGCGGGTTCGTTCATTGAAAGAATAGGAAGAACAAGTACAAGCAAGTACCGATTTTAACTTGATTAAAATCAGAAAGAGCAAAGCGTTGATTCCTTTAAGGAATTGTTAAAGTTGCAGGGTCTGACTTGAGAGATAATTAAAAGATTATACAAT
>LUZC01000044.1 GCA_001603505.1 Bacteroidales bacterium Bact_11 | reverse complement strand
AGGTCGAGGACATTCTCTACGAGGAATACAAGGATAAGGGCATCACGAAAGTGGCCGGCATCGAGAGCCGCGGCTTCGTGATGGGCGCTGCGCTGGCTTCCCGTCTGGGCGCGGGCTTCGTGCTGATCCGCAAGCCGGGCAAGCTGCCCGCCGAAACGGTGAGCATGGCGTATGAGCTGGAATATGGCCACGATACGATCGAGATGCATACCGACTCCATCACGCCCGACGACGTGGTGCTGGTGCACGACGACCTGCTGGCGACCGGCGGCACGGCCGGCGCCGCAGTGAAACTGGTCAAGTCGTTCGGTCCCAAGCAGGTGTATGCCAGTTTCATCATCTATCTGAAGGATTTCGGGAGCGTGGCGAAGTTCCCTGCCGATGTGCCGGTGACCACGGTGCTCGACCTGGCTGGGTTGTAGTCCATGGAAGTGATCCAGGCGTATTTCGCCGGCCTCGACGTGTATGGCTGGCTGGAGATTGCCGCGATGGTCGTGGGCATCTACTACGTGTACCTGGAAATCGGCAAGTCGCGGCTGCTCTGGTATGTGTGCATCCTTACGTCGATCCTGAACATCCTGGTGTACTGGCACAACAATTATGTGTCGATGACGGTGATCCAGGTGTATTATATCGTGATGGCGTTCTACGGCATTCATGCTTTCAAGGAAATCAACGAGGAAGCGGCGGAGACTTTGGGCGAGGAGCGGGAGTCCAGGCAGCAGAAGGTACTGATCCGTCGTTTCGACTGGAAGACGGCCGGCTGGACGCTGGCCATCGCCGTGCCGGCCTATTTTGCGCTGGTGCACATCATCCGGGCCTATGCCCAGGCGTATGGCGGCTTGCTTTTCCCGAGCCAGCCGTGGTGGGATGCGTTTATCGCGGTGGGGAGCATGGTGGGTACGTTTTTCCTGAGCAAGTCGTACATGTGTCAGTGGTATATCTGGATTGGGCTCGACTTGATTACGGTGGGGGTGTTCGTGTACAGCGGCATGTACTGGATGGCGCTGATGTATGTCTGCTACATCGTGATGTCGTGTTTCGGGATCCGGAACTGGCGCCGCAACGGCGTCTACATAGATTAAAGATTAGCCATTATTTCTTATCTTTGTATTTCATTTAATCTTTTAAAAAATGCAACTGATAGCTGACAGCGGTTCCACCAAGGTTTCCTGGCGGGCCCTTTGCGATGACGGCTCGGTCCTTTCGGTCGAGACCGTGGGCATCAATCCCGTGTTCATGGAGGATGCCGCAATTGAGAAGATTCTCAACGATGGACTGGTGCCCGTGATTGGCGGGAAAGTCGACCGGATCTGGTTCTATGGCGCCGGCGTGGTGGGTGGTGAGCCTTCCGCCAAGTTGGAGCGCTGCTTCGGCAAGGTGTTCCCGGGCTCGTCGTGCGAGGTGGTGTCGGATGTGGTGGCGGCGGCGCGGGCGTTGTGCGGCCACAAGCCGGGCATCGCGTGCATCCTGGGCACGGGTTCGAACAGTTGTTTTTACGATGGCGAGGGGATTGCGGAGAATGTGCGGGCCGGCGGTTTCATCCTGGGCGATGAGGCGAGCGGCGCGTATCTGGGCAAGCGGCTGATTTCTGATTTTATCAAGGGACTGCTGCCGGCACCGGTGGAGAAGGAATTCACGAAACGGTATGGACTCGATTATCCGACGATTGTGCAGAAGGTGTACCGGGAGCCGATGCCAAGCCGTTTCCTGGCGTCATTTTCGCCGTTCATCGCGGAGTTCAAGAACCATCCGCATGTGGCCAATCTGCTGAAGAGCAGCTTCGAGGAATTCCTGCGCCGCAATATCATCCACTATGATTACAAGAAGTATCCGGTGAACTTCGTGGGCTCCATCGCGTTCTACTACAAGGATATTCTGGAGAAGGCGGTGAATGCTGCCGGAATGCGCATGGGCATCGTGCTCAAGGGCCCCATCGACGGATTGGTCGAATATCATAAAAATGCGAAATAATGAAGGTTACTGAGCAGAGTTCAAATTATTCGAACCTCGATAAGATGAGCACGCGCGAGCTGCTCGAAAATATGAACCGCGAAGACCGTCACGTGCCTGAGGTCGTCGCCACGTGCATTCCGCAGATCACGAAGCTCGTGGACGGCATCGTGGAGCGCATGCGCCGCGGAGGCCGGGTATTCTACATGGGTGCCGGTACCAGCGGCCGCCTCGGCATTCTCGACGCTTCCGAAATCCCGCCGACATACGGCGCACCCTACGACCTGTTCATCGGCCTGATGGCCGGTGGCGACAGTGCCATCCGCCGGGCTGCCGAGGGGGCTGAAGACGACAAGGCCCAGGGCTGGAAAGATATTGAGCCGTACGCCCCGACGAAGGATGACACCGTCGTCGGTATCGCCGCTTCGGGCACCACGCCCTACGTGATCGGTGCCGTGGAAGAGGCCCGCAAGCGGGGCCTGCTCACCGGATGCATCACCTGCAACCCCGATGCGCCCGTCGCTGCGGCGGCCGAGATTCCCATTGTGGCCGTCGTGGGCCCGGAATTCGTGACGGGCAGCACCCGTATGAAATCGGGTACGGCGCAGAAGCTCATCCTGAACATGATCTCCACCTCCACGATGATCCGCCTGGGCCATGTCAAGGGCAACAAAATGGTGGACATGCAGCTTACCAACAAGAAGCTCGTGGACCGCGGCACCAAGATGATCATGGACGAGACCGGCATCGCCGACTACGCCGAGGCCAAGGCCATGCTCCTGCACTACGGTTCCGTGCGCAACGCGGTCGATACCTATTTCGCGGAAAACCCCGACAAACGACCATAGTATGTTCCACCGGAGCTATTCCTCCGCACTGCTGGAAGAAGCCGTCGACCAGCTCGCTTCGCTGCCCGGCGTCGGGCGGCGGACTGCGCTGCGACTGGCCCTGCACCTGCTGGGAGAGCCCCGGGAGAACGTCGAGCAATTCGCCGGGGCGCTGGTCCGGCTCCGCAGCGACATCCGCCACTGCGCACGCTGCGGCATGATCTCCGACGACAGCACTTGTCCCGTTTGCGACGACCCGCGCCGCAACCGCACCGTCGTGTGCGTGGTGGAAAGTCTCCGCGACGTGCTCAGCATCGAGAATACCGGGCAGTACAACGGCCTCTACCACATCCTGGGCGGCATCATCTCGCCCATCGACGGGGTGGGGCCGGGCGACCTCCGCATCCGCGAGCTCTCCGACCGTCTCGCCGGCGGGGAAATCGCGGAAGTGGTGCTGGCCCTGAGCACCAGCATGGAAGGAGAGACCACCGCCTACTATCTCTACAAACAGATCACGCAATATCCCGTGAAGGTCACCACCATCGCCCGCGGCGTGGGCTTCGGCGACGACCTCGAATACACCGACGAGCTGACCCTGGGCCGCTCGATCGCCAACCGACAACCTTTTAATCCTTAATACTTACGATGCGACACGAATTTCCCTTCGTCTGGTTCCTGGCCGCCTTTGCCGCCTACACCGCGCTCCTGTTCCTCATTTCCTGGCTCACGGGCCGGAAGGCCGGATCGAATTCCTTCTTCTCCGGCGACAAGAAGGCTCCGTGGCCCGTGGTGGCCTACGGCATGATCGGCGCTTCGATTTCGGGCGTCACGTTCATCTCGGTCCCGGGCAACGTGTGGGTGCAGAATTTCTTCTACATGCCGCTGGTGCTGGGCTTCGTGGGAGGCTACATCATCATCGCCAAGGTGCTGCTGCCGCTCTACTACAAGATGAACCTCACCTCGATCTACACCTATCTGGGCGAGCGCTTCGGGCCGAAATCGCACAAGACAGGAACCGCCGTGTTTATGGTCTCGCGCATCCTCGGCGCGGCCGTGCGCATCTTCGTGGTCATCGTGGTCTTCTATGCCTTCATGCCACACAGCATGGTGGAACGCACTTCGCCGCTGCTGGTGTTTACGCTCATCACGCTGATATTCCTCGTGCTGCTGTATCTCTACACCTTCAAGGGCGGTGTGAAGACAATCATCTGGACCGACGTGCTGCAGACCACTTTCATGCTGCTGGCCGTGGGCCTGACTATCTATTACATCTGCAGGAACATGGGCTGGAGCTTCGGCGAGATGTTCTCCACCGTGGGCAGTACGGTCAATGAAAACACCGGTACCGTGGGCTACGGCCACACGTTCACCAGCTGGTTCGACTGGGATTGGAGCCATGGCACCAACGCCGTGAAGCAGTTCATCTCGGGCATCTTCGTGACCATCGCCATGACGGGCCTCGACCAGGCCATGATGCAGAAGAACCTGGCCTGCAAGGACATCAAGGCTGCCCAGAAGAACATGTACACCACGAGCGTGATCATCGTGGTGGTGAATTTCTTCTTCGTGCTGATGGGCGCGCTGCTGTGTGTGTATGCACAGAGCCTCGGCGGTTTCGAGGCCCTTGGCATCGACAAGACCGACGAACTCTTTCCGACCATCGCCAGCCAGTATTTCGGCGTGGGCGTGGGCGTGCTCTTCCTGATCGGCCTGATTTCCGCCTCGTATCCGAGCGCGGGTGCGGCGATGACTTCGCTCACCACGTCGTTCTGCGTGGACTACCTGAATTTCAACGGCCGGGGCGACCTGTCGGACAGCCGCAAGGAAGCCATCCGCAAGAAAGTGCATGCAGGCGTGGCGGCCCTGTTCCTGATCATCATCGTGGTGCTCTTTATTGTGAGCAGCGACGCCGTGGTGAACCTGGTGTACAAGCTCGCTTCCTATACCTACGGCCCGCTGCTGGGCATGTTCTTCTTCGGCATCCTCACGAAGACGAAGGTGCGCGACGGCGCCACGCCCTGGATCGCCGTGGCGGCCCCTGTGCTCTGCCTGGTGTTCAACCTGCTGAGCAAACGCTACCTCGGTTTCGACCTGGGCTTTACCCTGCTGATCGTCAACGGACTGCTTACATTCTTCGGAATGTGGCTTTTCCGGGTGAAAGAAACCGGAATTAAGAAATAATTCCTACCTTTGCAAGATATGGTAAGAATTGCAGCGATCAACTATTTGAACACGATTCCGTTCATCTATGGACTGGAGGCCAAAATGGCCCCCGGAACGATCGTCATGCAGTTCTGCACCCCGGCAGAATCGGCGCGCATGCTGCGCGAAGACCGGGCTGACGTGGGGATCATGCCCGTGGGCGCGCTCTGCGACCTGCGCGACCCGCACATCGTGTCGGATTTCTGCATCGGTGCGACGGGAAAGGTGGCCAGCGTGGTGTTGTGCTCCGGACGCCCGATCGCAGAAGTGGGGGAGATACGGCTCGATGTGGACAGCCGCACCTCGGTGCTGCTCACGCAGTTGCTCTGCCGTGAGAAATGGCACATTGCTCCGCGCTTTGTCCCCTTCGACTTTGCATGCCAGAGGCTCGATCCTTCGAAGAGCTATCTGCTGATCGGCGACAAGGCCCTGCTCCACGCTGTAGAATTCGCCTATGTGTATGATCTGGCCGAAGAGTGGATCGCTTTGAAGAAGCTCCCGTTCGTGTTTGCCGCCTGGACGGCCAACAAACCGCTGGAGCCCCGTTTCATCGAATCGTTCAACCAGGCCCTCGAATATGGCATCCGCCATATCCCCGAGGCCGTAGAAAAATACAATCATCAGTTTCCCAGGGAGTATGCCCTCAAGTATTTGCGGGATAACATCTCTTTCACGCTCGACAGCGAGAAGCGCGCCGGTCTCTCCGAGTTCCGTCGCGTAGCCCTGGAGAAGCTGACCCCTCGAGAATGTGTGTGCTGAGCCTTCCGGCCCCGGGGCCGGTTCACGGAAACAGGAACACATTAATACTCGAGGAACATGATCAAAATCTTTTACAATCTCAACGGACAGGCCGAAGTCTCCGAATCCATCGGAATCCTGAAGAAGATTTCGCGTGAGGATGCGCTCTGGCTCGACCTGTTCAATCCGACGGGCGAAGAGAAACGCATCGTCGAGAATTTCCTGAACACCACGCTGCAGAGCCGCGCACAGGCCGAGGAGATCGAGAGTTCATCGCGCTACAGCGAGACCTTCGATTCCATCTTCGCCAACACGAACTTCCTGATCCCGAGCGCCGAGAACTACACGATGGAATCGGTTTCCTTCGTGCTGACCGGCCATACCATGACGTCGATCCGCCAGGTGCCCCTGCGCAGCTTCACCGACATCCAGCGCCGCATCCTGTTCAATTCCAAGCTCTATCCCACTGGATTCCACGTGCTGGTGGGCATCCTGGAGAACCGGATCGACCTCGACGCCGACATGATCGAGCTGATGTCGAAGGAAATCGGGCAGTACAGCAAGCGCGTGAGTTTGGGTGAGGATGTGAACGAGGAATTCCTCCTCGACATCAACCAGCTACAGGAAAACACGATGATGGTGCGCGAGAACATCGTCGACAAGCAGCGCATGATCTCGAGTATCCTGCGCAGCGACAAGACGCCCGACGTGATCAACGGCAAGCTCGGCATCCTGCTGAAAGACATCACTTCGCTGATCAACCATACGGACTTCAGCTTCGAACGTCTGGAATACCTCCAGAACACGGTGCTCGGTCTGATCGACCTGGAACAGAACAAGATCATGAAGATCTTCACGATGGTTTCGCTGCTCCTGATGCCGCCCACGCTCATTGCCAGCATCTATGGCATGAACATCCAGCTGCCGCTGGTGGGAGGGATCTGGGACATGTTCATCGTGCTGGGTGCGATGCTGCTGATCGTCCTTTGCGTCTTCCTGTTCTTCCGCCGCAAGAAAATGATGTAGGCCATGAAGAAGCCCGGACTGCTGCTCTCCCTGGTGCCCGTCCTTACGCTGATCATCCTGCTGATGATCGGCGTGAGCATCTTCGGTGACGAGCTGACGGCCGGTCCCTCGCAGATCGCCATCTTCGGCGCCGCGGTGGTGACCGCCCTGATCGGACTCTACGGGCTGAAGGTGCCCTGGTCGGTGTTCGAGGAGAAGGTGGGCGACAACCTCAAATCCACGTCGTCGGCCATCATCATCCTGCTGTCGATCGGCGCGCTGACGGCCACCTGGATGCTTTCGGGCATCGTGCCCACGATGATCTGGTATGGCTTGAAGCTGATTCATCCGCGCGTGTTCGTGGTGCTTTCGTTCCTGCTTTGCGCCATCGTTTCGCTGCTGGCGGGCAGCTCCTGGACCACGGTCGGTACGATCGGCGTGGCACTCTTCGGGGCGGGCACGTTCATCGGACTGCCTTCGGGATGGCTGGCAGGCGCCATCATTTCGGGCGCTTATCTGGGCGATAAAGTATCTCCCTTGAGCGATACGACCAACCTGTCGGCGTCGATTGCCGGCGTGGACCTCTATACGCACGTGCGCTATACGCTGCTCACTACGCTGCCGGCGCTGGTCATCTGCCTGGCGGTGTATGGCGTCGTGGGATTCGTGGTGCCCGTTTCTTCCGAAGTGGAGGTGGGACGCCAGATGGTGGTACTGCAGGAGACGTTCCATATTTCGGGCTGGTACCTGCTGGTGCCCTGCTTCACGATTTTCCTGATTTTCCGGAAGGTGCCCGCCATGGTGACGCTGTTCCTGTCGGCATTGGCGGGCGGCATCCTGTGCTATTTCGCCCAGCCGCAGATCATCGACCAGATCGTGGGTGCCGATGTGTCGGGCTTGCGCCGGTTCTTCGGCTCGCTGATGCAGATGATGTCGACTTCCGTAAATATCGAGACGGGCGACCCGCTCATCACGCGGCTGGCATCGACCAGCGGCATGTCGGGGATGGTCAACACGGTGTGGATTATCATCGCCGTGATGCTCTTTGGCGGCTGCCTGTCGGCCTGCGGTATGGTGGAGGCCATTACCGGCGCCATCATCCGCAAGGTTCACCGCACGGGCGGACTGGTGTCGGCGACGGTGCTGAGCTGTATTTTCTGCAACCTCACGCTGTCGGACCAGTTCATGTCGATTCTTCTGCCCGGCAACATGTTCCGCGACTCCTACAAGCGTTTCGGCCTGGCGCCGGAAGTGCTGAGCCGTACGCTGGAAGACTCCGGCACGGTGAGTTCCGTGCTGGTTCCCTGGAACACGTGTGCCGTGGTCCAGTCGAGTGTGCTTGGTGTGGCCACGATGGCCTATTTCCCCTTCGCGATCTTCTGCTTTGTGACGCCGCTGATCGCCATTTTCTACGCTGCATTCAATATCAAGATCCATAAACTTAACACCGATGGTATTCAGAAATAAACTGTTGATAGGACTGATGCTCGCATTGCTCCCCGTACTGCCGGCCCTGGCAGGCCCGGTGGATGTCCAGCAGGCAGGGGATGTTGCGCGTGCATTCTTCCGGAATGATCCCAATACGGGCCGTCGGATGGCTCCGCTGACCCGCGTGGCTCTTTACGATGCACCGCTGACCAAGGCGGGCGAACAGACTCCTGCCTTCCACATTTTTAATCGGGAAGGCGGCGGATTCGTGATCATTGCGGGCGACGACGCCTGCAAGCCGGTGCTGGCCTATTCGTTCGACGGCGTCTTCGGTACGGCCGACCAGTTGCCCGACGGTTTGAAGGATTGGCTCGGCGACTTTGAAAAGCAGGTCGATCTGGTGCGCACCCAGGGTGCCAGTCAGAAAGGCCTCGAGAAGGCGAAGGAAGCCTGGATGGAAATCCAATACCCGACCAAGGCCGGCAGCGGCTATCAGGCCGAGGTCCTGCACAAGACGGCTGAGTGGAACCAGAGTGACCCCTACAACCGGTTGTGTCACAAGATCGACGGCTGGACCTGCTATGCGGGCTGCATCCCGGTGGCAATGGGCATTATCATGGACTTTTTCTGCTATCCTGCCCAGGGTACGGGCACGCTGGAAAGTTATAGTTACGATGCATGGGGCTATGCCGATTCCATTTCCGGATATGATTTGGGACACCCCTACGAATGGAGCAAATTCCATGGCGTCAATTTCAAGGAAGGCTTTACGGATGAACAGGCCGACGCCGTCGCCGTGCTGCTGCGCGATATCGGTGTCGCCGGTCATGCCTACTACCGACCGGATGGTACCGACGACGATTTCTGGCGGCTGATTCCCGCCGTCATCGAGCATTTCGGCTACGACCCCAATGTGTCCCATCTCAAGCGCAAGTTCTTTACCGATGAAGAGTGGATGAACATGTTAAAAGGGGATCTGCAAGATCACCCTGTCCTTTATGCCGCCAGCAAGGAGGGCGGTGGACACGGCTTTGTGGTTGACGGCTACGACAAGAAAAGCAATCTCCATATCAACTGGGGCTGGAATGGTTCGTACAACGGATATTTCGCGCTTTCGGCCTTTGCTCCCCTGGAAGGGTATCTCTATGAATTTGAACACACAACCGTGCTGGGGCTCGTTCCCGACAAGGGGCAGGGCGGTCAGCCGGAGGAGTTTTTGTACTATTATCCCGCCGAAAGCGAAGGTGTTTTCTATCCCGGACTTATGGTTTCCGAAACCCCTGTACGGAGCAAAGCGTTCCAGATGAATGCCGTGTGGCTCTGCAACGGCGGCATTACCCCCATCAAGGGTAAATATTTCTTCGCTCTCGTCGACGCCAATGGCGACATCGTGGAAAAGATTTCGGAAGAGAAGAGTTTTGATCCTGTCAATGCCCAGAAATTCCTTCTTATCTGGAAGGTTGATTGCAAGATGAAGTCTTACCCGATGGCTGGCGACAAGTTGAAGCTCTTCTACCGGAGCGACAACTGGCCTGATGGCGTATGGAAGACGCCGCTGGTCAACAATGAAGAAAAAAGGACCGTGTTCGAAATCGACGTTGCCCCCGACGAAAGCAAGCTCGCCGATGTCACCTCCTACAGCTACGACAAATCTACCGGAAAGGTGACCATGAAGACCATGGACCGGGTGACCTGGTCGGTCAAGAAGGGGTCGACCGTTGTGGCGGAAGGCACCAGCAAAGATTTTGCCCTTTCGATTGCCGCATCCGAGCTGTCCAAGGATTCGTACACGCTGACGCTTCAGCGCGGCGGCGAAAAGCAGGTTTTAACGATTAAAATGGGAAAATGATGAAAAAGCTGCATATTCTGGCGACGGTCTGTCTGGCATTGTTCGCGACATCCGTCCTTGTATCCTGCCAACCGGAAGAGCCCTCCATCATCAGTGACGCCACTTCCTTCGAGATTCCGTCTAATGGCGGTTCGCAATCCGTCAGCATGACCACCAACTACGAGTGGACGGCCAAGACCTCCGATCCCTGGCTGACGGTATCGCCGGCATCCGGTGCAAAAGGATCGGCTTCTTTCACCATTCGTGCAGAAGCCAACAATTCGGGTGCGGTCCGCAAAGGCAGCGTGACGGTTACTTGTTCGACGCTCAACAAGAGCTTCACCGTCACCCAGAAGCCCAACATGAACCAGGCACTTATCATTAAGCACACCAATTCCTCGTTCCGTGTTCCGTCCTTCAAAGGCAATGGCTTTTCGGGCATCGTGAACTGGGGCGATGGAACGGAAGAAAATTACAGTTCCTCGCTCAGCCATACGTACTCTTCCAGCGGAAGCCATATCCTGACCATCAAGTCGGTCGGCGGTACGGCATTCGACCTGGAGTCGATAGCTGGCATTTCTGAAATTGACATGGGAGAATTTTAATGAAATCATTGCATTTTTTTCTGAAGGGGTTGTGCGTCGTACTGTTGACTGTATCGACTGCGGCAACGGCATTGGCTGATCCGGTCGATGCCCTCCGTGCCGGAGAGACGGCTAGGGCGTTCTTCAAGAACGACGCGAATGCCGTTCGGCGGATGGCTCCGTTGACCCGCGTGGCACTTTACGACGCACCGCTGACCAAGGCGGGCGAACAGACTCCGGCCTTCCACATCTTCAACCGGGAAGGCGGCGGGTTCGTGATCATTGCGGGCGACGATGCCTGCAAGCCGGTGCTGGCCTATTCGTTCGACGAGTCGTTCGGCGACGTTGCCTCGATGCCCGACGGGCTCCGCGACTGGCTCTCCGATTTTGAGGACCAGGTCGGCGTGATCCGACGTGAAGGCGACCGTCCCGCCGTTGAAGCATGGACGGCAGTCCTGACCCGGACGAAGGGAGGCAACGACTACAAACCCGCCGTAGAATATGCGACACCCGTCTGGAACCAGAACGCTCCTTTCAACAACCTGACGCCCATGTCGGGCAGCAGCCACGCCGTGATCGGCTGCGTTCCGCTGGCCATGGGCATGCTGATGCGCTTCTTCGGTTATCCAGCTAAAGGCGAGGGATATCTTCCGCCTTACAGCTACGAACTGGACGACGGTACGCTGTGCAGCATCGAAGGCTTTGAACTGGGCCATCCCTATGAATGGGACAAGATCAAATTCGACTACCGCGAGGGCTATACCGAAGAGGAAGGTGCGGCGGTAGCACGGCTGGTGTATGACTGCGGAGTGGCGGTTCAGGCCAAATTTGCCGAATCCACGAGCGCGAACGTGCCTACCATGGCGGGGTGCGCTGTCGACCATTTCGGTTTCGATCCCGGTGCGTACTACTACAAGCGTGAACTCTTTACCGATGCCCAGTGGCTCGACCTGCTCAAGGGCGAGCTGCAGGATCATCCCGTGCTCTATTCCGCCCGCAGGGAAGGCGGCGGACATGCCTTCCTGGTGGACGGCTATGACCAGAGCGGCAATGTCCATGTGAACTGGGGATGGGGCGGCAGCAGCAACGGATACTATGCCCTGTCGGCCTTTACGCCGAGCACGACGCGACAGTACATCTACAGCCATGCTGCGACTTTCGGCCTCGTGCCCAAGCAGGGGAGCAGCGAAAAGACCAAGGAATACCTGTATTTCCAGAGCGGCACTTCCTCCAGTAGCGGCAATGTGTACAATGGCCTGACCCCGTCGGGTACCATCCGTACCGGCGAGGCTTTCACCATGCAGGTGGGGTTCCTCTATAACGGTGGCATCCATTCGTTCGAAGGACAGTATTTCCTCGCGCTGACCGACCGTGATGGCGCTGTCGTGGACGCTATCTGCCCTGTCAAGGATATCGACGTCCTTAAATCGGGCAGCGGCCGCGGCTATACGAACATCGATTGTATGATGCGTGCCTATCCGCAGGAAGGCGAGAAGATCCAGCTCCTGTACCGCAGTCTCGACTGGCCCGAAGGAGTGTGGGAGACGCCGCTGTTCGACCGGACCTCCGACATCGTGGCGGAAATCGCGGTTTCCGACGGAACTAAGCTCTCCGACGTGACATCGGTCAGCTATAACAAGACCTCCGGAGAAGTGACCGTGGAGACAAAAGACCGTGTGGACTGGACGCTCAAAAGTTCTTCCGGAACGGCCGTCAAGGAAGGAATCGTGTATGATTTCACGACCCTGAAGATCCCGACCGAGGGACTGTCGAAAGGGGCCTATTCGCTGACGCTCAAGCACAACGGTGAGCAAGTGGTCGTCAATCTTAAAATGGGAAACAAATGAAAACGATACGCATTCTGATGATGGGGCTGATGGTGCTCCTGACGCCTGCACTGCTCTCCTGCGAACGCGAAGAACCTTCCGTGAATTTTGATGTGGCGACGCTCGACATGAAAGCCGCCGGCGGCTCCCAGACGGTGAACCTTACCACCAATTACGACTGGACGGCCACGACTTCGGATCCCTGGCTGCAAGTGTCGCCCGCATCCGGAAAAAAAGGAACGGCCTCGCTGACGGTCCGCGCCGATGCCAACGACCGGAGTACGCTCCGGCGGGGAAGCGTGACGATCACCTGCCGCGACCTGACACGTTCGATTTCCGTCAATCAACAGCCCGACCTTCCCCAGTCGCTCGTCATCAAACACGGGAACGCCTCGTTCAAGGCCCCTTCTTTCACGGGGAGCGGCATGACGGGTACGGTTCTGTGGGGGGATGGCGCTGAGGAAACCTACCGCAGCGGCCTGATCCACACCTACGCATCGGCCGGAAACTATTCGGTGGAAATAAAAACCGCCGGCGCCTATTCCTTCAAAGTGGAATCCGTCGCCGGCGTAACTGAAATCGATTTCCTGAACTTCTAACGGCGGAAGAAGCAGGCGATTTCGCCGATCAGGCAGTCGATCTGCTCCTGCGTCTCCAGCGTCTCGACCGGGAATCCGAGGATCACGGTTTTATAACCGCCCTCAAAAGCCACTCCGGCCGAGATGTTGTTTTCTGCATACCGGAACACGGTGTAGGCGCCGTCGCCCACGGGATTGAGTCCGTCGGGAGCTTCCACGGCATAGCACCGGTCGTTGAGCGCGGTGAGGTAGATGTAGCGGCCCTTGCCTGAAATGCCGAGGGGATTCTGCACCCCTTTGACTTCGCCCGTCACGGCGGCGGAATTGGTCATCCAGCGGTAGTGGAGCACTTCCTGGGCGAACCGCTTGCCCGGCTCGAAATACTGCGCATTCAGCGTGGAATCGATGTCAAAGGCGTACACGGGTTCCCACAGATCGGAACCCACATAGGCGCCCGATACGAGCAGGTTACCGCCCACGCGCGTGAAATCTTCGATCTGGGCACGGAGTCCTTCGGGGAACACTTCGTAGCGCAGCGGTCCGGCCCCTTTGCGGCCGACTTGCGTAGTCAACTGCTTACCGCAGATGAGGTCGGAGAGCGTGTAGCGGTTCATTTCGATGCGGCGTCCCGCGACGGCACTGCGGCTGGCCGACACGAAGTTGCAGCCGGCTTCCATCCAGGCTTTGCCGTGGACGTAAGGGTAGTCGAAGGTGTTGCCGGCGATGACTTTCGTCTCGTAGTCGCTGTCGGATGCCCCGAATCCGGCGCTGTCATCGTCCATCCAGGGGATGGCACGGCGGAATTCGTGCTGGTTGCCGATAAAGGAAATATCGTAGAGATAGGGGACGCCCCCATCGATCCGGTTGTTGAATCCGGCATACGTCGAGTCGGCCGAGGCAAAGCTCACCGGAGCGCTGACGCGGTCGAAGTTGTTGACGATCAATACTGTGGGGGCGTTCTCATTGACGATGCCTACCGACAGTGTCTCGCTCGGGAAACTCTCGCCGCCGGCGTTGGTGGCGGTGACGCGGAAACTGTAGATGTGTCCCGGACGGATGGAAATCTCGGCATGGGCTTCTTCGAGGGGAACGCCGTTGTTGAAGCCGCCGTCGTCCATGCGCGTGTAAAGGATGTAGCCGGTGGGATCGGCCGTGGCTTCCAGCGGGTCTTTCACGGGCTCCCACGAGAGGACAGCCGTTCCTTCCGGACCGAAATGCGCTTCAAAACCGCTCACCGGCAGCGGCTGCACGGTGTATTCGAAGCCGTTGATCCAGGCCAGGAATTTCAGCATGCCCTTGTAGATGGCGCGCGACACGGTAAAGCGGAACGACGGGTCGAGACCGTAGCGCATGTCGGCCAGGTTCTGGTGGGAAAGCAGTTCCAGCAGCATACCGGGCACTTCGGGCATCCGGCTCTCGGCGTAGGATCGGTCCCACAGCTGCCGGCGGCTCCAGATGGGCTCGTAGAGCGCACGGATGTCATCGACGATCTGGGTCTGCACGATGTCGGTGTAGTCGCGGCCGATGGAACGGTCTTCACCGTTGGGATATTTCTCCTCGTCGTTCGACAGGCGCGTGTAAATGGCCAGCGTGCCCACGATCGAGTCGTTGAGCGTGGTGCCCGCGTCGGTATGGAAGGCGAACGAGAGGTCGAGCGGCACGTTGTATCCGGGCTTGTCGGGCTTCAGGTATGAGCCGTCGGAGAGCGTGTTGACCCACATGCCGCGCGACATGTAGTCGTCGTTATAGTCGGTCGCGTTGCGGTTGCGGGAATAGATGGTGTCGTTGAAACCCGCCCACTGGAGCCAGTAACGAGAGCCTTCCGTGATGCGCGGATAGCCGGAAACCTCGGGCTCGATGTCGAAGTCGCCTTCCTTCACTTCGCCCGGCTTGCGGGCCATGTTTCCCATTCCGCCGCCGAATTTCACGGCGTCGGCCGTCACTACGCCTTCGGGGCCGCGGTTCGTGAGGAACACGCCCTGGTGCTCATGCCTGCCTTTCAGGAAACCGAAACGGCCCAGGTAAATCCAGGTGCCGCCACCCATCTGCTGGTTGACGGCAAACTGCGTGGTGCCGCCCGTATGGCGCACTTCGTAGTGAGCGGCATCGGTGCTGCCGTCAACGGTCTGGTAGGCCACATACACGGCATATTCGCCGTCTTCCGGAATGTCCGGAATCCAGGCGGCCACACTTTCCCCGCCGCTGTGCACTTTCGCCATGCGGGCCGTTCCCATCTTGAATGGATTCTCCTGATAGAGATAATAGGCCTTCGGGTTGGCGAAGCCCGTGTCGGGCGCGGCCTTCCAGGCACCGGACTCGCGGTAGCCGGTGTCCGGATCGTCGTTGTCCACAATCACTTCGTGGATGTTCCAGTCGCGCTCGCGCGGCAGCATTACCACGGCGCCGGCGTTCTCGAGCATCGGCACCAGGAACGGGACTACGTAACTCTGCGTGTAGAGGTCTTCCACGGTTTCGAAGATGCGGGCACGCTGCCATTCCCAGCGTTTGAGCGATTGCTCATAGTACCATCCGTGGCTCTGCCAGAGCGCGATGTGGCGGTTCTGGAGGCCTTTTGTGGGATGGACGGGCGAGGAGAGGCGCGTTACCAGCGGCGCGCTCAGCGCATCGTGGAAGCGTCCGGCATACATCCGGTGCTCCTTGACGGGTGTGGCATCGCGTTTGGCCGCGAAATAGCGGCTCTTATAGTATTCTACGGGTTTCTTGTCCGCGTAGAGCGAGAGTTTGTTCTTGTATTTGGCGTATTTCTTCGGCAGCGTCGCCTTGGCGATCGCGTACAGATCCTTGATTTCCTGGTCGCGCAACGGGAAATCCACGAGGCCGCGGCTCAGGTTGAGCTGCAGGGTGCCATCCTGGAGGACGACGGCCCTGTCGACCGCCACGTAGCTGCGGACAAGCGTTCTTTCCCGGAGATAATTGCTGATGGAGTCGGCCATGGGCTCAAGATCCTTGTCGCGGGCTGCCTGTGCGGGAGCGGGGAGCAGCAGCGCTGCGGCAAGAAGGAGGAAGAAAAAGGGGTGTTTCATGTCGAATGATTGGTTTCGGTAGACAAAAATACTTATATTTGTTGAAAAAGTGAACGACATTTTATGAAGAAATTGGCTCTGGCGAATCTTCCCACGAAGATTCAGCGACTGACCCGCTGGTCGGAGGAATGCGGGAAGAACATCTGGATCAAGCGCGACGACCAGACCGGCAGCGAGTGGTCGGGCAATAAGATCCGTAAACTGGAATTTGCCGTGCAGGAGGCTCAGGAATGGGGATGCGACCTGCTGATCACTTGCGGCGGCATTCAGTCGAACCACTGCCGCGCCACGGTGGCCGTGGCCACGTACCTGGGCATGAAGTCGGCCGTCCTGCTGCGCATCGGCGAAGAGCCGCCCGTGGAAGGCAATTATTTCCTCGACCGGCTTTTGGGCGCGGACGTGCGCTTCTGCACGCGCGACGAATACCGCGACCATCGCGGCGAAATCATGCAGGAGATGGCGGAGCAATATGCGGCGCAGGGCTATCGCCCGTACGTAATCCCGGAAGGGGCATCCTTCGGCGTGGGCGTACTGGGCTATTACAACGCCATGCAGGAGATCGTGGCGCAGGAGCACGCCCTGGGCGTGACCTTCGATACGGTGGTGGTGGCGACGGGTTCCGGCGGTACGCTGGCGGGGTTGCAGCTGGCCAACCTGGTGAAGGGCTATGGAAAACGCGTGATCGGCGTGTGCGTGTGCGACGACGCGGCCTTTTTCAAGGATGTGGCCGTGCGCATTTCGCGCGATGCGCTGCCGTATCTGGTGGAGCAGGGAGAACTCTCCGAGAAAGAGGCTGTGCTGTGGGGCGCTTCGCTCGAACCGGCCGACTTCGAGTTCTTCGAGGAATATGTGGGCATCGGCTATGCGCTGAGCCGTCCGGAGGAACTGGAACATATCCGCCGCATGGCGCGGCTGGAGGCCACGGTGTTCGATCCCGTGTACACGGGCAAGGCGACCTACGGCATGGTGAACGAGCTACGTGAAGGCGGACGTCTCCGCTCATCGGAGAACATCCTCTTCATCCACACCGGCGGCCTGTTCGGCCTCTTCCCGGTGTCCCGGACGTTCCCGCTATGATTTTTTCCTAAGCAATCCGACCACGATCATGACCAGCAGGCCGACGCTGATGCCGAGGATGTTGGCGTTCAGGTCGGCGGGGTCGGTGGTGCGGTTGTCCGTGATACGGCTCTGCAGCAGTTCGAAGGCGAACGCAATGACGTTGGCCATCAGCACCGTAAGGCACAGGGTGCGCCACCAGCTATTGAAATGGAAGGCAATCGTACCCAGGATCGGGAACGGAAGGAACATCGCAAAATGGACGCATTTGTCGATGGGGATGCCCCAGAGTGATGTGGGCAGTTCGAGACTGGTTTTGCCGTCGCTGAAGCACAGATAGGCCACGCCGAGCAGATAGAGCACGAACAGTGCCATCCAGGTGATGCGGAAAACGGGCTTCATGACGATCTCCTTCTGTTTTTTCGCTGCAGGTCATGGAAATCATTCTCTGCCTTGATCTTGTCGATGATGGTGGTCACCACTTTGTAGATTTCGCCGTCCGCACGGTAGTCGGCCTTGCAGATGAAATTGACGCGGTCCTGCCGCAGCAACGTGTGGGCTGTATCGCGCTGGTGCTTGTTGTCAGGGGAATAGACGGCGATGGAGTTGCCGCCGAACATCTTTACGATCTTCATGCAGGGGATGTCGGTGGTCCCGTCGCCCAGATAGATCATGTGGCTGAAAGGGATGGGCTTGTCGTCTTCTTTCTGGCTCTCGTTGACCTTGGTGTTGTCGCTGATGTCCATGATGCCCTTGGCGATCTTGAAGAGGAACTGCGTCTTGCCCGTATAGTCCACGGCGACCGCCGGCCAGACGGCCACGCCGCTGTCGTCGTACCAGAAGGAGCAGGCGAAGATCTTCTTGAATTCGTTCGCGATGCTGGTGCCTTCGATAAGCTCGGTCTGTCCTGAAGAGTTGATGTAGTGTTCCACCGTTACGCCGTGACGCCGCCCATATTCGTTGATGAGCGCAAACCATTCTTTGACGCCTTCGTAGAGCGCGATGTGCTTGCCGAACGACACGAACGAGTCTCTCGTGAGCGAAATGCCTTTCTTGCGGGCCTCGTCGATCATGAGTTTCATGTAGGAGAGGATGCTGCTGACTTCCTGTCCTTCCGGGACCTGGTTGCTCTGACTCCAAAATTCTTCAGGCGTTTTTCCGATGGCCTGGATGAAGCCGAATTCCTGCATGTTCCCGGGCGAGAGCGTCCCGTCGAAGTCGTAAATCAGCGCTACGGTGGGTCTTTTCTTCATAGGCCGCAAAGATACGAATTATAACGATAGTTCCAGCCAGCGGGTTTCTTTTTCGTCGAGTTCCCGTTTGAGAGATTCAAACCGCTGGGAGGCTTCGCGGAGTTGCTGGTAGGGGACGGCGGGGCGGGAGAGAAGGGCCTCGATGTCGGCCTTCTCGGCATTGAGGCGATCCAGTTCGGCCTCGAGCGCCTCGAATTCGCGCTGCTCCTTGTAGGACAGACGCTTTTTAACGGCTTCGCCTCTCCGGTTTCCCGTGCCGCTCGCAGAATAAATACTCGCTTCCCGGGAACCCGCCCGCGGCTTCGCCTTCTTCCTTTGTTCCGCTTCGTAATCCTTGATAAACGTGCGGTATTCGGTATAGCCGCCGACGAAGTCTTTGATCAGGCCGTCGCCGCAGAAAACGAGGAGGTGGTCGACGACGCGGTCGAGGAAGTGGCGGTCGTGGGAGACGACGAGGATCGATCCCTTGAAGTCGAGCAGATATTCTTCCAGGATGTTGAGCGTGACGATGTCGAGGTCGTTGGTGGGCTCGTCGAGGATGAGCAGGTTGGGCTGCTGCATGAGGATGGTGAGCAGGTAGAGGCGTCGCCGTTCTCCTCCTGAGAGTTTGGCTATGGGGTTGCTCAGCATGTCGTGCGGGAAGAGGAACTGATTGAGCAGGCCGAGGTTGCTTACGGTTTCGAGCACGGTCTGGCTTTCATCGAACTGCATGCCGTCCTGCCGGTAGTAGCCGATGCGGAGCGATTCGCCCCGTTCGATGCGGCCTGCCGTCGGCTCCAGCGCCCCTGCCAGCAAATCGATGAACGAGCTTTTCCCGATGCCGTTTCTTCCGACAATGCCGATTCTGTCGTATCGCTGGAACTTATAGGTGAAATCTTTGACTAGTTCGTCATGCCCGGCTTCATATCCGAAGGATACGTCGTAGCAGTCGATGATCTTGGTGCCGAGGCGGGTGGCGCCTTCAAGGGCCTCCATCGACACCTGGCGGATGGTATGGACCTGCTCAGCACGGCCCTTGAGTTCCCAGAAAGCCTGTTTGCGGTACTTGGCCTTGCCGGTGCGTGCGCAGGGCGTGGCGTGCATCCATTCGAGTTCGCGGCGCAAAAGATTGCGTACCTTGTCGGTTTCGGCATTGTAGTTGGCAATGCGTTCCGCGCGTTTTTCCAGGTAGTTTTCGTAGTCGCCCCGGTAGACGTAGATCTGCCCGTGGTCGAGCTCCATCACGATGTTGCACACGCGGTCGAGGAAATAGCGGTCGTGGGTGACCATGAAGAGCGTGCAGCGCGTGCGCCTGAGGTAGCTCTCCAGATACTCGATGGCGTCGACGTCGAGGTGGTTGGTGGGCTCGTCGAGGATGAGGAAATCGGCCTCCGTGGCGAGCACCTGCGTGATGGCCACCCGCTTGACTTCTCCGCCGGAAAGCGCCTTCATCCGCTGGTCCGGCCGCAGTCCGAAGTCGGTGAGCAAACGCACGATACGGCGCTCATACTCAAATTGTCCTTCCGCATCGAGCGGCTCGGTGAATTCACGGCTGCCGGAGAGCACCTGGTCGAGCAGCGTGGCCTCGGGATTGAAAGCGTAGTCCTGCTCGAGAAAAGCGATGCGGATGGCTTTGAGGAACTTGATCTGGCCGCCCGAATCGGATTTGTCTTTTCCGGCAAGGATGCGCATGAGCGAGGTCTTGCCCGTTCCGTTCGGCGCGATGAGCGCGATCTTGTCGCCCTCGTTCACGTTGAACCCGATGTGGTCGAAAAGTACTTTCGGGCCGTACGATTTGGAAATATTCTCGATCTGCAGATAGGAGGCCATGACGCAAAGGTAGAAACAATGCATCAATTTTGTATATTTGTAGGGATAAAACTACTGCGATGAAAAAGATCCTATTTGTTTTGTTCTTCGTCTTCTTGGCCGGATGCCTGGCGGCTTCCGCGCAGACGGTGTATTCCGTGGACTACAAGAGCGATGCGGACGTGAAGGTGTATGTCGCCAAGTATAAGAGCGATGCAGACCTGGTTGTTTACAAATGCAAGTACAAATCGGATGCACAGGGCAACAACGGCCTTTGGCACTTCGTCAATTACAAGAGCGACGCCAAGAAAAAGATCTATTTCGTGAAGTACAAGAGCGATGCAGACATGGTGATCTACGTGACGGAGTACAAGAGCGACGCCGGCTGGCGCAATCGCAGCAAGATGCATCTGATGATGTGATGCAGCCCATCGCTTACATCCACAATGATTTCCCGTCCAAGTTCGGTCTGCCCCGGCAGGCTGGCCTGGCGCCTTCCTTGCGCTCGAAGATCGTGTTTGAACCGGCTTTCCGCAAAGCGGAGGCCCTGCGCGGCCTGGAGGGTTTCTCGCACATCTGGCTGATCTGGGGCTTCTCCGAATCGGAAGGATGGTCGCCGACGGTGCGGCCGCCGCGCTTGGGGGGCAATGTCAGGATGGGCGTTTTCGCCACGCGTTCCCCCTTCCGTCCCAATCCCCTCGGACTCTCCTGCGTCCGGCTCGAATCCGTCGAAAACGACGGCGGGAACGGCTTCGTGCTGATCGTTTCGGGCGCCGACCTGATGGACGGCACGCCCATCTACGACATCAAGCCTTATCTGCCCGGGGCAGACTCGCATCCCGAGGCGACCGATGGTTTCGTGGGGCAGAACAGGCAGACCTTGCTGGAAGTGGAAATCGCCCCGGCTCTCGCCGCCCGACTTTCCGCGCGCCAGGTCGAAACGTTACGGGAAATCCTCTCACAGGATCCACGCCCGGCCTATCATGACGATCCCAGCCGCGCGTACGGCCTTTCATACGCCGGTCTGGAAATCGGTTTCACTGTTGAAAACAATCATTTGAAAGCATATGAAAAATTGGCGACTTAGACTGTTCGTGATCATCGAACGGGCGAACGGATCATCCCGCCTCAGCCGCATCTACGACGTGGTGATGATGGTGCTGATCATCGTCAGCATCATTCCGCTGATGTTCGTCGAGCAGTATCCGGCATTCATCTATATCGAGCTGGTGACGGGCAGCTTCTTCATCGTCGACTACTTAATGCGCTGGATGACGGCCGACTACAAATTGAAGAAAGGCGCGGTATCGTTCCTGTTTTATCCTTTCACCATCATGGCCATCATCGACCTGCTGTCCATCATTCCGGTGTTCCATCTGCTCAGTGGCGGCTTCAAGCTCTTCCGAATTACCCGTATGTTCCGTATCGCACGCGTGTTCAAGTTCATCCGCTATACCGACAAGCTCGATATGCTGGCCAGAGTCATCCGGAAAGAGCGCAAGGTGCTGGGCGCCGTGCTGATCATGGCGGCCTTCTACGTGTTCGTGACGGCGCTGATCATGTTCAACGTGGAGCCGCAGATCAATCCCATTACGGGAGAGGCAACTTTCAGGTCGTTCTTCGACGCGTTGTATTGGGCCACGGTGACCCTTACGACCGTGGGCTACGGCGACGTGTGTCCGGTGACATCGGTCGGACGGTTTGTCAGCATGTTGTCTTCGATCTTCGGCGTGGCCATCATCGCCCTTCCTTCCGGCATCATCACGGCTAGTTACCTCGATGAACTCCGGAAAGATCAGTCCGAATAAGCGCCGCCTTTACGAGTCCATTGAAAAGCGGGTGAGGATTCTCGGGTGTACTCTTGTATTCGGGGTGGAACTGGGTGCCGATGAAGAAGGGGTGGGAGGGGAGTTCCACGACTTCTACCAGGCCCGTTTCAGGATTGCGTCCCGTGGCCTTGAGACCGGCCTTTTCGAACGCTTCCAGATACTCTGAGTTGAATTCGTAGCGGTGGCGATGCCGCTCCCGGATGGCCGTCTGCCCGTAGAGTCCTGCGGTCAGGGATTCCGGCTTCAGCTGGCAGTCGTAGGCGCCCAGACGCATCGTTCCGCCCTTGATGGTGGTGGCTTTCTGGTCTTCCATCAAGCAGATCACGGGATGGCCGCTCTGGGGATTCACTTCCGTGGATGCCGCGTCGGCCCAACCAAGGACATGGCGCGCAAATTCAACGACGCACATCTGCATGCCGAGGCAGATGCCCAGGAAGGGGATGCCGTTTTCACGGGCATACTGTACAGCACATACCTTTCCTTCCAGGCCGCGCTCTCCGAATCCCGGCGCAACCAGAATACCCTGTGCGCCCTGTAGCATTTCGGCGACATTTCCGGGCGTGACGATCTCGCTCTGGACGGTCCGTACATTCACCTTGCAGTCGTTGGCCGCACCAGCGTGCACAAAGGCCTCCAGAATCGATTTATAGGCGTCCTGAAGCTCTACGTATTTTCCGACCAGCGTGATATTGACTTCCTGGGAAGGATGCTGCAGCCGGCTGAGGAATTCCTTCCATCGGGTCAGCTCGGGCTGCGCGAAATTCTCGATCTGGAGCTTGCGTACGGCCAGTTCGTCAAGGTGCTCCTCGTGCATGTTGAGCGGCACCTGGTAGATGCTCCACGCATCGATGCTTTGGATCACATGGCCGGGTTTAACGTTACAAAAGAGGGCAATCTTGCGGCGCAGTTCGGGCGACAGGGGATGCTCCGTGCGACACACGATGACGTCGGGTTTGACGCCGATCTGCTGGAGCATCTGCACGGAGTGCTGGGTGGGCTTGGTCTTGAGCTCCTTGGCGGCGCTGAGATAAGGGATGAGTGTCAGATGGATACTCATGCAATCTTCTTCCGGCAACTCCCACTGCAGCTGCCGCACCGCTTCGATGAACGGCTGTGACTCCATGTCACCCACGGTTCCGCCGATTTCAGTGAGGATGATATCGTAGTCGCCCGTGCGGCCCAGCAACAGCATCCGGCGCTTGATTTCGTCGGTGATATGGGGCACGATCTGGACCGTCTTGCCCAGGTAGGCGCCTTCACGTTCCTTGGTGATGACCGTGTTGTAGATCTTGCCGGTGGTCACGTTGTTGGCCTTGGAGGTATGCACGCCAAGGAATCGCTCGTAATGGCCGAGGTCGAGATCGGTCTCGGCGCCGTCTTCCGTGACATAGCATTCTCCGTGCTCGTAGGGATTCAAGGTTCCGGGGTCGATGTTGATGTAGGGGTCAAATTTCTGGATAGTAACTCTCAGCCCCCTGGCTTTCAGGAGCTTTGCTAGTGAGGAGGCGATGATTCCCTTGCCGAGGGACGAAGCTACGCCGCCCGTGATGAAAATGTACTTTGTGTTCATGTAAATAAAGCCGGGGAGGTCTCAACGACCTCCCCGGGGTCCATATGATTCTTGGGATGCGACTAAGGCATCATTGCATTGCGAATCTCTTTAACCGTGTTTTCAAATTTCTGGATACCGCAAAGGGCGAAGATGTAGGCGGCGCCCAGAGCGATGATACCCACACCAATGATTGTGGAAAGCGTGACGGCAGAAACGTCAGGATTCCTCAGGCCGAGAATACCCAGGACAGCGCCGGCGATGCCCAGCAGCAGGATGACCCACCAGTAGGTAAAGCCCACTTTCTTGTAGTCAAAGCTCTGAATAGCGATCAGTACGCCTTCAATGAGCACCCACATGGCAAAGATGATGGGGAGGGAAATGGTCAGGAACAGATTGTTGGCCAGGAAGATCACACCCAGGATGATCTGCAGGATGGCAGAAAGCAGGCGGCTGCCGCTATTGGGCAGGAAAGCTTCCGTGCGGAAGGTGAAGATGAGCTTGCTGATACCGGCGACCAGGGTGAAGCAGCCGATAAGCCAGGCCATTGCAAAGAGGGTTGAGGCAGGTTTGCAGATGCAAATGATACCAAGGACGATCAGCAGGACGCCTGCGATTGCGAGCCAGAGTTTAGTGCTTTTTTTCATAATGATAAAAAATGAGAGGATTGATTAGTCGGTTTTTGTCACTCGTGTATAAAGCGTGGGAAGTTCCTCGCCATCGGAGAGTTCCATCTTCTTTCCGTTGGCGCTGAGATAGACGGTGCCGGCATTGCGGTTGTCGTTGGCGAGGGATGCCTTGATTTCTTCTTTCAGCGCGCCGGAATGCATGGAATCCAGACTCTTTTGGACGATTTCTTCATTCTCCGGACGATAGGAGATGCCACTGTCATCTACCGTTACCTCCAGGCTGGACAGGTCATAATTACGGATCAGGGAGTCGCGGGTCATTTCCCAGGTCCCGTTCATGGTGGCGATGACCTTTATCTTTCCGCTATAGACGGGACTCGAATAACGGAACTCGTGGCGATTGGTCAGGGTGCGGTCTTTCCGGAAAGTGATTTCCGCGGAGTAATCCTCTCCGGACGAAAAGCTCCAGCTGCCGATGATCTCCTTCTTGCTGGCCTTATGCCGTTGCTCGACGGTCTTTTTCTCAAACTCTTTCAATTGCTCGTCGGAGATGTTCATCAGGAAGCGGTTGCTTTCGTTGAGTTCCATGCATGCCGAAAGGATGTTGTTGTAGAGATAGCAGCGCCAGAAGGAGTTGTCCACATAATGCCGAACTTTCGAGTCGGTAAGCAATCTCTTGCAAAGCGGTATGAAAAAGGCTTCATCCTGCAGGGCTTCCACGTTCATGATCATCTCGTAGGACTCTTCCTTCGAGACCGGCTTCTGGAAATAGATCCACTCCTCCCGCTCTTGTTCCAGGATCGATCGGTAGTGGTAACACTTTTGGACGTTCCGGATGAAGGTCATATCGTTCAGCGTGTTCCAGGACTCCTGGCTGCTGTTGAATATGGCTTCGTTCGACTTGTCGAATTCCCAGCCGGGATTGTATACGCCGGGAATCAGGTAATTGATGAATTCGGAGAGCGTATCGGCCGGGAATCGCTCCAGGCTGTCGATATTCGCCAAAAGCCTCATGGTCAGGGCACGGCCTTCTTCGTCCCATTCGATCATATCCCGGATCTTCTCGATGCTTTCATCGATGTCGTGGATGACCATCATGGCCATCATCCGGCGGGTTTTGTCCTGCTTCCGGTTTTCCCACCAACGGGCGGTACCAAAAGTGAGGACGATGGATATGACGGTCGCCAGAATACTGATGAGAAGCCTGGTGGTAAATTCGGAAAACCGGGCGGAATGCTTTTCTGAGTTCATTTCCATTCGTGAAAGCACATCGTATAACAACTCAAAGTTAGTAAATAAACGCAATATTTTGTAACTTGCAACAATTAATGTAAGAAGATGAGCCTAAAAAGTTTCATTCAGCGCTTCAGGGCCTGGCAACGTGAGCCCTTCTGTTACGACATAAAGCCCGGAAGGTGTTATCATTGTGCAAATTGCGGAAATACCTTCGAGGGTAATTTCTGCCCGGCCTGCGGGCAGAAGTACAATGTCGCAAAGAAGGACCTCCCTCCGGAAGACAAAGACACTACATTGCTGCTGGGATTCACGGAGGCAAGTTCCGTGCTCTCGTATCTCATCCAGATATTCGCCCGTCCGGGATACCTGATCGGCGACTATATCAGCGGCCGCCAGCGCGTGTGCGGTTCGCCCATCGACATGTTGTGTTACGTCGCCCTTGCCGTGATGCTGGTCAACGGCTTCGTCGGGAATGCGGTCACCGACAAAACCTTGTCGGTGACCGCTGAGAGCGGTGTATTGCGGACCATCCTTGAATGGCTGGTATCCCATCTGGACTGGGCCACGCTCATCCAGACCGTCCTCCTCATTATTCCGACCATGCTGCTTTTCCGGTATGCGCCCCGGCATGCGCACCACTCGTTTGTGGATGGTGTCTACATCCAGTTGTTCATGAGTTCACTAGTTCTGTTCTGCATTATGCTGCGCGCCTTGTTCGGCGATTGGACGACCATCCTGATACCCATCTTCTATTTCATAGCGTATCACCAGCTGTTCGGGTACGGCGTATGGGGCACCCTCTGGCGCACGATTCTCTGTCTGGGAATCATCCTCTATCTTGCCGGCGTCATCATGATGGGCATCTTCTACGTGTCTGGAGCCTTTTCGACGGTCCATTCCGCCGGAACCGTATGCTCCATGCTTGTCGCACTCCTTCTCCTGGGCATCGGCATTTTCCTGCTTGGTTGGTGGATCGGCAAGAAAAAGTATCGATTAATCCGTAATAATTCGTAATTTGCGAAACAATAAACAGGTAAGTATGAATCATCATCTTGTGGTTACCTTAAGCCGGGAACTGGGCTCCGGCGGTCGCACTGTCGGACGGAAACTCGCCGAAAGACTGGATATCCGTTACAGCGACAAAGATCTGATCAATGCGCTCAGGACCAAATTCAACCTCACCACCAGCAGCATCGAACAACTCAAAGGTGAGAAGAAGAACTGGCTGGCCGACTTTATCAAATGGGTCGCTCCCATGCCGAAACAGTCGATGCTGGTCAATGAAGACAGCCGATTCGTCCAGGAATTCCGCTCCGACATCACCACGGACGACGTGTTTAAGGCCGAGACGGAAATCCTTCAGGCGATTGCGGAAGAAGGGCCTTGCGTCATTGCCGGCCGGTCCGGGTTCTTCGTGTTGAAGGACTGCCCCGGGAAGATATCCGTTTTCATTACCGCCTCCCGTGAGCATCGCATCGCCCGCGTCAAGCGCAAACAGAACCTCACGGAAGAGCAGGCGGCGGCCATCATCGACAGCGTGGACGCTTCACGCGAGAACTATGTGTATCGTTACACGGGCAAGAACCGATACGATGCCCGAAATTACGACCTGGTGCTCAATATGGATCATTTGACCGAGGATGACGCGGTTGAACTGATTCACGCTTACATCTCCCGAAGATCATGAACAGATTCAAGCGATACATCCGCCACATCGTTTACCTGGAGAACGATATCGACCGGGCGGGCGCGGCAGCGGCCATAAAGAAAAATATTTTTTTCCGGGGACCGAATGTCATCATTCTCGCGTGTGCCATCATCATCGCCTGCGTGGGCCTGAACGTCAACTCCATCCCCGTCATCATCGGCGCGATGCTTATCTCACCCGTGATGGGGCCGATCATCGGTTTCGGACTGGGCCTGGGCACCAACGACACCGATTTGATGAAGGGCGCCATGAAGAACTTCTTCGTGATGGTGATCATCAGCATTGTGGTAGCCTGCATCTACTTCCTGGTTTCCCCGTTGAAACTGAACAACCCCACGGAACTCCTGGCTCGAACGCGTCCCACGATTTACGATGTGCTGATCGCCCTGTTCGGCGGCGTTGCCGGCATGATGGAACACTCCCGGAAGGAACGGGGCAATGTGATTTCAGGTGTGGCCATCGCCACGGCGCTGATGCCGCCGCTCTGCACGCTGGGCTACGGCATCGCCCGGCTCAGCCTGACCTACATCCTTGGCGCCGCCTATCTGTTCCTGATCAACAGCTTCTTCATTGCCCTGGCCACTTTCTTCATGTCCAAGTTCCTGGGCTTTGAAAGTGTTGCCGTCGATGAGTACCACCTCAAGCGCAACCGTCGCGTCGTTGCTGCCGTCCTGCTGGTGATGATTGTGCCCAGCATTATTTCGGCCATCGGCACCATCCGCGACAACAATTTCGCCACCAATGCGGAGCGCTTTGTGCTGGACAACAAAACCATCGGTTCCAGCTATATCTTCGACCATCAGATCCACCTCAGCGGACATACACAGACCCTGGACCTCTATCTGGCCGGAGAGACACTCGACTACACGACCAAGCAGGTGCTGCTCAATAGCGCACAGAGCTACGGCCTGCATAGCGACCAAATCGTATTCCACGAGGAAGCCGCCGTTCAGAGTATCAATAAGAACGAAGTGATCCGCGACCTCAACGACCACTATCTGAAGAAGATCCAGGAACTGAACCAAACCATCACGGAGCTGCAGATCGAGCTGGCAAAATACAAAGGCGCTGAAAAAGCGAAGGCTGCCGCCGATTCTCTCTAAACCGCTACTACAATTATGATACTGCAAGTCCCATTCAACGAGTTGAATGACATCATCGCTCAGAAGACCCCTGTCAAGGGTCTGACCCTTTCGTATGCTGCTTCCGACACGGCAACGGTTTCTTTTGTCGTCAATATCCTGGGCTTGCTTTCGCCCTCTGTTTCCGCGAAAGTAAAGTTCCTTTCCATCGAAGGGAGCCGCGTCACCGCCGAGGTGGATGCCGGCAGCGTGGGCGGCTGGGTCCTGGACAAGGCAAAGAAGCCCCTTCTGGAGAAGATGCCGGCCGGACTCATCGAACAGTTCGAAGACAAACAGGTGGTGTTGAACCTTGACGCTATTCCGCAGATGAAGCCTGTTTTTGACAGCATCGCCGTAAGCGGACTGTCTTTCACGGAAGAGGCTGTCTGTTTGGATGCCAGCTTAAAATGATTTCATTTATGAAAAGGCCTGTCAGATATCTTTTCGCCGCAGCGACACTGGCTCTGCTCTCCCTTCCAACCGGTGAGGCGTGTACCTCCATCATGGTGGGAAAGAAGGCCTCCAGCGACGGGTCGGTGATGACCGCGCACTGCTGCGACTCCTATTACCGGACCTATGTGACCATCGAGCCGCGAAAGACCTTCGCTCCGGGTGAGACGGAGCCCTATTTCTTCAATGTCCTGCACAAGGAGGAACCCTGGGATCCGCGGGGTGTCTATGAGACCGGGCGCATTGTGCCGCCTGCCCTTCAGACCTATCGTTTCGTCAATACGGCGTATCCCTGCATGAACGAGAAGCAGCTGGCCATCGGCGAAACGACCTACGACGGCAACAAGGACCTGATCAATCGCAACGGGGTGTTCTGGATCGAGGAACTGGAGCGTCTGGCCCTTGAATATTGCGACAATGCCCGCGATGCCATCCGCCTGATGGGCGAGATGGCCGAGAAATACGGCTATGCCGACTGGGGCGAGACGCTCACGGTGGCCGACCCCAACGAGGTGTGGCAGTTTGAGATCAACGGCCCCGGCCCGGGCGCGCCCGGTGCCATCTGGGCGGCGCAGCGGATCCCCGACGACCATGTGGGTATCTCGGCCAACATTGCCCGCATCGGTGCCATCGACTTCGACGATCCCGACCACTTCATGTACTGCAAAGACCTGAAGAAGAAGGCGAAGGCCCTGGGTCTCTGGGATGGCAAAGGCCCCCTGAAATTCTGGAAAGTGGTGGGCGATGCCAAGCGCAAGCCGTTCTCCGTGCGCGAGTGGTTCGTGTTCAACACGCTGGCCCCATCGCTCGGCCTCTCGCTGGATGACGAGGAGCTTCCGTTCTCGGTCAAGCCCGAGGTCCCCGTGACGCCCGAGATGATGATGGCCTTCTATCGGGAAACCTACGAGGGCACCGACTTGGATATGGGAAAGAATTTGAAAATCACGGCGCACCGTCGCATCAAGAATCTCGACAGCGATCCGTATCCTTATTCGACGTATACTGAGTACGATGAAGAAATCACTCCGATATCCAACTGGATGTCGGCCGACGTGCGTGCGATGCTCAACCAGATTGCTCCCGGCACCGTGACCAACCGTCGGACCATTGCCGTGATCCAGTGCTCCTATTCCTGGATCGCACAGTGCCGCGACTGGCTGCCCGACGAAGTGGGCGGGGTGCTGTGGTTTTCATTCGACAATCCGGGCCAGAGTCCGCGTTTCCCGATTTATGCGGGCGCTACGAAGCTGCCTGAGGAAATGGGGCATTGCGGCCAGAACAGTTATCGCCCTGAGGCTGCCGTCTGGGCTTTTCGCGAGACAAACCGTATCGCTACGATTTACTGGGACAAGACCCGCAAAGTGCTCGAGCCCGAGCGCGCCTTGTTCGAACGGATGATGCTCGAGCAGGACAAGGCGCTGCAGGAGAAGATCGGGTCGCTGCCCGCCGAGGGCAGGGAAGAGGCCGCATCCTTGTTGCTAAACGAGCAGACCGACAGTTTCTTCGCGATGGTCGCCGGCAAGTGGCGTGCGCTCAAGGGACGCGTGCTTGAGATATTCGTTCGAAGTATGTAAGCTTATGAAACGCCTTCTTCTTATCGCCCTGGCGCTGCTGACAGTGGCCTGCGGGTCGCAGGAACAGGTAGTGGTCCTCCCGGACAGTATCGACGGCAATCTGTACCGCTTTGGGGTCAATACCAATCCGTATGAATTTTTCGATACGCCGGAGACTCCCGTTCCCGCGGGTTACAAGCCCTTTTATATCAGTCATTACGGACGCCATGGTTCGCGCAGCAACTGGGGCGACGATTATGGCCGGACTGTGGAGTTATACCGAAAAGCGCACGAGGCCGGGGCGCTGAGCGACGAAGGAGAGCGCGCTTTGCGGCAGGTGGAGGCCATCTATTCCCTGCACGATGGCATGAACGGACGCCTGACGCCTCGCGGGGCGCTGGAACACCGACAGATCGCCCATCGCATGCATGAGAAGTACAAGGGCATGTTCCGCAGTGGCAGCCGACATGTCCGTGCCGTTTCCAGCACATCGCCACGCTGCCTGGTGAGCATGGCTGCCTTTACCGGGGAACTGATGTCCCTCGAGCCCAAACTGGATATCGGTTGGGATACGGGAGAACAGTTCATGAAATACCTCAGCAGCGCTGACACGGATGACATCCGGCAGGAGGCATTCAAGTATATCGGCGAGTTTGCCTATTCCTATACGGCCGACACGGTTTTCTTTGCGCAGCATGTGTTCACCGATGCTTCAGCCGGAAGGGAAGCAACCGGTTGCTCCATCGCAGAACTGCTGAACGAGACCCTGGGCTTCGCGGCTATCAGCGGGGCTTTCGACCAGGACCAGACCCTTCTCGGGCTGTTCAACGTGGAGGATCTGAAGCATTATTCGCGCATTCTTTCCCTGGACTTGTATCTTCGCCAGTGCAACAGTGTGGAGTTCGGCCACCGGCGCATGGCCGTTCCGGAAGTGGACGCCCTGGTGGAAGACTTCATTGATAAGGCCGATACGGCCATTCGACAGGGGGATTGCGTGGCCGACCTGCGATTCGGACACGACTATCATCTGCTGGCTTTCTGCGCTCGAATCGGGGTGAAAGGCATCGGCGAGCGCCTTACCCATGAGGAGGCTGAAAACTGGCCCGGATGGCTATTTACGCCGTTTGCCGGCAATTTCCAGATGGTCTTCTATAAGAACCGGGCGGGCGACGTGATGGTCAAGTGCTTCATCAATGAGCGTGAAACTTCGCTCCTCAATCTTCCCGGAGGTCCCTATTATCCCTGGGAGGAAGTCAAGCGGGTTTTCCGCGCCAACGGCTGTCAAGACTGACGGCGATACTTCCTAAGGAGACGTTTGATTCTACGGCTGCGGAGCATCAGCCAGCGGTCGATCATCTGGTTTTCCATATCGGGCGTATAGGGAGTGCCGGCAGCCAGTTTCCTGCGGTGCTTGGAGCTGAAGAAGCGCAGATAGGCGCCGATGTGGCGGCGTTTCTTCTCGTGGTAGATGTCGTCGAAAGGAATAAGGATGCCCGTGTCCTCGATATTGTGCATCAATCGGTTCACAGCCGTGCCGAACATCAGCATCCTTGGAGTGGCTGATATGTAGGCAGAAACATTCGGCGGGACGTTGACGCCCCTCATCCTGACCGCTCCTCGAAGCAGTTTGTAATCCTCCGCCAAGTCTTCCTTGTGAAGGACCAGATCCATCAGGCCGGGGTCGGAAGAGGGCATCACGGCCTGGTCGTCCCAGGGCCTGACCAGTTCTTCCTTGTCGCCGAAATGCTTCCAAAGGAAATGATAGATCAAGTCTCTGGCGATATAGTCGTAAGAAGGATATACGGTGACTTTTCCAAAGAAATACAGCAGGTCGGGATTCTTCATGACAACAGCCACGAGCCCGTCCCACAAATTGTCCATGGCATAGATGGACTTTGCGCCTCCTTGCTGGGAACTCTGATACTCCGGAGCCACGAAATTGCGGCCGAGTTCTATCATGTGCGGCAGGTAGGTATCGATGAATGACTGGGAAAAGCGGAATTGGTGTGAACTGGCCAGGACAGGCTGGCCCTTCTCGTCGAACGTGGCATCCGAACCGAAAATGAAGCGATATCCCCCCAGGATGGCCTCATTGTCCGGGTCCCAGACAATCAGCTGCCGATAGGGTTTCTCCATTTTGTCGTACTCATCCAGGTCAATGGCATTGCCCGTGGATCCCCCGGCAGCACGAAAAGCCTCCTCCCGCAATCTGCCGATTTCAGTGACGACATTGGGGGAGTCGTGCCAGGTAACGATGTAGAGCTCGTTGTGGCCTTTGTTGGTGTCTTCCAGCTTCTTGGATTTGGTGAGTTCCGCCTTGAGCACTTCGACGGGAACGGGATCAATGATTTTTTGCATGGGATTGAGCGTTTTAATCGATACCGGAGGGCCAGGGATTGGAAACAATTCCCGCCATGTCGAGCATGGACTTGTGGGCAAGGTCGCGCAGGCGCGCCGCCTCATCTCTTCGGATGGCACTTGGGTCGGGATCAATCATGTCGCCGACGTGGAGGGTAATCAGCGGCTCGCCATGACCGAAGAATTTGCGCCACCCTGTACGAGGCCTGAAGGTTATGATCATAGGAAGCACCGGAAGATGATACTTGCAGGCCATATTGAAAGCGCCGATCTTGAAGGGTCTTAACGGGGCATAGAATTTCCAACTGCAGCTCTCAGGAAAAATGTGGATCCACGCTCCGCGTGCGTGCAATTCATCGAAGGCTTCGTTAAACTTCCTGAGGCCGCTGTAGCTTTCAGGAATGGCAATGCCGCCCACCGCTTTCATAATGAAACCGTCCTTGCCTTTGAACGGTTCGGAGTACATGGGAATCCAGGCCTTGCGGAAGCGCATCGCCTGCATCACGGAAATCATGTCCCATCGGTGGACATGGTTGCACAGGGTTATCACACCGGCGGCGATGCGTTTTCGGTTGCGGCGAATCTTCTGGCGGCCTTCGATCCTGAGCCCGAAACGGAGGCGGTTCAGGGGAAAGGCAACAACCCAAGTCGCGAAATAGGTGAGAGCATTTACTATTTTGAATTTCAGCGACTTGTCGAGATATGTCCAACTGTCGTCAAAGGTTATGTCCTTGCATTTTCCGCGAATGGGGGCCATCCTTGTGAAAGGATCGTCACCCGAAAAATCAGCCACGGGCTCGGGAACAAACACCTCGTCCTTTACCTTGAAGTTCCTGTACGCCGGACCGAATGATGAATAGTCCTTGACCATGGCGTCTACTTCTTCCAGACATGAAGAATTTCGCCGATGTACATGTAGTGGATGCCGAGTCCCGATCGCTCATACCACTCACGTTGCTCTGCCGGCAGAAGATTCGCATCGAACTGCTGCGCATAGAGTTTCTTGCACTCGATGGCCAAATCCGCTTCGGCATAGATGGGATTGCCCAGTTCCGTGAATTCCACGGTGAGCCCGGCTCCGGCTACCTTGTCCTCGTCGCGGCCGGAAACACGCCCCAGATAACCCAACTTTTCTTTCATCGATGCAGGGAAGTGCGTGACCGTGAAGTAGTCGTTCTCTTCCATGAACCGGAAAGTGTAGCGGCTGGTGGATACATACACGATAAACACCGGCTTGCTCCAGAGTTCGCCGATGGTGCCCCAGGAGATGGTCATCAGATTCATGTTTCCTTCTTTTCCGGCCGATACCTCCAGCCAGTCCCCGTCGATCATCCTGACCGGATTCAGGTCGATTTCCTCAGGCGTAATTTCCTGCCAGGCCTTCGCCGTTGCGGCAGTCTTTTCCGTATTCTTACTGCAACTCATAAGCATCGTCAATGCAAGCAAATATAGGATTATCCGTTTCATAACCTCAAAGTTATATAAATTATCTGCAAAAATTCGTATCTTGCAAGAATAAAAAACAATGAGGATTCCCATGAATAGAGCCCTTTACCTCTTTGTGGCGGTCACGGCGGCCGTGCTCTTCGCGGCATCGTGCACGCATCCGGAAGATCCGCTGCCTCGCGGGAAAGCGTCGCCCGCGCTGGACGACGCCTTCGCTTCCTATCTCCAGGCTGTCGCCGACAGTTCCGAGCAACTCCACAGCATCATGGTCGTACAGCACGGGAAGGTGCTGGAAGAGCATTTCTTCGTCCCGGATACGGCGCATATCCTGAACTCCGTCTCCAAGACATTTACGGCCACGGCGGTGGGATTTGCCATCCAGGAAGGACTGCTCTCCCTGAGTGACCGGATTGTGGACCTGTTCCCGGAAAGCCTGCCGTCCCACGTGTCCGACACATTGAGCCGCATCACCATTCGCCACCTTCTCACCATGAATTCCGGACATGGAAAAGATCCGACCTACAGCGTCCAGCGAGGGGAAGAAGACTGGGTGAAGGGTTTCATGGAGTGGCCCCTCGAGTACGAACCGGGCTCCTGTTATTGCTACAACAGCCTGGGCACGTACGTGCTCTCGGCTGCGGTACAGAAAGTGACCGGCCAGAAAGTCGTCGATTACCTGGAACCGCGTCTCTGGCACCCGCTGGGCATCGAAAAGCCGTATTGGCAGGAGAGCCCCGCCGGTATCAATACGGGCGGTTGGGGACTGTTCCTTCATACGGAGGACCTGGCCCGCATGGGGCTCTGTCTGCTGGATGACGGCAAGTTCCGCGGCCGTCAGGTAATCCCGGCCGATTGGGTCAAGGAAATGTCGGCAGCACAGGTTCCTTCCGTCAGTGCCGGCTTAAATGAGCGACAGGTTGAGGAGATCCGTACCGATCCGTCGAATCCCTACTATGCCTATTTCGATCCCGAACTGAGCGACTGGCAGCAGGGCTATGGCTACCAGATGTGGCGCTGTCGCCACGGCGCTTTCCGTGCCGACGGGGCCAACGGCCAGTATATCCTGGTCCTTCCGCAGCAGGATGCCGTCATTGTGACGACGGCCCATATCCAGAATATGCGGCAGGAACTGAATCTCATCTGGGATTATCTCCTGCCAGCCTTATAAACGCCGCAGCCGATGCATATGAAAAAACTGTGGATGATTATTTCAATGGCTGTTCTAATTTTTTCTGCCGTGGGATGCACAGGGGGATGGACTGCCGCTGAGCGCGACCTCATTGAAAACCAGCCCTCGGTGATGCGGGTGCTGACCGTCGAGGACGAGGCGGACCTGAAGGTTCTCCGGACTCCTTGCCGTGATATCTCTGCAAAGGAGCTGGCTGACCCGTTGTATACCCTGCTGGCGGAGAAGATGGTAGCCACAGTCACCTCGCCTGAACAGGATGGGGTGGGCATCGCCGGACCTCAGGTGGGGATATCGCGCAATGTCATCGCGGTTCAGCGTTTCGACAAGGAAGGGGAACCGTTCGAAGTGTATCCCAACATCCGCATAACCGCGTATTGGGGCGACCCTGAGCCTGGGCGGGAAGGATGCCTGTCCGTGCCGGGCCTTCGCGGTGAGGTTCTGCGCTGGCACGACATCGACATCTGCTACACCTCGATTGAAACAGGGCTGGAGGTGACCGAGCGCGTGGAAGGCTTCACGGCGGTCATTTTCCAGCACGAGACCGACCATCTGAAGGGAATCCTTTATACCGACAAGCTCTGCGGGGACTGATTACGGCAAAAACATCCGCATCTTATTCCAGAATGCTAGCGAGCGCTGCGCGGAACTCGGACATCGGGCACCGGGTGTTCCGCTCAATCAATAGGGTCTTGAGTCCCGCAAAAGGACGGACCAGTTCTTCGATTTCCTTCAAGGGAATGCCTTCGCCGAAATAGACCGGCGCAAAGCAGTCCCAGAACTTCATGGCAAGCGCCTTGGGCATATGGAACGTCTCGCTGATGAAGTCCTCGTCGCTAAGATAGCAGCATAGATACACCTGTCCGATGTCAAAGAGATGGTTGCCCCAGCAAAAGTCGCCCAGGTCGATGAAGTAGCGCTTCTCCCCAGCAAAGATGGCGTTGCTGTACTGGAGATCGCCATGGAGTGCCGTATCCTCATCAGGGATGTCGGTAATGAAGCGAGCAAGTTTGTCTTTTTCCGCCGTCGTGAAGAAGGGGTTTTGGTCCAGGAGGTGAAAGTAATGGTGCTTGACGTTCTCAAAATGGGCTGTATCCACGCGGGTAGCATGCAGTTGCTTGCACATCTGCGCGAATTCGGAGGCAAACTGCGCCACCCTTTCCGGCTCGTCGCCCGTCGCGCGGGAATAGGATTTCTTGCCGATGATGCGGTGGAAGCGGATACCGTAGCGACCGTCTTCCGTGACCACGAAGTCTCCGGGTTCAGGCGTGGGGATGCCCATGTCGTAGACTTTTCGGGCCAGCTTCATCTCGGACAGCGGCTGCTGGATCTCGCCCGGGAAATAGAGTTTGAGCATTACGGTTGGGTCCGTCTTGTGATCATAACTCTCTCCGTTGGCCCCTCCGCCGGAAAGAACATAGTCGTCCAGCGATACTCTAATCGCTTCTATGTTGTCACTACAGTTCATTCGGATGAAGTTTCCGATAGAATTTCAGGCTTTTTACCAAAGAATTGAACTGATTCTTGGGGATGTGTGTAGCCCGGATATAACCTTGACGCTCCACGCTGAAAGCCAACAGATTGGTAAGCAGCACTCTTTCGTAGGTAACAGTAACTTTCTCCAGGTTCTCTTCCGTGCTCAGCAAGCTGTCTTCATCTCCCAATTCGAGATCGACCGTTACAAGCTCCAGGCGCTGGGGAATCTTGGATTCCTGTGCTATTGCAGCAACAGACCAGACAAGGAGTGAAAGGATTAAGAAACACTTTTTCATGATGTTGTGTTTGTTATGACTTTTTTTGAATTCTCTTGGTTGCTGTAATCGCCCCGGTAGGGCAGACCAGGCGGCAGAGGAGGCAGCCGAAGCATTTGGCTCCGTTTAGCCGGGGGCGGCGGTCTTCGCCGAAGGATAGTGCCTGGTGTCCGCCGTCCATGCAGGATGTATAGCACCGGCCGCAGCCGATGCACTTTTCGTGGTCTATCTTGGGATAGACGATGGTGTCGCGGTTGAGGTCGTGCGGCAGGTAGAACTTCGGCAGAAGTTCGCCCACCAGATCCGCCAGATTGCCGATGCCGCGTTCGGACATATAATTCTGCAGGCCCAAGATCAAATCGTCGACGATGCGGTAGCCGTACTGCATCACGGAAGTGCAGACCTGCACGTTGCGGCATCCCAACTGGATGAATTCCAGGGCGTCGCGCCAGGTTTCGATGCCGCCGACACCACTGAGTGCTTTGTCCTGGATTATTGGGTTCTTGACCATGGCCAGAATATGACGCAGGGCAATGGGTTTGACGGCTTTACCGGAATAGCCGGAACCGGTCTGGCAGCCGTTGACATCGGACCCTTCGCCCAATGTGACGCTCTTGATGGTGTTGATGGCCGATATGGCATCGGCCCCGCCTAATACGGCACCCATGGCTGGTTCGGAAATATGTGCGATGTTGGGTGTCATCTTGGTGATGACGGGTATTCTTAAGCTGCGCTTGACGCAGGCGGTAAAGAAAGTGACCAGTTCGGAATCCTGGCCGACATCGGAGCCCATGCCCGTCAAGCGCATCTGGGGGCAGGAGAAGTTGAGTTCCACGGCATCGCAGCCGGCCGCCTCGGCCAGCTTGGCCAGCTTGATCCAATCTTCTTCCGTCTGCCCCATGATGGAAGCAATGACGACCTTGGTGGGATAGTTCTGCTTGAGCCGCTTCAGGATGTCGAAGTCCATCTCTACGGGGTTCTCACTCAACTGCTCCATATTACGGAAGCCGATAAAGCTGTTGTTGGCATCGTTGTGGACGGCGTCGAAACGCGGCGATACTTCCCGGATTTCCTGCAGGCAGATGGTCTTATAGAACACGCCGGCCCAACCGGCGTCAAAGGCTCGGGCGACCATCTCGTAATTGGTACTCACGGCCGATGATGCCAGGAAGAAGGGATTCTCGCAGCGGATACCGCAGAAGTCAATTTCCAGAGAGGACCGTTCGGAGCTGGGGACCTCAGGCAACGCCTGGGCCATCTCCCGGATGCGGATGGGACGATCGTAGTGGATACAGGCCTTTTCGGCGGCTTCCAGTTCAGCCTCATCGGCATGGGAGACCCATTTACGGGCAATGGCTTCATTGCCAAAACGAACCGCCCTGATGGCTCTTGCGGGATCGGCGTTCTTGCAGACCTTGCTGCAAGGCGCATCTGCACATAACAGGCAGCGTGCGGCTTCTTCGCGAATATGCATAAAATCTATGATGTATTTGATAAAATGTAAATATACAGATTTTTTCTATCTTCTCAATGTATTTCAAGCAGTCGTTTCTGAAGGACTTGTGACACGGATTGCTTATCTTTGCCATTGTTAATTCCATCCGACTTGTCTGAACACTGGGAAATATATGCTGACTGGAACCCTTGGCACGGTTGCACCAAGATAAGCCCTGGGTGCAAGTACTGCTATGTGTATCGCCAGGATGAAATGTACGGCAGCGAGATTTCGAGCAGTGAGTGCCGGAAGACCGGGAATTTTTATCTCCCGATCAAGCGAAAGCGGGACCGTTCGTGGAAGATTGAGAGCGGCAAGGTCGTATTCACTTGTTTTACATCCGATTTCTTGCTGAAAGACGCCGATCCCTGGCGGCCGGAATGCTGGGAGATGATGAAGCGGAGGAGCGACCTATGGTTTTACTTTTTCACCAAGCGTATCGACCGTTTTATGAAGTGCGTGCCGGATGACTGGGGCGAAGGTTACGACAATGTTATCGTGGGCTGTACGGTGGAGAACCAGGCAATGGCGGATTACCGCCTGCCCATATTTCGCGCCCTTCCCATCAAGCACAAAAGCATCATCGCATCACCCTTGATCACGGCCATGAACCTGACTCCTTATCTGGATGAAACCATAGAGGAAGTGTCGGTGGGCGGTGAGTCGGGGGCCGATGCCCGACCCTGCGACTACAACTGGGTCCTTTCTCTCCGCGAACAATGTGTCGCGAAAGGAATCCCTTTCCGCTTCCACCAGACGGGTGCCCATTTCATCAAAGACGGCAAGCTGTACTATGTGAGAAGATGCTACCAGCTCAGTCAGGCCCACAAGGCAAAGATCGACTACAAGATAGGCAGGTACCTTGTCCCTGAAACCGTGAAATACGAGTGCAAAAAGCAGTGATTATCATGAATAATACGTACATTTGGAATGATAAATCGGAAATACTATGATAATGGAAGCAATCAAGGCCCGGCATTCGGTCAGGAAGTATGTCGAGAAGCCCATTGAGGCAGGAGCCGTGGAGACTCTGCGCACTGAACTGGAGAAACAGAATGTGGAGAGCGGACTGAACATCCAACTGGTTCTCGAGGAACCCAGGTGCTTTTCGGCGGGAATGTGGAAGTACGGCCAGTTTTCAGGGGTAAGGAACTATTTTGTCATGGCGGGTCCCAAGGGGAAAGTGGCAGAGGAAAAGATTGGATATTATGGCGAAGCCATGGTGCTGCTGGCCCAGACGCTGGGGCTGAACACCTGCTGGGTAGGCCTCACGTATAAAAAGATTCCCGGTACCTATCAGTTGCGGGAAGGAGATGTCGTCCATTGTGTGATCGCCTTGGGATACGGCGCCAATTCCGGGGTGCAGCATCCTCTTAAGCCGCTGGAGAAATTCTATGAGGCGTCCGGAGCTATTCCGGATTGGTTCAAAGCCGGGATGGAAGCGGCCCTGCTGGCCCCGACGGCTGTCAATCAGCAAAAGTTCAAGTTCATCCTCCATAGTGGCAACAGGGTAGGGACAAAGACGTTCTTCTCCCCATGGGGATACACGAATATCGACCTGGGCATCGTCAAGTATCACTTTGAAGTGGGTGCGGGGAAAGAGAACTTTGAATGGCTTGTATGAATAAAGTACGGATTACAGCAATTCGGCAGACGGTTTACCCGGACCTGATGGCCCAATACGAGAATCCTATCGAGCATACCTGCGATGTTAAGGCGGGCCAGCAGTGGATTTCCGTCGATGGAAAATGTCCCGAAGGGATGTGTCCTTCTGCATGGTCTTCTATGAGGGAGTTCGTAATCTCTTTTGCCAGAGGCGAAGGCAACTTCTACGATGGATGGATGAAAAACCCGATGAGTGCCATGATTAGTTGCAACGATGGTTTTCGCCCGTTCAGTTTCTATATTGAGGTTATTTGAAGCGTATTCCAAACATAATCTCTGCGTTCAGGATTCTTGGGGCTGCCTGCTTGCTGCTTTGTAATCAGGCTGGTGTGGCTTTCTGGGTAGTCTATGGCCTCGGTGGCATCAGCGACATACTGGATGGTTACCTGGCCCGGAAACTGCACGTCGAGAGTAAGACCGGTGCCGCGCTGGACAGTGTGGCGGACATATGTTTTGTCGTTTGCTGTGCAATACGGCTGATCCCCGTGGTGCAGCTTCCGACATGGTTGTGGATATGGGCAGGAGTAATCGTCGTCATCAAGATCGTCAATCAAGTATCGGCACTGATTGTCTGCAAACAGTTCTGCTTTCCTCATACTAAGGCAAACAAACTGACAGGTCTTCTTCTCTTCCTCACTGTTCCTACCGTGTTCTGGTCCATTGTCCCCATAGCAATTGTTGCCGGTGTCGCTACATTCGCCGCAGTTCAGGAAGGCCACTTTTTTTTTCCCCTGAGAAAGCAAAATAATAAAACCATCATACTATGACCAAGAAAGAAGAACTCGAAGCCCAAGGCTTCAAAACCTATGAGAACGAGGATATCCAGGTATTTTGGAATCCCAAATTGTGTCAACATATCGGTGCATGCGTACGGGGAAACGGCAAGGTATTCGATGTTATTCGCCGGCCGTGGGTGGATCTTTCACAGGCTCCCGCATCGGAGATAGCCGACATCATCGACCGCTGCCCGTCCAAGGCGTTGCAGTATGAGCTGCTGAATCCGATTTCCATTGTGTTCGAGGAGGCGCTCGACAGGGCAGCTGCGTATGACCGCGGCAAGCAGATCGGCGAATGTGAATACAGCCCCTCAGAGAAGATGTGGATCATCTCCCATACCGGTGTGGAGCCTGCTTACGAGGGAAAAGGCATCGCCCGCAAACTCGTGCTGAAAGTGATTGAAGCCGCCCGCGCCAAAGGTGTGAAGATTCGCCCTCTGTGCTCTTATGCCAAGAAGATGATGTCCGGCAAAGAGGAATTTCAGGATGTGATGTAGTCGCTTACGCCGACAGCTTCGCAGCGACGTACATGTCGGCCGACTTCTCGCCGGTGGCGGTGTTGATGTAGAAGTAGCAATAGGAGACCTTCGGGTTGCCGGCGGTCGGGGTCCCGTTCTTCACGTCGTTGCTCTGGGGATCAGAAGCCAGGATCACGAGCTTGAGGTTCGTCATCGACTCAGGAATGCTGTCCAGGGCGAACGTCATCGCACTGGCACTGAGGGCGACGGTTGCAGATGGAGGGGCAGCAACGCCGGTGAGAGCCGGAGGGGTGGTCATGATGTTGCCGCCAGCGGTGACCACCCAGAAGTTCAGGCGGCTGAAGAGGTTCGAGCCGGAGATCTTGGACTTGGAGCCAAGGACCGAGCGGCCCTTCGATTGACGCGCCGTCACATCATTGGAGCTGCCAGAAAAGTCATTGAAGGCAATGGAAGGAGAGGCAATCATCGTATGCTACTTTACTTGTTGTCAAAGTTGGTAGCAGCACTCAGATTCCGAGAATAAATATATAAAAAGAAATTTGATATAAAATACTATTCTACAACAATTTACATCATTTATCTACGGAAGCAATCTAATACAATTTCATTGCAATCGAGTGACTGTTTATATGCTTTGTTCTTACCCGAGAATCTTGGGTAAGTCGATATCTTTACCTATATTTGTATTTGTTATGGCACACAAGAAATCCATACGTTTTTTTAACGACCAGCAGGTCCGCGCGGTTTGGGATGAAGAGAATTCCAAATGGTGGTTCTCGGCCATCGACATTGTCCGTGCCATCAACAATGAGGACGACTATGTGAAGGCGGGCAACTATTGGCGCTGGCTCAAGCGGAAACTTACGGGAGAGGGAGTGCAACTCGTGAGTGTCACTCACGACTTCAAATTCGAGGCTCCGGACGGAAAACAGCGGGCTTCGGATGCTCTGGATACACAATGTGTGCAAACCTTGGCCAAGCATTACCCGGCCAACCGGGCCAACGCGTTCCTGGATTGGTTCAGCTACAGCGACAATACCATCGACGGACAAAGCAAGAAGAAAGCCTACGATCTCTTTGAAAGCGGCCTGCTGAACACCCTGGAGCCGGGGACCGTGCAATGCTTACAGCAGATCCATGCGTACATATTCGGAGGACTATACGACATTGCCGGCCAGATTCGGACCAAGAACATCAGCAAAGGCGGCTTCACCTTCGCCAATGCGCTGCATTTCCCGCAGATTCTGAAAACCATAGAGCGGATGCCCGAGATCACCTTCGACGAGATTGTCGACAAATACGTGGAGATGAATGTGGCCCATCCCTTTATGGAGGGCAATGGCCGCAGCACTCGCATCTGGCTGGACCTGATGCTCAAACGCTCGCTAAAGAAGTGTGTGGACTGGAGCCTCATCGACAAGAATACCTATCTGGATGCTATGCGCCGTAGTGTCGTAGATCCAGCGCAAATCAAGGCGCTTCTTCAGCCTGCTCTCACCGGCAAGATCAATGACCGCGAAACATTCATGAAAGGCATCGACTATTCCTATTACTACGAAGATGAGTCGTAATAGGAGCAGGCCGTTGAAATCAGGCCTTCTGCTCGAAATCAAACCCCAAGTTACCCACATTTAGACACGTAACTTAACGTCGTGGGGAATTTGGTGGGTAAAATGTGGGTAACATACATAGAAAAACCCCGTTAGAAGCGTTTCTGGCGGGGTTTTCGTGTGACTCCCACGGGGATGATACGGATGTTGCCGATGTGGCCACGGAGTTCGATGCGGTTGAGATGTTCTTGTTCCATGATGAGTTAGTGTTTAGCGGATTGAAAATGTGTTGTCATCTCGTCGGCGAAGCTGTAGTAGCAGTCTGCCGTGAGGATGAGATGGTCGATAAGTTCGACATCGAGGAGCTTGCAGGCAGCGCGGACGCGGTCGGTTTCGTTGATGTCGTTCACACTGGGCTTTGGGTTTCCAGACGGATGGTTGTGCGCGATGATGACAGCCGTGGCGTTCTTCAGGAGAGCCCGCTTGAGGATGGTCCTCGAGTCGATTGGCGTGTAGCTGAGCGTTCCTTTGGTCAACATCTCCCCGGAGATCAGGTTGCCCTGACCATTCAGGAAGAGGCCCCAAAGCTCTTCGTGGTCGATGTCGGCGATGTGGTCGCGGAGCAGGGCTGCCGCCTGCGACGACTGACGGATTTGAAGGGTGTATTCCATGGTCAGAATGGGAGATGGAATTCGTAAAGCTGGTATTTGCAAAAGCCGCTGCGCTGGGTGTAGCCCAGCGGTGTGGCGAAGCCGTGTTTCTTGAGCCACTTGCCGATGCCGGGGAGGTTGTTCTCGTCGACGAAGGCGCGTGTGTCGTTCTGTAGCGGGCAACCGAGGTTGACTGTGACCACGCCGTAGAGGTCTTTGTCCGGGACGGTGTTCATCTGGACGGCCAGCGTGCCGTTGTTGCGATACGAGGTGAAGTTAAGCGAGACTTCAGTGTTGTTGAATTTGAGTGCTTTCATTGTCTGAACATTTACCTGTAATCCGCCGTGGATTACGTTGCAGGCTCATAGTCCGCCCCCATCTCCGTCAAGGGTCCCTGAACGGGGACTTGCTTGCCCTTTACGGAGAAAGGAAGGGGCGGGCATAACTTCGCAACAGGAATCCGCGGAGTGAAGGAAGGTATGTTCAGAGATGAAAACTACCTGTACAACGAGAGTAAAAGCATGATAATCTGTATTAAGAGAAGAACAATAACTTCAATTAAAACAAGGAGCTGTCGGCTTCAAAACAGTGTCTAGTTCTAAACGATTTTCGATCTGCCTTTACTATAAGGCAGTTGTAAAACGATTTTACAATAATGTTGGCTTCCTTTACATTTCATCTTTTTTTGCAATCGTATCAACCATCTGATTATCATTGATCTACCATCTTCGGCATGAGGGTTGTATTTGCGTGTGCCGGTTTATTTGTGTATTTTTGATTTCTATTATGTCAACAAAGAGAGGGAAATTACTGATAGTTGATGATAACGCCGGCATCCGCCAGGCGCTGAAGATACTGCTGCCGATGCACTTTACGGAGGTGGAGACACTGCCGTCACCGGTGACGCTGGTTAGCACGCTGGAGCGTTTCCGGCCGGACGTGGTGTTGCTGGATATGAACTTCAACACGGATATCAATACCGGTAATGAGGGTCTTTATTGGGCTGGAGAGATTAAGCAGATGATGCCGGAGGTGGAAGTCGTGCTCTTTACTGCCTATGCTGATATCGCCCTGGCGGTTGAAGGAATGAAGCGTGGTGCGTTCGATTTCATCGTGAAGCCCTGGGATAATGAAAAGCTGGTGGCCACGCTCACGGCGGCCCGGGATAAGGCCCGGAAAGCTATGGGCAGGGATGCCAAGAAGGAGGAGGAGAAGGCGGCGCCGATGTATTGGGGCTCTTCCCGCGCTATGACCGTGATCCAGAAGACAGTGGACAAGATTGCCCCCACGGATGCTACAGTGCTGATTACCGGTGAGAACGGTACCGGCAAGGATATGCTGGCACGCGAGATTCACACCCGGAGCCTCCGGAGTGAGAAGCCTATGGTGGCCGTTGATGCCGGGGCCATTACGGAAACCCTTTTCGAGAGCGAACTCTTTGGACATGTCAAGGGCGCCTTCACTGATGCACATACAGATCATGTCGGTAAATTCGAACAGGCCGACGGAGGGACGCTATTCCTGGATGAGATCGGCAATATTCCGCTGCATCTGCAGGCCAAGCTGCTGCGTGTGATCCAGAGCCGTAGCGTGGTGCGGGTTGGCGGAAGCCAGGCTATCCCGGTGAATATCCGGCTCATTTGCGCTACCAATATGGACCTGGAGCAGTTGGTACGGGAAGGTCGGTTTAGGGAGGACCTCTATTACAGAATCAATACTGTGCATATCGCTCTTCCGGCTTTGCGGGAGCGTCGGGAAGATATTGTTCCGCTGGCTGAACGCTTTATCAGCCAGTTTGCCGAGAAGTATCATCGGCCGTTAATAGGGTTGGATGATTCAGCCAAGGCGGTACTTGAGAATGGGCGCTGGAGTGGCAACATCCGCGAGCTGCAGAACTGCATCGAGAAGGCGGTGATCCTTTCTGAAGGGACCACGCTCACAGCGAAGGATATCCAGCTGGAGCAGGCGAAGGCTGGGGCTCCTGCTGCTGGGACGCTGAAGGAAGTCAGCGATGCGGAGGAAGAAAGACTGGTCCGCGAGGCTGTCCTGAAGAGCAACGGCAACATCTCTGCTGCCGCAAAGATGCTGGGCATCAGTCGGCCGACGCTCTACGCCAAAATGAAGAAATACGGGCTATGATCTTCACCATCTGGCATATCATCGGAGCGTGTGGCATCGTCGCTATCATTGCGGCGGTGATTGCCACCATCCGTACCAGACGGAAGGACATCAAGAAGGTGGCCTATATGATGGATGCCCTGGAAGACGGGGAACTGAACTTCCGCTTCCAGGACAAGAACAAGTTCAACCGGACGCTGAACCGAATCCGCACCATCTTTGAGAAGCAACGGCAGGCACACGAGCAGGATTCCTGGACCAAACTCATACGCGTGCTCACGCATGAGATTATGAATACGGTATCGCCGATTGCATCCCTTTCCGACGCTTTGGCGAAGTCGATGGATGAGAATGGCCATAGCGAGCTGGACGTTAAGTCGGGGCTGGATACCATCAGTGACTCTTCCAAAAACCTCATCAAGTTTGTGGAGACCTACCGCCAGCTCTCCGGCGTGGCCCGGCCGTTGCGTAAGGCTGTGGACCTGCAGGAGTTAATGGATCAGGTTATATCGCTGAACAGCGAGTATGCCGCCTCCTGCGGCGCGACCTGCGTCTATCGACCCGAAGAGCCGGACCTGATGATTTACGCCGATGAGGGGCAAATCTCCCAAATTCTCATAAACCTGATCAAGAATGCCCTGCAGGCCGGCGCCAAACATATCGACATTTCGGCCCGGATGGGCAAGGATGACGAGGTGATTTTGCAGGTGGCCAACGACGGTACGCCCATTCCAGTTTCGGCCCAGGAGCAAATCTTTGTGCCGTTCTATACAACCAAGAAAGAAGGTTCCGGCATCGGCCTAAGCATTTCCCGACAGATCATGCGGCAGCATAACGGCTCCATCGACCTGATTCAGAGTGATGAGAACCAAACGATATTTGAGATGGTTTTTCGGTAAACTGCAAAATCAGTCCGAGATAAGACCGATTTTGCAGTGCTTATAAGAGACTTTCGTCCATAAGGAATGGAATCACTCCAACATAGCTGATGCCGTCTTCATCAGTCCATAGTTTCTGATTGCCATCCAGAACAACGATTTTCCGGAAGAAATCCCCAGAGTTCTTCAACGAACAGGTCTCTTGGTCTTTCTTCTCTTCGGTGTCAACGTTCAAAGCGGACTGAATATATATCTTCTGACGCCCCGTGTTGACAATGAAATCGATTTCATATTGTGACTGGACCGGCTTGCCATTTTCATCTTTAGTCGTCAATTCCACGACACCGACATCTACTGCATATCCGCGAACAATCAATTCGTTGAAAATGATGTTCTCCATCAAATGCGACCGCTCCTGCTGCCGGAAATTGAGTTTGGCATTTCTAAGTCCGACGTCGGTTGCGTAGTATTTAAGGGGCGATCCATAATGCTTTCTGCCTTTGACGTCATATCGCTTTGCCTTTTTGAACAAATAAGCATCTTCCAGGTAGTTAAGGTAATTCTTGATAGTATGATCGGATGTGGACATACCCAGTCGGGAGCCTGCGGTGTTCGCTTGCTTGTGCGTATTGGTAAGAGAACCGATGGCTGAGTATAATGAGTCTACAAGCGCATCCAGGATGGTATCATCCTTCAGTTTGTGACGTTCTACTATATCTTTCAAATAGACCCGCTTATGCAGCCCGTTCAGATAGGCCCGCTTCTCGGCCTCATCCTTTTCCATTACAGCTAAAGGCATTCCGCCATAAGTCAGATACTCTTCAAAGGCATCTGCTTTTTCCCCTCCGAAAAAGGAATAGTACTCATTGAATGACAACGGGAAGACTCGGATTTCCGACCCCCTGTCACGAAAATAGGTCGCAATGTCAGACGACAACATCTTGGAATTGCTGCCAGTAACATATACATCCAGATTCTTCTTGGACATCAGGTCGTTCAAGGTATCATAGAAAGTCGTATAAAGGAGGTCTCTGTCTTCTTCTGGGACGCTCTTTTCATCTACGTCTGAATTCTTTATCTTGTACGACATCTGAATCTCATCGATGAAGACGTAATACTGCTCATCTTTGTTCGAAGCTCTGGATAAGACATATTCTCCCAAAGTAATCGGGTTCCTATAAGCGGTATCTTCCTTTCTATCCAGGGCGATTTCGATGATATGGTCTACCTTTACTCCAGAATCGAGGAGATACTGTTTATATAACTCAAATAGGAGAAAGGACTTTCCGCACCTGCGAATACCGGTGATGATCTTCACTTTTCCATTCCATTTGTGGGCAATAATCCTTTGAAGGTATTTGTTTCGTTCGATAAACATATTGTACGTCCTTTATGGTTTCACTGCAAATTTAGTCAATTTTTCGACTGATTTTGCAGTGTCGAATCAATTTTTCGCGCCCCGATATGTAAAGGAGTTGTAAAGTGTAGTGTAAGGTTTTTACAGACTTTACACTCCTTGTTCTTTTGTGTTTTGTTTGTAAATCAATGTGTTAAGTGGTTTGGCACGGGGCGTGCTATTGTCGGGGCGTAATGAGAATGAGCATGAAGACTAAACACATTTTTTTCATAGGAATTGCTTTTGTTTCCGTTATGGCCTCCGTCATCGGGACGGAGGCCCGGGGTCAGGAGATGACCTTGCGCGACTGCATGACCTATGCCATTTCGAACTCGACGAAAATCCGGATCCAGCAGGCGGAGATAGGGGATGCACAGGTCGCGAGGCGGAATGCGGTGCTGAAGGCCTTTACGCCGAGCATCAGTGGCAGCAGTTATGCGTACTACAATTTCGGCCGCAGCATTGACCCGGAAACCAATACCTACGTCACGGAGACTTCGTTCCACAACGGGTATTCCGTGGGGGCGGGCATCACGTTGTTCAACGGGTTCGAGGCCGTCAACAACTTGAAGATATCGAAGACATCGCTGGCCATCGGACAGACGCAGGAAAAGCAGGTGGAGGCGGATATTTGCCTGGCCGTAATGGAGGCGTATTATAATGTGGTGTACTACAAGCGGCTCTGTGATATCTATGAGGCGCAGGTGGTGGTGGCGGAGGCTTCGCTGCAGAAGCAGCAGAAGCAGGAGGAGATTGGCCAGAAGAGCCATGCGGACGTGGTGCAGGCCGAGGCGGACCTGGCTGACCGGCGCTATGACGCCATCGAGGCGCGGAACCAGTATGCCGATCAGCGGACGAATCTGGCCGACCTGATGTTCTGGCCGGTAGATCAGGAGCTGGTGATCGATACGGAGATCGGGGTCTTTGTTTTCGCGCAGGAGGACAAGGAATCGGTCATTGATTATGCGTTATCTCACGATCCGGGTGTAAAGATTGCCGGATGGCAGGCGGAGAATGCGCGGCGCGAACTGGCGACGGCTCGCTGGCAGTTGCTGCCGAGCCTGAGCTTGAATGCGGGGTGGAGTACGAGCTATTTCAATTATCCGGGGCAGGATCTGCATCTCGATCCGTACCGTGACCAGCTCCGAAACCATCAGGGCGAATACATCCAGTTCTCGATGTCGATTCCGATCTACAATCGGCTGCAGGGCCACGATAATATTGCTCGCAAGCGCAATGCGGTGAAGAAGATGAATGCCCAGTACGACCAGAAGCGCCGCGAGGTGGCTTCCGAGGTGCAGCGGGCCGTGCAGGACCGCGACGGTGCGCTGGCCGCTTACGAGCAGGCGCTTCGGAAAGCATCCGTGCAGGAAGAGGCTTACCAGCTCAATGCCAAGAAGATGGAGCAGGGCCTGATCTCTTCCATCGAATATCAGACAGCTACGAATAATTATCTCCGCGCCCAGGCCGATGAGATGAACAGCCTGTTCAAGTATCTCATCAAGCAGGCGGTTGTGCGCTATTATAACGGAGTGGAATACATCAATCAGTAGAATAATACAAACACTATGGATAAGATTATCGAAAAGAAAACAGGTTGGCGGGTGGCCTTCACCAAAAAGGCGCTGCCGTATTGGCTGGGAGCGCTGCTGCTGGTGTTTATCGTGTACTTGATTGCCAGGCCGAACAACAAGACGCTGCGGGTGGATAAGGACACCGTGACCATTGCCAGCGCAGTGAAGGGTGAGTTCAACGACTATATCCGCATCAGTGGAAGGGTGCAGCCGATGACGACCATCCAGCTTTCACCCCAGGAAGGTGGCATCGTGGAAAAGATTCTCATCGAGGAAGGTTCTCCGGTGAAGGCTGGCGATGCGATTCTCATCCTGAACAATGACAACCTGGACCTGCAGATCCTGAACTCTGAGGCGGAGTTGGCTGAGAAGGAGAATATCCTCCGCAACACGCAAATTCAGATGGAGCAGCAGAAGCTGGACGTGCGGCAGAACGTGCTGGAATACGGCATTCAGGTGGACCGCCTCAAGCGTGCCTATGAGCAGCAGAAAGCCCTCTATGAGGATAAACTGATTGCCAAGGAAGAATACTTGAAGGCCGAAGAAGATTATCGCCTCGCCAAGCAGAAATATGAGTTGATCCGCGAGCGCAGCAAGCAGGACAGCCTCTACCGCGGCACCCAGATTGACCGCATGGAGGAGAGTCTTGACAACATGCTCCTGAACATGCAGATGATCCGCAAGCGCAAGAGCAACCTGATTGTCAAAGCCCCCATCGACGGCGAGCTGGGCCTGCTGGACGTAGTCCTGGGCCAGAGCATTGCCAGCGGCACAAAGATCGGCCAAATCAACTCTGTAGGGACCTACAAGGTGGAAGCTCAAATCGATGAACACTATATTGACCGTGTGGTCGAGGGCCTCCAGGCAACCTTTGAGCGTCAGGGCGAAACCTTCTCCACCGTTATCCGCAAGGTCTATCCGGAGGTCCGCGAGGGCAAGTTCAAGGCCGATTTCAAATTTGACGGCGAGCAGCCCGACAACATCCGCAGCGGCCAGACATACTACCTGAACCTCCAGCTGGGCCAGCCGGAAGAGGCCGTCATCATCCCGCGCGGCACCTTCTACCAGAAGACAGGCGGAAAATGGATATATGTTGTTAACAAAGATGGTAGTAAAGCCGTCAAAAGAGAGATCCGCATCGGACGCCAGAACCCGCAGTATTACGAGGTGCTGGAAGGCCTGGAGCCCGGCGAGAAGGTGATAACCTCTGGGTATGAAACGTATGGAGATAGTGATGTATTAGTGTTTTAAGCAATGAAAAGCTTTTGGAACTTCCTAAAGAAGAATAAGTTATACGGGGCCATCAACCTCTTGGGACTGACGGTGTCGATGGCCTTCGTGCTCCTGCTGGCGGTGTATATTCAGCGGCAGTTGTCAACGGATTCCTTTCAGGAGAATGCAGACCGAATCTATGTGATTGCCACTGAAAGACAAGTCAATATTGCTTACTGGCTGGACAAGCACTTGAAAAACAACTTCCCTGAAATAGAAAAGAGTTGCTGCGTGGCGAATTTGGCGTCGGCCGACGCTTTCACCATCGGAGGCGAATTGGTTTACGGAAGCACGATGGCAGCCGACAGCACGTTCTTTGACATTTTCAGTTATGACCTTGTGGAAGGCAACAAGGCAGACTGGCGCGTGTCCTGGGACCGCTGTATGGTGAGCAAGGAGTTTGCCAATGCCCATTTCGGGGACAAAGACCCTATCGGTCAGGTAATAACCTATAACAAAAATGATAATTACCAGTTCTCCGTCTGTGGCGTATATGAGGATTTCGGGAATTCCATCCTGAAGGCACCGGATGTGCTGCTGCGTGGTGAGATAATGACCAAAACCAATTCGGCCAATGATGAAGAAATGAGCAACGCAGGCAGCGGTATCTGCTTTGTGATGACACATCCCGGGGCTGACCTCCAGGCGAAGCACGATGCCGTTCTGGATTGGCTGAAAGAGAATTTCTGGTTATACAAGACGCAGGCTGACGAGGTGCGTTTTATTCCGCTGCGGGATATGTATTTCCTGAACTCGGGAAACCGGGAAGGAACTGGAACTATTCAATTCGGAAACCGCAGCTTCGTGAACTTGCTGCTGGCGATGTGCATCCTCCTGTTGGCATTCGCCGTGCTGAACTACATCAATATGACCACGGCGCTGACGGGCTTCCGTGCTAAGGAGATGGCCACCCGCAGGTTGGTCGGTGCAGAAAAGCGGAGCATCTTCCTCAAAGTGATCTCGGAAAGTACTATTATCTGCGCCATATCGATGCTGCTGGCCATCCTGCTGGCGGAAGCACTGGCACCAACGGCGTCCCGGATTCTGGAGTACCAGGTATCAATTTTCAAAGCTGTTTCGCCGGTCAATATCCTGCTGGTACTGGGTTTCATCTTGGTGCTGGGAATCCTTGCCGGTCTTGTCCCGGCGCTGCTCATCCAGAAAGCGCAGCCCATCGAGATTGTGCGCGGCACGCTCCGGCTCAAGACCAAGACGGTCTATAGCAAAGTGATCATCATCGTGCAGAATGTAGTGGCTATCATCATGCTGGTGAGCGCCCTTACAATGGGTCTACAGATCCGGCACATGATTTCGGCCGACCTGGGATATAATACCAAGGACATCCTGGTGGTGGACAATGCCTTCGGCCAGACCGGGCAGATCCGGCCGCTGCTGGATAAGTGGCGGGAGGAGCCCTGCGTGGAGGAAGTGGGCCAGGGTGACGGCATTCCGCTGGGAGGAACGAACAACTGGACGATGGAAATGCCTGACGGTCACTGGGTGTCCTTCCAACAAATTCAGGGCGATGACAAATACTTTGATATTCTGGGCCTGAAGGTGAAGCAGGATAACCATCAGCGTGCCTGGTGGCTGAACGAATATGCTTTCAAGCAGATCGGCATTGACGAGAGTGAAACAGAATTCGTGTCTGCCAAGAATGGGACAAGGGCTATCGGCGGAATATACTATGATTTCAAGATTCGTCCGCTGGAGCAGGACCAGAGTGCCGCGATGATTTACAATCGCGGGGAGAATCCCGATGACGATTATCCTTGGGTGCTGATTGTAAAAACGACTGGCGACCATGCTGCGGCAAAGAAGCGGGTGGAAGCCATTGCCGCAGAAGTGTTCCCGGGCAGGCTATTTGAGGCCCAATATATCGAGGAAATGATTGAGGACGGCTTTTCCGATGAAAGCCTGGTGCTCAAAATCGTCCTGATCTTCACTTTCCTTTCCATCCTGGTCAGCGCCCTGGGCCTCTTTGCGATGAGTTCTTACTATATGCAGCAGGAAATCCGGAGCGTGTCGGTAAAGAAGGTGTTCGGAGCCGATTACGCCGGCGTGCTGAAGCAACTGGTGCTGTCCTTTATGAAGATGGTAGGAATTGCCTTTGTGATTGCCGTACCGCTGGCCTGGTTCATTATGAACCGCTGGCTTTCCGGATTCGGCCATCACATCATTCTGCATTGGTGGATATTTGTCCTGGCAGGCCTGGTGGTTGCCGTCATTGCCTCCATTTCTGTCCTCTATCAGAGCATTAAGACCGCCCGGACCAATCCGGCCGAGGCGTTGAAGAAAGAATAGAACCTATGAAAGTATTCAGAAAGACGGGCGTTTCGACGCTGATCAATATTCTGGGAATGAGCGTCGCTTTTGCGGCAGCAATGATCCTGATGGTGCAGGTGCGTTGGGATACGACCTATGACGCCAATTTCGAAGGGCACAAGCAGGTGTTCCGGATGGAGAACAACTGGATGGACAAGGGGTTGTTCAGCACGTCCTTTTCCCGGCCGATGATTGAAATCATTAAAACGGCCAGTCCCAATATCGAGGCTCTGGGGACTTACTGGACTATGCCCCACGAAGTTACATTAAAGAAAGACGGGGAAGAGACGATACTATCCGTTCCCTCTGCCAGAGTTGACAGTTCCATGTTCTCCGTGTTCCCATTTGAGTGGGTTGAGGGCTCGGCCAGGGAATTCATCGCCGGCGAGACGGCGGTCTTGAGCGAGGAATATGCGAAGACCTTCTTCGGCGACGAGAGTGCCCTTGGCAAAAATTTCAAGGCCGGTAACGGAGTGGAAGTTCAAGTCGTTGGCGTTTTCAAGGATATGCCCAAAAACTCCAACATGCACTATGGCGTGCTTGTTAATCTGAGTGACGAATTCCTTGATAACACCAACGAGTGGTCCTTCCTTGCTTTTGTAAAGCTGAAAGATCCATCCCTGGCCAAGGAGACAGAGGCGTTGATGGAGAATGCCGTTTTGGAACAATACGGAAATGATTTCGATGCTGACGAAGCGGATGAATTCCGCAGAGGTTTCCGCATCTGCAACGTGCATGATGCCCATTTCGAACGGGATGTCCGGGCCAATATCGCCAGCGCCAACAAGGCGATTACCATTACGCTGGCTGCCATTGCCATCCTGCTGATTCTCATCGCCATCATCAACTTTATCAATTTCGCTTTTGCGGAGATTCCTTTCCGCATCAAGAACATCAACACGCGCAAGGTGCTGGGAGAAGGTCGCGGTTCTTTGATCGTGCGCCAGCTGCTGCACGCCGGGCTTATCGCACTCATCGCGTTTGCGATAGCCTGCCTGATCATGCACGTAGTGGCAGGATCTTCCTGGGCGTCGTATGTGTCCGACAGCCTGACGCTGAAGAATAATATCGGCATTCTGGCGCTGATGCTGGGCGTGGCGCTGGTTTCGGCCGTCATTGCAGGCCTTGCTCCGGCACTGTACTCCACTTCCCAGCCTGCCGCATTGGTGTTGAAAGGCTCTTATGGAACCAGCGTGAAGGGTAAGGCGTTGAGAAACATTCTGGTGGGCCTTCAGTTTGTGCTATCGTTCCTCTTTATCCTGATGGCCCTGTTCGTGGGCGTTCAGACCAAGTATATGATGGGAAAGGACATGGGGTTCGATGAAGCCCGCGTCCTTCAGACCTGGTGCGGTTATCCGGCCGGGAACCAGAAAGATGCCCTGAGGAGCCATCTGCTTCAGAACCCTTCGATTGAAGCCGTGACTTTTGCTGACAGTCCGGTTGTTTCCGATGGGAAGATGGGTTGGAGTCGTACCGGAGATGACGGTAATCAGGTATTCATGGAAGTATTGCCCGTGGATGATAATTTCGTGCAGTTCTTCGGGCTTCAGATTGTTGAAGGCCGTGATTTCCGGGAGTCTGACAACCAGAATGAGACCGGCAGCATCATTCCAAATGAGACTTATATGCAAATGTTTCCTCAGTTTCACGTCGGAAGCCTGATGTACGGCCACGTGGATAACTGCGAGATTGTCGGTGTGGTGAAGGATTTCAATTTCAAGAGTCTGCAACACGCAATGGGCCCGCTGGTGCTTTATAATTGGGGCAAGGAAGGATGGCGGTCTTTCGGAACGATGTACGTACGGACCGCCCCCGGGGCCGATTTCAAGGATGTTTCAGATTATATCAAGGATGCTATCTGCAAGTTCGACCCCAGACGGGAACCCCATATGATAACCGTCAGTCATCTGGACAAATGGATTGAGGATATGTACCAGAGCGAGCAGTCGCTTGGAAAACTGATCACCATCGCCTCCTTCGTAGCCCTGCTGATTGCCATCATCGGTATCATCGGCTTGGTATTCTTTGAGACGCAGTTCATCCGCAAGGAGATTGCCGTGCGGCGCGTGAATGGCGCTACTGTGGGCAGCATCTTGAAGATGATC
>LUZC01000043.1 GCA_001603505.1 Bacteroidales bacterium Bact_11 | reverse complement strand
CGGCCTACGATTTCCGTCAATCCGAAATCGAGCAGCTTTTCTATGAAGAGGAGATCGACGGAAAGCTTTATCGGGTTTTCACCTGGTTAAACACGGCCTATGGCCATACCTTCACCGAAAGGGTGCAATTGGGCTGGAACGGACGGTTCTTCTCTTCGAACCTACAGGTCAATTACCAGCAGCGGCAACAGGTGAGCGACATGTCGGATACCCGGAAGAAATCCAATTACTGGGAGTTGATGGCCGATGTCTCCGCACGTCCCGGGAGCGGATGGACCATCTCGGCAAGCGGATCGTACAAGGGAGACATCCAGACCCTCTACAGCCTGACCAATAAATACTATACGGTGAACGGTCTGGTCAGGAAAGACTTCAGGCGCTTCTCACTCTACCTCGAAGGCCGGGACCTGCTCGACAAACCCGTCATCACCAGCTTCTACTCGCAGGACCACAAGGTACAATGGGAGGAGACCGTCCGCCAGAACCGCCGCATCTTCATCCTCGGATTCAACTGGCGCTTCTAAAAAAACAGCCTCCCGAAGGAGGCTGATCTCATTGCTTTACGGTTCTGGAGACGTTCTGGGGATCGGTACTGATTTCCTGGTCCTGGAGGTAGAGGTTGTCGTATTTGCCCACAGGAAGGTCACGGAAAATGTAGTAGTTGGCCCGGCGGGCCGCCTCGATGTGGTCGGTGAGCGCGGTGTTGAGCGCACCGGCGGCCACGTCGATCAGGATGCTGAGCAGCGACCTGTCCTTGGAAGAGTCGCTGGAATTGACCGACAGGTCGAGGAAGAGGTCGCAGGTGCGGTCGAAGAGCACCTGGTCGGTGAGGGTCGACTTGATGATGTAGCGTATCTTCGTATTGATGCCCAGACCCTGCTTGGCCCAGGAATCGATGACGGAGAACACCAAGGCGTCGGCGCCGAAGAAGTCGTGGAACTGCCGCAGCGGACGGTCAAGGAAGAGCTCCGCGTCGTAACCGCTCTCCTGCCGGAGGACGGCCATGGACAGCGTCGGCGGAATCACATAGTAGCCGGCTTCGGCCAGCGGACGGCTGATGGAAGTGTAGAGGAGTTCCTTCGCCTCCACGTTGGCGGAGTTGTTGATCGGCGGCATGACCAGAAGGGTCACGGGCTTCTCTTCATACATGCCGGGGTACAGTTTGCCGCGCGTCAGGTCGGACGACACGCCGCACGCTGAAACCAGCGTCACGAGAATGAAAAGGGGAATGATCTTTTTCATCACTTGAACAGTCTTTCAGCCAGCGGCTTGATGAATACGATGGATTCGGGGTAATAGCGCATCTCCATCTCGAAGAGTTCACGGCTGCGCTCCATGAAAGCGGCGGATGACAGGCCGTAGGTGAGCATCTCCTTCTGACGGGCGGATGCAGTTTCCATGAATGCGGCGAGCGTCTCGGGCTGGGCGAGCAGCCATCCGTACTCGGCACAGACGCCCGGAGGGGGCACCTGACGCCAGCCTCCCGGATTGTTGACCAGCCGCTCGTACATGACCAGCATCGCGCAGATGCTCTCAGGACTCTGCTTCGCGGAGGAACGGTAGGAGAGCCGTTCGTATTCGGTCACGCCTTCGCTCTCCCCTCCCCAGTAATAAAGGACCTGTGCGGTCGGACCGCATGCGGAAAGCAGCAGTCCGGCCGCCAGCAGGCAGATGGCTAGACGATGTCTCATAGGTTGATGACCTTGGTATCGCCGGCGGAAACGAAAATCCGCTGCTCAAGGACGACCCTGCCTTTGCGACGCACCGTGACATTGTGCACGCCGGGACGGACAACGATCATGTTGTCAGCCGTTTTCTTGATGTTGCGCTTCTTCTTGTAATCACTGTTCTTGACGGTTTTGACCCGATAGGTGTTGTTGTCGATACGCACGTCGACAGCATACGCCTGGTCGTCGAAGAAGATGACGGCAGCTTCATCCGGCTTGCCGGATACCACGGTATGGGAACCGACGCCGCAACCCGTCAGCAACAGGGCCGCAGCAAAGAGGGCGATAAGGATTCTTTTCATAATATGGGTTTATTCGTCCAGGATGTAATAGTTCTCGAGATGATCCTCGTCGAGGTCCTGCCCGCTGTAGGAGCAGAAGGAAATCTCCGTTTCGGGCGTGTCGCCGATCATGGTGTTTACCGTCACCACGCCGATGAGCGTGCCGGGCAGTTCGATCTCCATGCCGGTCTGCGGGTTCTTCACCTTGCGGCCCTTCTTGTACACGTTGAACTTGTCGCCAACGGCAAGTCCCTGTGCGGCACCTCCGGAGATGATGTAGCTGCCGGAGTCCTCGGCCAGGATGTAGGAACGCCAGGGCTTGTCCATGCACTTGTTGATGATGTTCTCCACCAGCTGCGTCAGTGCCGCGGAGATGGCCTTGTCGCTGAGGGTGGCGTCGAAACCGGCCGTGCCGCCGATGCCGAGCGTCTGCTTGGTCGTGGTTTCGGCATAGCCCTTGGCCTCGTCGGAGTAGATGATCAGGCCCGTGGCCGCCTCGACCAGGCGTACGCTCACGCTGGCCTCGACCGTCTGGGTCTTGGTCGAAGAGAACACCTGCTCGTGGCCTTCGCTCTTGCGGCCGTATTCGGTGATGGAACCGAGGATGATGTAGTCGGCGCCGATCTTGTTCATCTGGTCGCCGGCTTCACGCACCAGCACGTCGAGGTCTTCGCGCTCCAGGAGGATGAACTTGCCGCTCTGGGCGAGTTTCGATGAAAGGATGTCGAGCGCCTGCTTGCGCATGGGGTCGTTCTCCTTGTCATAGAAAAGGCCCTTGCCATACTGGGTCTCATTGGTGAAACGGCCGATGGCCACTTTGCGTTTGATGGTCTTTTCCTGTGCAAAAGAGGGAGCCGCGACCAGGAGGGTCAGGGCCGCGACCAGGAAGATATTGACGATTCTTTTCATTGTTTAAAAAGGTTTTGCCGTGTTTATATTCATGCAAAGATAGACAATTGTCGCTACTTTATCAAATATCGAACCACTGTCGTGCGTCCTGGTTTTTTATCGGATTAGCGTGTCGCAGATTGTGATTTAATTCGTATCTTTGAAATATTGAATAAATGGAAACAGGAACATACAAATCGCTATCAATATGAAACAAATTGTCGAGTGCGTCCCCAACTACAGCGAGGGACGCGATAAATCCGTGATTGACAGCATCGTCGCCGCCATCTCCTCTGTGGAAGGGGTCAAGGTGCTCGACGTGGACCCGGGCGAAGCCACCAACCGCACCGTGGTGACGTTCGTCGGCGAGCCTGCCGCCGTTTGCGAAGGCGCCTTCCGCGGCGCCGCAAAGGCCCAGGAACTCATCGACATGCGACACCATCATGGCGCCCATCCCCGCTCGGGTGCGACGGACGTGCTTCCGCTCATACCCGTGGCGGGCATTACGCTTGAAGAGTGCGCTTCGTTGGCTAGAGAGCTGGCGAAGCGTCTTTATGAAGAGCTGGGCATCCCCTGCTACTGCTACGAGGCTTCCGCTTTCAAGCCGGAGCGCAAGAACCTGGCCGTCTGCCGGGCCGGCGAATACGAGGCGCTGCCCGAGAAGATCGCCGATCCGGCCCGCCGGCCCGACTTCGGCCCCGACAAGTACAACGAGACCGTGGCCCGCTGCGGCGCGACGAACATCGGCGCGCGCAACTTCCTGGTAGCCGTGAACTACAACCTCAACACCACTTCCACCCGCCGCGCCATGGCCATCGCCTTCGACGTGCGCGAGAAAGGCCGCAAGGCTCGCGAAGGCGGTTCGCTGACCGGCAAGCTGCTCAAGGACGAGAAGGGCGAACAGATCTGGACTCCCGGCACGCTGAAAGGCTGCAAGGCCATCGGATGGTATATCGACGAATACGGCATCGCCCAGGTGTCGATGAACATCACCGACATCGACGCCACACCGCTGCATGTGGCCTACGAGGAAGTATCCCGCGCCGCTGCCGCCCGCGGCCTGCGCGTGACCGGCGCCGAGATCGTCGGCCTGGTCCCGAAACGCGTGCTGCTCGAAGCCGGCAAGTTCTATCTGGCCCGCCAGCAGCGCTCGCTGGGCATCGACGAGAGCGAGATCCTCAAGATCGCCGTCAAGTCGATGTCGCTCGACGACCTGAAACCCTTCGACCCTAAGGAAAAAGTCATTGAATTCCTCATGCAGGACGAGGAAGAAGAGGCCGCGAAGCACCGCCTCGTGCGGATGACCGCCGAGGGCTTCGCCCGCGAGACGGCCTCCGAATCCCCTGCCCCGGGCGGCGGTTCCATCTCCGCCTACATGGGCGCGCTCGCCGCGGCCCTCGGCACGATGGTGGCCAATCTCTCGGCCCACAAACGTGGCTGGGACGACCGCTGGAAGGAGTTCTCCGACGTCGCCGAACAGGGACAGGCCGTCATGCAGGAACTGCTCGACCTCGTGGATGAAGACACCGCCGCTTTCGACCGCATCATGGCCTGCTTCGGCATGCCGAAAGGCACCGAAGAGGAGAAGGCCGCCCGTGCCGCCGCCATCGAAGACGCCACGCTCTATGCCGCTTCCGTTCCGCTCAAGACCATGGAGGCCGCGCTGAAAGCCATGCCGCTGGCCCTCGAGATGGCCTGCAAGGGCAATCCCGCTTCCGCCTCCGACGCCGGCGTTGCCGCGCTGGCCGCCCGCGCCGCCTGCCGCGGCGCCGAGCTGAACGTCCGCATCAACGCCTCC
>LUZC01000042.1 GCA_001603505.1 Bacteroidales bacterium Bact_11 | reverse complement strand
ACCAGCGGAGTTTCTTTCCGGAAAGGAAGAAGCGCAGGACGATGAAACCGTTATACAGACCGATGTTGTTCCGTTCTTCGGCGAAGGGAGAAGGCTCTTCGTCACGGCGCATGCGACGGTAGTCGCGGTGCGCCGCCCACACAGCCTTGAAATACGGCCATTTCCCCGTGAGCAGGTACACAGCGGCGGAGGCCCCGTCGAGGCACATGCGCAGGAAGATGCGGCTGCGACGGATGCGGTCGGGCAGGTTCTTATAGAGCATCAGCAGGTTGTTGCGGTAGTTGAAATAGAGCTTCCGCGGCGAATTGTTGGGCAGCGTCCCCCCACCGACATGCCAGACTGTCGAAGCCGGCACGCACCACACCTGGTAACCCAGCAGCTTGGCCCGCCAGCAGAAATCGATCTCTTCCATATGGGCGAAAAACGCTTCGTCGAGACCACCGAGATGATGGAAAAGCGCACTGCGAACCACCATGCAGGCCCCCGTCGCCCAGAAACACTCAACCGGTTCATCGTACTGGCCGGTATCTTTTTCCAGATTCGAGAGGATGCGGCCGCGGCAGAACGGATAACCGAAACGGTCGATGAAACCGCCGGCAGCACCGGCATATTCAAAGGTATCGCGCTCGGCCACGGACAAGACCTTCGGCTGGCAGACGCCTACCTCAGGGTGCTCTTCCATGAAAGAAACCAGCGGCTCGAGCCAGCCATCCGACACGTCCACATCGGAATTAAGCAACACGTAGTAGTCGGCGTCGATTTCCCGCAGGGCGCGGTTGTATCCTCCCGTGAAGCCATAGTTCCTGTCGAAGGGAAGAACCCTGACTGAGGGATGATGCCCCTGCAGCCAGGTCACGGATCCGTCGGTCGATCCGTTGTCGGCCACGACGATGAAGGCCCCTTCACCCTTGGTTCGGGCAATCAGGGCAGGCAGATAGGTCTGCAGCATTTTCAGACCATTCCAATTGAGGATGACGACAGCGATATCCATATCAACGGATTTTGACAAAAGCTTTGCAAAGCACGCGCATCAGGACCATCAGCAGCAACACACCGGCAATCAGGATGCTGATATAAAGTTGCTCCCGAATCCTTTCGCGAAGGATCAACACATCGGGATCTTCAGCCAGGACAGCCCCCAGGTCCACTTCGGGCAGCTCTACATTCGACCATTTGGCCACGATCACGCCATCGTTGAAATAGACGGCGCCCCCATTGCCCCGATTGAGCGTCATGAGCGACTTGCGGTCGGCAAGTGTATATTCTTCGGTCGGGCCATAACGCACCACTTCCTGCCCATATTGTCGGGCAACATGGCAGAACTCGTCGATTCGCTCCAGATTTTCGGGACGAAGTCGGGCGGGATCGTACACTGTGACAGCCAGTACAGGGCCTTCCCTCTGGTCAAGCGTGAAATCGACCTGGGCCATCCGCGTGGAACCGCCCACCTGTTCCGTATGGCTGTCAAGATAAGTCCAGCTGTCGTCGGGAAGATTGTCGAGCGTGAATTCTTCCGTATGGCCATCCTTGGTATAGAGGAATGTCGTCTCGTAGCGGGCCTGGTTCTCCTGCTGTAGCTCATCGAGGCTGTTTCCCACGCGGTAGGCCGTAAAATCGACCTGCGGAATGGTGGCCAGCGCACGCAGCGCCACAGAGACAGCCACAAGCGCAAAGACGCCGATGAAGGTCCATTCCAGCCAGACCGACGCCACCCGCGTGGCGCGCTTGCGCCCCAGTAGCACCATGACCGCAAAGAAGAGCAGTATGACGTTCTTGAAGAAGGTTTGCGTATGGGTCAGATGGATGGCTTCACCGAAACAGCCGCAGTCGCTGATGGGGTTGTAGCGCATCAGATAGAAAGTCAGTCCCGTAAACAATGCCGTCAGGATCAGTGCCACCCACGCCACAATCCGGATCCTGAGTCCGCTGAGCACACAGATGCCGATCACGAATTCGGCCGTGGCCAGGGCGATACCCAATACAATGGACGCCGGCTCCAGGAACAAAAGTCCCATGAAGTCGAGATACTCCTTCACAATCAGCCCCGTCCCTACCGGATCGAGCAGTTTCAGCACGCCGGAAAGGATGAAGGTCAGGGCGAAGATCATCCGGCACAAGCCACGCAGAAATCTCATAGAAGCGCGTCGATTTGGGTGCGGATGCGGCGGAAGATATCGGAAGCGGGCAGCATGTGACCTTCCTCGTCGCCGCAGTCGATGCGAAGGAACTGATCGTCGAGCAGGCACTGTTCGCGATAAATGTCGCGGACTTTGACCTGGAAGGCGATGTCCGCCTCATGAATATCGGCCTTGCCCTCGAGATAGCGCCGGTCTCCGCCCTTGCGGTTCTGCTTGAGCTTGGCGTCGACAAATTCAATGGGCACGTCGAGGAACAGGTTGAGCGTCGGATGGGGAATCCCGAATCGGCCGAACTCAAGATCGATAATCCAGTCGCGCAGGGCGACCGCTTCTTCGGCCGAAGGAAGCTTCGCGCACTGGAAGGCGATATTGGAATACACGTAACGGTCGAGGATCACCACGTGCCCCTGATTCATCCAGCTGCGGATCAGGCTGCTGGCGTCACGTCGGTCTTCGGCGAACAGCAGCGCCACCAGCTGGGGATGCACCTGGTCGATGGAGCCGAAATCCCCCCGCAGGAACTTCGCGATGAGTTCGCCGTAGAGCGGAGCGGTGTACCGGGGAAAATGCAGGTAATCAACCTTGCGGCCCAGCGAAGAAAAGTAAGAGGTTACCATCTTGAGCTGCGTCGATTTGCCGGCGCCATCCAAACCTTCGAGAACGATCAGCATAAAGTATTATCTTTGCATTCAACTTGTAAAGATAAGAAATTATGGCAAGCGGTCAAACGAAAATCATGGGAATCATCAACCTCAACGAGGACTCTTTCTATGCGCCTTCACGGGCGGCGACGGTCGATGCTTTTCGTCGCCGGGCAGATGCCCTGCTGGAGGCTGGAGCTGACATTCTCGACATCGGGGCCATGTCGTCGCGGCCGGGCGCTGAAGAGATCTTGACGGAGGAAGAATGGGCCCGGCTGGAACCGATCGTGGAGACGATTGGCCGTTCTTATGCCGGTGTCACTGTTTCGATCGACACTTTCCGCCCTGCAATCGTCCTGATGGCCTACCAGGCGATAGGCCGCTTCTGGATCAATGACATTTCTTCCGGAGAATGGGACGAGGCGATGCTTCCCGTCGCTGGCCGGCTCGGACTGCGCTACGTGGCGATGCACCACCAGGGGACCTTTGCCACGATGCACGACACCTATGCCTATGACGATGTCGTTGAAAGCGTGAAGCAGTATTTCCGGGATTTCGCGGTGCGCGCGAAGGAGGCCGGCGTGACCGACTGGATCCTCGACCCGGGATTCGGCTTCTCGAAGAGCAACGAGGACAACCAGACCCTGTTCGACCGCCTCGACGAACTCAAGAGTTTCCGCCGGCCGATCCTCGTGGGCGTCTCGCGCAAGCGCTTCATCTGGCAGCCACGCGGCCTGAGTCCCGCCACCTGCGGCGACATCGTGCACGAATACGAAGAACGCGCCGCTTCTCTGGGCGCGTCCATCATCAGAACACATCTGTTTTAACTACACCTCCGGTTCCGGGCCGTCATACACATCGTCTTTCGGCGGCTGGGGAAGGTGTGTCTGCAGCAGATGGACACCGCCCGACGCAGGTGTCAGCAGCAGGTTGTCGCAAGAAGCGGGTACCAGCAGCGTCTCGCCGGCCGACAGGGAATAGTTCTGACCTGCGGTGGTTAGTGTCGTATCGCCCGACAGGCAGCTGTAAACGACGCAACTCTTGAAATCATCCATGGAAACCCGGGCAGGCTCATTCAATTGCAAGCTGGTTACCACGAACTGCGGGCACTGCGCTACCACCTTGACCCCTTCTGGTTTGTAGCAGTGACAGGCCGCTTCATCGTATTTACGATAGTCGATGCAGTCGATCGCTTCCTCGAGATGCATTTCGCGGCGGGTGGCGGGATTGCGCTCCCGGCCCCAGTCGAAGAGGCGGAAGGTGATGTCGGAAGCCTGCTGGATTTCGGTGATCTTCACGCCGCCGCCAGCCGCATGGACCGTACCGGCCGAGATGAAGAAACAGTCACCCGGACGAGGAATGAATTCATTGAGCAGGCGGTCGACCGTTCCGGCCTTGCAAGCCTGATAGAGTGTCGTCGCATCGATATCCTCCTTGAATCCCATATAGATCCGGGCATCGGGCCCCGCCTCCGTCACATACCAGAATTCCGATTTCCCATAGGAATCGAATCGTTCGCCGGCCACAATGTCATCGGGATGTACCTGTACAGACAGGCGATCCTGTACGTCCAGCCGCTTGACCAGCAAGGGAAAGTGCAGATTATACCAATCGAATATCTCGTCGCCTACCAGGTCGCCGAGATAGGTTTCGAGGATGTCGGGCAGGTCGTTATCGGCCAGAAAGCCTTCCGCGATGAGGGAAGCATCCTCCTCGAAACCGCAGAGGTCCCACGACTCGCCGCCCCACGACTTAGGCTTCAGGACCGGCTTGAATTTCAGGGGATAGAGTTTTTTCATGAAGAATATACAGCGTTATCGTAAGTACGACTACCGACACACAGAAGACAATCCACCAAGTTGTCGGTGGCAGTAAATCCTGCAGGCTGGCATCGACCGGAATGTCGGGCATCAGGCGGGATAACAAGGTCGAAAGGGAATTATTGAAGCAATGCAGGAAGATGGTCGCCCATAGGCAGTGAGTTCGCCAGTACACCCATCCCAGAAGCAGACCGATGAGCAGCGCCGGGATTGACTGCCAGGGATTCATGTGCATTACGGCGAAAATGACCGCCGACCAGATGATTGCCTTTCGGGGCGACATATGGCTGAGCATGCCCCGAAGCATCATCCCCCGGCACAGAAACTCTTCGAGCAACGGCGCCAGGATGCAGGTCGACAAAACCATATCCCATAGCGGGGAATCCATGAATACCCGTTCGAACATGGCACGGATCGTATCAGGCATCGGAATAAAGGACGTGGTGGGATCGGCCACCACGGTAAGCGACAGGAGCGCCAAGAGGGCCAGCACCATGAATCGGCCGGCTCCGATTTTGCCGAAATGCGGATCGTTGACAGGACAGGCTTTGCTTCCCGCCACGTATGCCTGTTGCCCCATCCACCAGCACCAGGCCAGGGGAAGGAGCATGGACAAAAAATAAGTGAGGGATTGCGGAGCGCGGGGCAGGCAGAATCCGACGACAATGCTGCCCAGAAACATCAATGCCGCCAGCAGCCACGACTGGCCTAGCCCGGGCCGATAATATTTGAAGTATTGAACCATCGTTCAAAATTAATCATTATTTTTGTGAAAACATCTTCCGCCCGTGTCAGTCTTCACGAAAGTCCAGGAAAGGATCCGCCAGTGGAAAAGTTATCCGCTCGGGAAGGTCTTGCTCAACAAGTACTTCCTGATGGGTTTCGTGTTTTTGGTTTGGATCTGTTTCATCGATACCAACAACGTCGGGCAGTACATCCGCACGCGCATCACCCTGCGCCAGCAGCAGCGACAGATTGAATTCTACAAGAAGGAGATTTCCAATATGGACCGGAAACTCGAACAGCTCCGCTCCGAGCGCGACTCCCTTGAAAAATTCGCCCGGGAAGAATACTACTACCACCAGGACGGCGAAGACGTCTTCGTCATAGAGTAGGTGGTTCTTCTCCGCTCTCGTCGTCGAGCCGGTCTTCCCACAGATACTTCCGCGTTTCCCGCACGATCACTCCGCTGAGCAGCAAAATGGCCAGCAGGTTCGGGATGGCCATCAACGCATTGGCGATGTCCGCCAGGTTCCAGACTACCGAAAGGCTCAGCACCGAACCCAGGAAAACGGCGACAATCCAGATGACGCGGTAAACCGCAATCATGATCTTTCCTGCTTTTCGGTTGTGCCCGGCCAGGTACTCGACCGCCCGTTCGCCATAGTACGACCAGCCCAGGATCGTGGAAAACGCAAAAGTCACGATACCCACCGACAGGATCAGCGGACCGATGTAGGGCAATTTGTCGAAAGCGGCCTTGGTGAGCGCGGCACCCTGCACGCAGTCGATGTCGGGATGCGCCACGATACTGCTCACGATCACCAGTCCGGTGAGGGCGCAGACCACCACGGTGTCCCAGAAGGTGCCCGTGGATGAAACGAGCGCCTGCCGGACGGGGTTGCGCGTCTGGGCGGCGGCCGCCACGATAGGGGCAGAACCCAGACCCGATTCGTTGGAGAAGAGTCCGCGGGCGATACCGTAACGGCACGCCATGAGTACGGTCGTGCCGATAAAACCGCCTGCGGCGGCGCGCGCCGTAAAGGCGGAACGGCAGATCAGCCGGATGCTTTCGCCAAGAAAGGCCCAGTTCATCCCGAGGATGACAAGGCAGCCCAGAACATAGAACAGGGCCATGAAGGGCACAAGCGTAGAGCATACCCGCGAAATGCCTTTAACCCCGAAGACGATGACCAGCAGTACCAGCAGGGCCAGGACACCGCCGACAACATAGGGAGAGAAGCCATAGGTCTCGTTGAGGAGCAGCGAAATGGAATTTGCCTGCACGGTATTCCCGATGCCGAAGGCGGCGATGGCCGTAAAAACGGCGAAGATGACGGCCAGCCATTTCGCGTGAAGCCCCCTCTCCAAGGCGAACATCGGTCCTCCAAGCATGCGTCCGTCCTGTGTCTTGGCCCGGTATTTGACAGCCAGAAGACCTTCGGAATACTTCGTCGCCATGCCGAACACACCTGTAATCCAACACCAGAGCACAGCCCCGGGACCACCGAGCGCCACAGCCGTTGCGACTCCCACGATATTGCCCGTCCCGATGGTGGCAGCCAACGCGGTGGCCAATGCGCCAAACTGGCTGACATCGCCGTGGGAATTCTTGTCCCTGGTGACCGACAGCCGGATAGCCTTCCCGACCTTAAGCTGCGGGAAACGGAGCCGGACCGTCATGAAGATATGGGTGCCTAGCAGCAGGATAATCATCGGCCAGCCCCAAACGGCCGAGGAGACTTTTTCAATCAGGGAGGCGAACGAATTCATCGGAAAAAAATGTATATCTTTGCAAATATAGAAAAATGGAGGCAATAATGAAAGTGAAAACCCTTTCCCGGCTTTGGATGCCGGTTGTCCTCGCGGTCGTGATGCTGGTCGCCCAAGGTTGTCCCGACACCCCGCCGTCCGACGACGAACAAGCCAAGATAGATGCCGACCCCGACTATGCGGCAAAGGATTTCCTTCGTGCGCAATATATGGATGTATATTATTATTGGCGCGACGACGTACAGGCCCGCAATGCCACGCTCAAGCCCTACAACTATGACATCTACGACTTCTTCGACGAAATGCTTTACAAGGATGACCGTTGGAGCTGGATGATGGACAGGGATACGTACATCTCCGACGAGACAGGCATTGTGATGGGGACCTGGGGCATAAGCCTCAGCCAGGCCATCAAGTATTTTGGCGACTACGGTCTCCATGTGCGCTATATTTATCCCGGCTCGCCTCTGGAGCGGTTTGGCGTGACACGAGGTGCCGTGCTGACCCGTATCAATGGCCAGAACGTGGAACACGACGAAAGTGGTTTTACCGCCGAAAAACTCGCCATTTTCCAAAAGGATTTCTATCAATCCCCCCAAACCTTCACCTTCCGCCTGGTTGACGGGCGGGACACCACTTTCACCGCTTCGTGGGCCAGCTCGCTGGCCACCCGTCCCGGCCTTGTCACGCGCGTGTTCCAGCCCGGTGAAATGGAAGGCCTGACGGAACCTGTGGGTTATTTCCACTATCTGTCGTTCGGCGCCAACTTCCTCGATGATATCCACGACGCCATGAAGACCTTCCGTACGGCCGGAACCCGGAAACTGATTATCGACCTTCGCTACAACGGGGGTGGCGATTCCCGCGCCAGCCAGCTGATGATGGACTACCTGGCACCTTCCTCCGCTTTGGGGAAAACCTATGTGGTCCGCAACCACAGCAGTTATCTGGCTTCACTCGACGAATCGTTTTCCGATGCGGAGAATACGGTGGCCATCATCGATTCCGACCGCAAGAAATACACCGACGCCGGCGGTGATGACGCCTACTGGACGAAGGTGTTTTCCAACCGTTTCGACATCGACAGGATCTATTTCATCGTGAGCCCCTCCACCGCTTCTGCCAGTGAGATGGTGATCAACGGCTTGCGTCCCTATATGGGCGACAAGGTCCAAATGGTGGGCGACACCACCTATGGCAAACCCAACGGTATGTATGTACTGATGTATCCCGGATCGAACAGTGATTATGCCAAATACCGGGACGGAGATTTCACGAAGCTGCAGTGGGTGTTCCTGCCCATCGCTTTCTTCAACCGCAATTCACTGGGAGAATCGATTCCATGGGACGGCTTTGTTCCTGACAACTTGCGCCCCGACGATCTTTACCACGACTTTGGTGTCGACGAGGGAGAGATCCGTGCCTGTTTGTCTCATATTGCCACCGGAAAGTATCCGCCCGTCTCCGGAACAGTGCGTCGCAACGGTTCCGTCAAATCGGGAGAACGGCCTGGGTATCGGATTGATATGAAAGAAGATAAGTCAAACTACGGAGTTTATAAGGTGGAAAAGCCGTTTTTTGAGAAAAAATAGACCTTTTTTGCGGTTTTTCTTGAGAAAATTTGGATAATTGACTGAAACTCCCTAACTTCGGCACTAATTAACGGCTATTGAAAAGATTTACTTTATAAAACCAAAAAACCATGAAAGAACTTGTTGAAAAAATCAATGCCGAGATCGGTGCTTTCCAGATCAACGCCAACCTGCAGGTGGTCAAAGGCAACAAAGCTGCCGGCACCCGTGCCCGCAAGCACGCCCTCAACATCGCTAAGCTGATGAAGGACTTCCGCAAAGCTTCCGTCGAGGCAGCGAAATAAGTGATCGTTTCGCAATTGTAAAAACGGGGCTGCCACAGGCGGCCCCGTTTTTGCATCACAAGGCTTCCGTAAACCTGCTTTCCCATGGACTCCGTACGAATCGATAAATATCTCTGGGCGATCCGCGTCTATAAGACACGTACCGACGCGACCGACGCCTGCAAAGGCAGCAAAGTAACCGTCAACGGAACCGACGTGAAACCCGCCCGCGAGGTCAAGGCCGGCGATGTAATCCATGTCCGCAAAGGGCCTGTGCTCTACCAGTTCAAGGTACTTGCCCCGCTGGAGAAGCGTGTCGGCGCAAAAGACGTACCGGCCTATGCGGAAAACCTCACGCCCCAGACAGAACTCGACAAACTCCACGCCCCAGTGGAGACCTTCTTCATCCGACGCGACCGCGGAGCGGGACGTCCGACCAAGAAGGACCGGCGCGAGATGGATTCGCTCTATGATTCTTTCTTTATGGATGACTCCTCGGACGATTGATCCGGGGCAGGCAGGCTGCGGTTGAACCGGGTCATCGCCCGGTCGATTCCTTCGGTGCCGTAGCATTTGATGGCTTCCACGGCACGCAGCAGCAGTTCGGGCATGGCCCGCTTTTCTTCTAGCAACAATTCTCCCAAAACGAAATCCACCTGACGGCCTTCGGCGAAACCACCGTTGCCGGTCCCAATGCGCAGGCGTGCATAGTCATCACTAGCCAGTTCATAATCGATGCTCTTGAGCCCGTTGTGACCTCCTGCAGAACCCCGCTTCCGCATACGCAGCGTGCCAAAAGGAATGGCGAAATCATCGACCACCACCAGGAGATTCTCCTGGGGAATGCGCGTTTTCTGCAGCCAGTAGCGGACAGCGCGACCGCTGAGGTTCATGTAGGTATTCGGCTTCAGAAGCGTGAACTTGCGTCCCTTGAAAGAGATTTCGGCTACCAATCCGTAGCGGCAGGGAGTAAAAACAGCATTGGATGCCTGAGCCCAGGCATCCAATACCATAAATCCCATGTTGTGCCGGGTGGAAGCATACTCTTCACCTATGTTTCCGAGACCGACGACAAGATAGTTCATAAGAAGCGATTATTCGGCAGTCTCAGCGGCAGCGGCAGCGGAGTTGCGGGTAGCGCGGACAGCGCATACCAGCGTGCCCTTCGGCGAAACGATCTGGATTCCGTCGAATTTCAGGTCGCCGGCATTGATCTGCTTGCCGAGGCCCAGTTCGGTGATGTCGACCGGCAGTTCGTCGGGGAGCTTCTCGATCATACCGCAGACTTTAAGTTTGCGGGTAGGGACATTCAGCTTACCGCCCTGGCGGACACCGACGGAGTTACCGGTGATTTTGATCGGCACTTCGATGGTCACGGGCTTGGCCGGGTCGAGGGCGAGGAAATCCACGTGAAGCGCACGGTCGGTGACCGGGTGATACTGGATCGCCTTCAGGATGGCCTCATGCTTCGCACCTTCGATGTCGAGGTCCACAATGTGGGAATACGGAGTGTGTGTGAGTGCCTTGAGGGCTTTCTCGTCGACGGAGAAAGCGGTGTTCTCAACACCGGCGCCGTAGATGACGCAAGGTACTCTGTCTTCTTTGCGGACGCTCTTGACGTCAGCCTTCTTGCCGGTAATTCTCTTCTTACCTTGAAGTTCTAAGTGTTTCATTGACTGATTTTTAAAATGTGTTACTCAAGCCGGAAACGGGCCGGCTCCCATTGCACCAAAAGGTTTCCCTTTTTCAGCAGGGGGCAAAGGTAGAACAACTTTTTGAAAAAATCAAATAAATGCTACTGTATCAGGCCGCTGGCCATGTTCCACTGCAAAGTCTTGTAGTAGTTGTTAAGCACGGTGTAGTCGGCGCGGGGGATATAGATGCTCAGCCCCGAATAGTGGACGATATCAATCGACAGGAATTGTTCGGTGGCATCCTTGTAGATAACGGCACCCTCGAGCGCCGTGTGGAAAGTCTCATACTCACCCTCGGTTGCCACCCTCCCCACCAAATCGTCGATATCGTAGAACCAGTGCTTGTTGAAGCGGAAATAGGGCTGGATATCGGAACGGTTGATGACCAGAATCTGGTCGCGGTGGTTTTGGAAGATCGGTTTGCAGGCTGCGGCGAGTTGCCCGAGCATCTGGGTTTTGACAAGGGAAATGGTGGCGGACCTGTAAATGCCGCTCTGTGCCCGATAGTGGTTCATGTAGTTCTGGCAGATGGTGATCATCGCCTTCTCGGCCGACTGCGTGAAGATGGGCTCCACCATGGTTTTGTACGGAAAGCCGTCAGAAAGAATCTCCGTAGGGGAAAACAGGATATAATCGCAGCAGTCCCTAAGTTCATAGGCCACTTCCACATTCGCCATCAGACAGCAGTCGAACAGCAGGAAGTCGAAATGGTACGGGGAAAGTGCCGAGCACAACGCGGGAATCTCCATCTCGCTGCCGTGGTCTTCCGCAAAGCTTTTGACACCGGCCTTTACCAGGTGGGCGAAGGGATCTTCCTGGAGATCGGTTTCCGTGTCGAACCAGTCGTCGCCCGTGGCGGTTTCTTTGGGATGGGCATAGTATCCTTCCGGCAGAAAACCTGTGGCGTGCGACCATAGGATAAGGCCGCGTTTGTCGGCGGGATATGCCGCTTCCGCATCGGCAAGTACGGTCGACAGCGTCGTGGCGCTGGCGGAGTTCGTATTGAAAGGGTATTCCTGGATGATCTCTTCGACGGCGAAGCCCCGGCTGTCGGTGTAGAGGCGCTTGAGTACGGGCGTCTTGTCGACGAAATGGCAAAAGGCAAGAACGATCTTTTCAGTTTCTCTTTCAGACGGGAGATACGAAGACATGATATCCGAAAGGTCGCTGCTTCCTTCGGCCGAGAGGGAATTATTGCCCGCAAAATACACCAGCAGTACCTGCCGGTCCTTCTTATTGCATCCGAACCAGTAGTCACATCCGGTCAGGCAAAACGCTACAAGTATCAATAAGATGGTCTTCTTCATGGGTCGCTCTAAATAAAAACGAGGACAAATCATATCACTGCACCAGTTCTGTCGCCTGATTCCACTGCAAGGTGCGGTAATAGTTGTTGAGATAGGTATAGTTGGCCCTGGGGATGTAAATGCTCAGGCCGGAATAATGCTCGATATTGATATTGAAGAAATAATCCGTGGCATCCTTGAAAACGACGACGTCATTCAAGGCTGCAGCGAAAGCCCGGTACTCGCGCTCGTCGGCCACCCGGCCTACGAAGTCGTCGATGTCGTAAAAGGCGAACTCGTTGCATCGGAAATAACGTTGGATGGGGGACCGGTCTATCGAAAGGATTTCGTCGTGGTGGTCGCGGAAGATGGGCCGACAGGCATCGGCGAGTTTCTCGAGTCCGGACGTCTTCACCATCGCGATGCAAGCAGAACGGTCAATGCCATCCTTCGTTCGGTAGAATGCCATGTAACTCTTGCAAATGTTGAGCATGGCTTCCCTGGGCGTCAGCGTGAAGATGGGATGGATCATTTCCGGATACGGGAACCCGTCACTGAGGATTTCCGAGGGTGAGAACACGAGATAGTCGCAGCAGTCCTTCAGTTCGTAGGCCACCTCCACGTTGCCCATCTGGCAGCTATCAAACAAGATGAAATCGTAATGATAACGGCCCAGGGCCTCCTTGAGGTCATTTATCTCGATCACGCTGCCGCGATCGGTACCGAAACTCTTTACGACGGAATCGGAAGACTTAACCAGGTGCGCGTAGGGGTCGTTCTGGACGGATGCTTCGCCCCAGCGCGGCATGTCTGAGTCCAACTCATAGGTACCATGATCATAATTGCTGGGAAGGAATCCGGAGCTGTGCGACCAGAGAACGATTCCATGCCTGTCGGCGGGATAGGCCCTCTCCGCATCCGCCAGCACGGCAGCAAGGGTCGCTCCGGTTGCGGAATTAAAGTCCACAGGATACTCCCTGATGAGTTCCTCGACGGCGTTGCCGCTCGTGTCGCGGCAGAGACGGTTCAGTACCGGCTTCTCGTCCGCAAAATGCCTGAATACCAGCAGGATCCTGTCCTCATTCATGACGGATGGAAGATAAGAGCTGAGCATATCCCGATAGTCCCGCTGACCGTTTATTGTCAAGTCATTGTTCCCGGCCATGTAGACAAGCAGCACCTGGCGGTCCCGCTGGTCGCATTCGAACCAGTAGTCACATCCTGTCAGGCAAAACGCCGCCAGGATCAATATGAGGATTTTCTTCGTCATCCGATGATAGAATAATCTACAATGATATGAAAAATAATTATCTTTGTCAAGTTAATCGAATCGAATATGCGTCTATACAAAGCTATGATCATTCTTGCCGGACTGGGTTTGGCCCTGACTTCGTGCGGTTCAAAGACCGGTGACCCCGAATTCCGTTACTCTGTCGACGAATTTGCAGACATCGAGGTGCTGCGCTACCAGATTCCCGGATGGGAAGACCTTTCCCTGCAGCAGAAGGAGTACATCTACCATCTGTGCGAAGCGGCCAAATCGGGCCGAGACATCACCTGGGACCAGAATTTCAAATACAACCTGGAAATCCGCCACGCCCTCGAGGCCATCCTCGAGAACAGAGCTGTGGACCGCAGCGCTGCGGAGTGGAACGACTTCCTGGTGTATGCCAAGCGGGTGTTCTTCAGCAACGGTATCCATCACCACTATGCCAACGACAAGATGATTCCCGCCTGCTCACGCGCCTATTTTGCCTCGCTGCTCGACACGGTGGGCATGGATCCCGGACGTGCCGAGTTCCTGCTCAATGTGATCTTCAATCCGGACCTCTACCCCACGCTTCAGTACCAGGGTACCGAGAAAGACCTGGTAGAGGCCTCCGCCGTGAACTTCTATGAAGGGGTCACGGCACAGGAAGTCAACGACTTCTACGCCAAGATGGAAGATCCTTCCGATCCGCACCCCATCAGCTATGGCCTCAACAGCAAGGTGGTCAAGGAGAACGGTAAAGTGGTGGAGAAGACCTGGAAAGTCGGCGGCATTTACGGCCCCGCCCTTGAAATCATCATCGGCCATCTCGAAGATGCGGCGGCCGTTGCCGAGAACGACCTGCAGAAGAAATACATCGCCGAACTGATCGACTACTACCGCACCGGCAACCTGCGCACCTGGGACCAGTACAACATCACCTGGGTGGGTGACACGCGCAGCGATGTCGACTTCGTGAACGGTTTCATCGAGGATTACGACGACCCGCTCGGCCGCAAAGCCTCGTGGGAAGGAATCGTGAATTTCCGCGACCGTGAAGCGTCGAAGCGTACCGAGATCATCAGCGACAACGCCCAGTGGTTCGAGGACCACTCGCCGATCGACCCCCGTTTCCGCAAGGAGGAGGTTAAAGGCGTTTCGGCCAAGGTCATCAATGTGGCCGTCATCGCGGGCGACAACTATCCCGCCACGGCCATCGGCATCAACTTGCCCAACGCCGACTGGATCCGCAAGGAGCATGGCTCCAAGTCGGTGACCATCGCCAACATTACCGACGCTTACGACCTGGCATCCGCCCAGCGGCCCAAGAGCGTGCTCACCGAGTTCGCTTGGGACCAGGCCGAGATCGACCTTTGCAAGAAGTATGGCAGCATCACCGGCAACCTCCACACCGACCTGCACGAGTGTCTCGGTCACGGCTCCGGCCAGCTGCTTCCCGGCACGCCCTCCAATGCCTTGAAAGAATTCACTTCCACGCTGGAAGAAGCCCGTGCCGACTTGTTCGCACTCTACTATCTGGCCGACCCGAAGCTCATCGAACTCGGCCTGCTCGACAGTCCGGATGCCTATAAGGCCGAATACATGAGCTACATCCGCAACGGTATTTTCACGCAGTTCAGCCGCGTGGAACTCGGCAAGCAGAACACCGAGGCACACATGCAGAACCGCAAGCTCGTCGCCGACTGGTGCTATGAACATGGACAGGCCGACAACGTCATCGAGAAAAAGGTGCGTGGCGGCAAGACCTATTTTGTAATCAACGACTTCGAGCGGCTGCGCGGCCTTTTCGGCGAGCTTCTTGCCGAAATTCAGCGCATCAAGTCGGAAGGCGACTACGAAGCCGGCAAGGCGCTGGTGCAGCAGTATGCCGTAAACATCGATCCGCAACTCCACAAAGAAGTGCTCGACCGCTATGCCAGCCTGGAACTCAAGCCCTACCGCGGCTTCATCAACCCGGACATCGTGCCGGTGGTCGAAGACGGCAAGGTGGTGGACTATCAGGTGGTCTACGGCGACGATTTCCTCGCCCAGCAGCTCTACTACGGCAAAAAATACCGGACGCTGTAAGGATTAAGAAAGATTACAGCCCCAACTCCGCTGCCTTTTGCTCCATGAGAGCATAGGCGGCATCATACTCGTTGGGAATGATCCCGTCGAGGATGGCCTCCTTGACGGCTTCCTTGATGAGACCGATCTCACGGCACGGCGGGATATGGTATTTCTCCATGATGAGCTCGCCGGTGATGGGATTCTTGAAGTTACGCACGGCGTCCTTGGCTTCCACCTCCACCAACTTCTCCCTGACATGCTCGTACTGTTTGCGGAAACGCTCCACTTTCTGCTCATTGGCAGAGGTAATGTCGGCCTTGCACAGGAGCATCAGGTCGTCGATGTCATCGCCGGCGTCAAACAGCAGGCGGCGTACCGCCGAATCAGTAACTTCGTCGGTCACCAGCGCAACGGGACGCATGTGGAGCGACACGAGTTTCTCCACGTATTTCATGTCTTCGGTCTGCGACATCTTCAGCTTGGAGAACACACCTTTGACCATCTTGCCGCCCACGTATTCATGCCCATGGAAGGTCCAGCCGGTGCCCGGCTCCCAGCGCTTGACAGCGGCTTTGCCGATGTCGTGGAGCAAGGCAGCCCAGCGGAGCCAGAGGTTGTCGCTCACGGCCGCCACGTTGTCGAGAACCTGAAGGGAATGCTTGAAGTTGTCTTTGTGGCCGCGGCCGTCCACCGTTTCGATGCCCTTGAGATTGGCCAGCGCCGGCAGGATGTAAGGCAACAGTTCGCATTCGTCGAGCAACAGAAATCCCGTCGACGGTTTGGGCGACCGCATGATCTTGTTGAGTTCGTCGGCGATGCGTTCGACGGAGAGGATTTCCAGGCGCTCTTTGTTGCGGCGGATGGAAGCGATGGATTCCGGCACGATGGTGAAGCCCAGCTGCGTTGCGAAACGGATGGCGCGCAACATCCTGAGCGGATCATCACTGTAGGTCGTGTCGGGATCGAGCGGCGTGCGGATAAGGCCTGCATTGAGGTCGCGGATGCCGCCGAAGGGATCGACCAACACGCCATAATCGTCGGCCTGAAGGCTGAAGGCCATGGCGTTGATGGTGAAATCGCGACGCTCCTGGTCTTCCTCCAGGGTGCCGTCTTCAACAATGGGCTTGCGGGAATTGGCCCGGTACGACTCGCGGCGGGCTCCTACAAACTCCACTTCGATGTTCCCGCAATGGAGCATGGCCGTGCCGAAACTCTTGAACACGGAAACCTTGGTATGGAGTTTGGCCGCGACCGCCTCGGCCAGGGCAATGCCACTGCCCTCCACCACGATGTCGATGTCGTTGTTTTCGCGCTGCAGGAAGAAGTCGCGGACATAGCCGCCGATGACGAAGGCGCGCACACCCAGTTCCCGCGCCGAACGCGACACGATATCGAAGATTCTCCCGTTCAAAGCCTGCGGAAACATGGTGCAAATATACAAAAGATTCAGTATCTTTGTAGGTATGGCTAAGACGACTTCCGACACGGTTCTGGAATACAAGGCGCTGCGCGAAGAGATTCTCCAGGGCGACATCAAGCCTTTCTATCTCTTTTTCGGAAAGGAGCACTACTACATTGATGAACTCTGCAAGTTGCTGATGGAGCAGGTCGTCCCTCCCGAGGAGCGCGATTTCGGACAGATTGTATACTACGGCGCCGACGTGACTGCCAACCAGGTGGTGAGCACGGCCCGTCAGTTTCCGATGATGATTGCCCGCCAGATTGTGGTGGTCAAGGAGGCGCAGATGATGAAGAAAGTGGAGGACATCGAGGTTTATTTCGAGGGCATCCAGCCATCCACGGTACTGGTGGTCTGCTACAAGACCAACAACGACCCGGCCAAGTCGGGCAAGAACATCGACAAGCGATCCTCCTTCTACAAGCAGGCCAAGAAATTCGGCGTAGCGTTCGAATCGAACCCCATCCCCGACTACAAGATGGCGCGATGGATCGACAGTTATCTAGCTGAAAACGGCCTTACCATCGCACCCGATGCAGCCGCTCTCCTGGCCGAATCGGCCGGCACCGACTTGCAGAAAATCACCCTCTCCATCGACAAACTCCGCAAGCTCCTGCCGGAAGACCGCAAGCGCATCACCGTGCAGGACATCGAGGAGAACGTGGGCATGAGCCGCGACTACTCCGTATTCGAGCTGACCAAGGCCCTCTCGCTGAAAGACGCAGCCAAAGCCTTCCGCATCGTCCGCTTTTTCGGCGAAGCGTCGAAGCGATTCCCGCTCCCGATGACAATGGCTGCCCTCTCGGGGCATTTCATCCGCCTGCTTCGCTTCCACGCCCTGCTGCAGGACGGCAAAAGCCGCAGCGAGATCCTTTCACAATTGGGCATCAATCCCTATTTCGCGGGAGAATACGAAGCGGCACTGCGCAACTATCCGGTGCGCAAGACCATGCGGGTGGTTGCCCTGCTGAAAGAATATGACCGGCGCTCCAAATCGAACGCCCGGGGCGAAGCCTCCGACGGCGATCTTCTCAAAGAACTTACCGCCAAGATCCTAGCCTAAGCAAAGAAATCCTCAGGAATAGCCGGCAGGGCCTCGTAGCCGCTGCCGCTGTCAGAACGACGCAACAAGTGGCTTTCCCTGCCATTGGTCACCAGCACGTATCGCACGGCCAACACCCGTGTATAGCGCACCACCTGATCCACGACTTTCGCATCGAGCCGCACGCCCGGGGCCTTGCATTCCACCAGGACCAGCGGCAGCAATTGCCTGTCGAACACCAGGATATCAGCCCGGTAGTGCCGGCGGTTGTAGATAAAGTCATATTCGCTCTCCATCAAGCCTACGGGAACACCCTTGGCATCACGAAGCCACGCAATGACAGCCTGCCGCACCTCTTCTTCCGGCGTACAGGTCACCCATTTTTTTCGAAGGGGATCGTAGATTTCGCTCATAAGCGCTGGACGATCACGCCGACTTTCTGGAATTCGTTCCAAAGCCAGAGATACTCCTCGGAGGTCTTGACCACCACCAATTTGACAATCAGCGTGGTCGATTCTCCCGCAGCAAGGCTGTAGTGGATTTCGCATTCAACCTCATCGTTAATCGCGGAAGGCACGGTTCCGTTATAGCGGATATTGAGATAACGCGACTGGTCGTCGCTCTGGATACGATAGGTCTTTCGCCCGGGATTGATGGCACGCTGGAAAGAGACCAGGTCGAAAGGCAACGCACAACGGCCTTTCAGGTAGAAGCCCTCCACATACGCCGCTTCCAGCTGCTTGCGCTCGGCCGATTTGGTTTCGGTAGGTGTCGGATCAGGGGTCGGCGGATCAGGTTCGGGACACGAAACCGCCATCGTCGTGGCAACGACGAACAGCGCCAGTGCAAAGCGCAGATAGAATACCAGCCGCTTACTGTCCATCTTTCACCTCCAGTATTTTGACGAGCGTCTCCTTCGAACCGTCCCGGTAGGAGAGCACAGCCGAGATTTTATAAGATCCTGCCTTTTCAAACACGTAGGAATCCGCCTTATTCTGCGATCCGTCGATATACCAGGCCACACTGGCGACATCGTCCGACAGGTTCAGCAGGAACAGCCGGAACTGCTGGCCCACATACCAGGAGTGGTCGAGCCCACCGATCAGGGGATAGTCGCTCAATCTGCTCAAGGCGCGGAATTCCATGTGGTACACCTTGCCCGTGATGTTCCAGCGCGTATAGTACAGATCGCAATAGTAGGATTCGCCCGGTTCTAGGCCTTCAAAAACATAGCTTGTGCCGCTTCCCACCACCACAGTGGTCGGCGTAATGCTGTTGATCGCCCCCCAGCGGATATTCCACTGGCCATAATCTTTCTTATCGGTCTGCCAGTCGAGCTGGGCGAACGTCTGGCTCGGGAAAATCGACCAACCCGTCACGGCCGGCAAATCCCAACTCTGGTCAAACACGATGCGGCAGCTGAGGCCATCGGCACCGCGTGCTATATCGCGCAGGCCATAGCCTACGCCTTTTCCGTTCCAACCCGTCAGCGGAAAAGTCTCGGCGGAATGAATAATCCGCACATTCTTCGCTCCGGGGTAGAAGGCATCGGCCACCTCCGAAGCCGGCCCGCCATCAGAAGCCACAAACATGGCGCAGGGATGACTGGAACAGGCATTTACCGCATTGGTAATCCAGCGCGTCTTGGCCGTCATCGAGCCGGCCTGGTTCACGCTTTTATCAATGTGGTAAACCACCAGTCCGGCTCCGCCGATATGGGCATCCCATTTGGTCCCGTCGCGGTATTCCAGCCAGAAATCTTCGCCGGCCGTGGAAGTCGGCAGCAGCCAAGCCGTTGAAGTCTGTTGTACGGGCGCAATCAATAGGTTCCGTTCCTGCCGGATGGTCTCGGTCGTGGTCAGGCCGATCAACTGCCTTTCGAACACAGTCAGGTAGGGCGGCGTACGGCCGTCATTGTTGTAGTTGCCCTGGTCCATCACCGAGAGAGAGCCGAAAAGGCCGTCGGACCAACCCTCTTTCTCGCCGTTGACGTCGTACAGATCGGGCAGGCCGAGAAAGTGACAATACTCGTGACAGATGGTGCCGATGCCGGCAAATTGATAGCCGGAAGGCCCGGAATACTCGGAATACAGCGAAAAATTCGAAATCTTCATGCCGTCGAGCGACAGGCCCAAATCGGCGATATTCCACGATTGCGGCCAGAGCGTGTTGTCGCCGCCACCCTCGGCTTCGTTGTGTCCGGCAAAGAGCAGGAACACGTTATCCACGATCCCGTCGCGATCGAAATCATAACGGGTAAAGTCTACGCCGGCCGCATCGGCCGCCTGGCAGGCGTGAACCACCATTTGCTTGATGTTCCGGTCGGTCACCCCTTCGGAATTCGCACCATACCACGCAATGTCGTAAGGCAGCGAAACCACGTCACAGACTTCGAAGGAGAAATTGCCTGCACTCCCCAGGTTGTCGCGAAACCAGTCGAGCACGCTGCCCGTGGCCCCGTATTCGGAGTAGTATTGCTGATTGAACAGGTTGTAGATCGATGCGCGGGGCGAAGGCACGGTGAATTTGCGGTCGTGGAATTCGACGGGGATGACGAGGGTCCGCACACTAAGGGGCGATTTGGTGCCAAAGAACATCGCCACGGCACCCCCCTCGGGCTCAAGAGTCTTGAAACGACCAGCCTGCGGCGGCAGGGAATCCGTGTGTCGCCAGAATCCGTCAGGAGCCTGGTACACGGGACGCCCGTCGAGCGTGGTTTTCCATGACCGGTTCTCATCGCCGTGGATGCGGATGGTAAGCGTGGTGCCGTCGGGTTGTGTGACCGTAACGGGATAAGGCCGTGCCTTCACTGCAGAAAGCTGCAATGAGAAAGCCAGCAAGGCAAAAACCAAGGTCACTATCCGTCGCATGTCACACTTTTTCAAACTACATAATTACGCATTTTTTCGGAAATCACCAAAAATTGGAGAATAACTTTACCGTCGATTCCGTATTTTTGCGCATCAATCTGCAGGAAAAGATGAATACCAATACCCCTCTGGCAAGGCTGGAACTCAGCCGCAGCGGAATCGCCAGCAATTACCATTACTTCCGGTCGCTCCTCAAACCTGAGACCAAAATGCTCATTCTGGTCAAAGCCAACGGCTATGGCCACGGCGCCGTACCGTTCGCCCGGCAGATGGAGAAGCTTGGAGCCGCCTACCTGGGCGTCGCCCTGCCCGGCGAAGGCGTGGAGCTCCGGAAAGCGGGCATCGATCTCCCAATCCTTGTGCTGACGACCGGTGTGGAAGACTACCCGGAGATTATCCGATATGACCTGATGCCGGGTATTCCCGACCTGCCCGCCCTGATCCGGCTCCGTGATGAATTGAGAAAAGCCGGACGCACCGACTACCCTGTACACGTCAACATCGATACAGGCATGCACCGCCTCGGCTTCATGGAACGCGAAGTCCCCGACCTGCTCGATTTCCTGAAAGTAAGTCCCGAAATCCACATCGAAGGCCTGTATACCCACCTCGCTGCATCCGACGAGGCGCAGCACGATGCCTTCACGCGCGGACAAATCGCCCTTTATGAAAAACTGAGTACGCAAATCATGGAAGCCCTGCCCTACAGGCCGCTCCGCCATGTCCTCAACTCCGCCGGCATCGAGCGCTTCACCGAACACCAGTACGACATGGTGCGCCTGGGCATCGGCATCTACGGCATCAGCGCAGCAGGCTCGGAAGACCTCAAGCCGACTGCATTCTACCGCTGCCCCATCCTGCAGATCAAGGACCTCCATCCCGAAGACGGGACTGTGGGCTATGGTCGCCATGGCAAGCTTGGCCCCGGCGTGACGCGCAGCGCTACGCTCTGCGTAGGCTACGCCGACGGTATCAACCGCCACCTGGGTTGTGGCCGCGCCTGTTTCGAGGTCAACGGCAAGCTCGCGCCTACCCTCGGCAATATCTGCATGGATATGTGCATGATCGATGTCACCGGCATTGACTGCCAGGAAGGCGACATCGTGACGATCTTCGGCGACAACCCCACCGCCGCCGACCTGGCCCGGATCCTCGACACGATTCCCTACGAAATCTTTACCTCGATCCCGAAACGGGTGAAGCGTGTTCTAGTCGACTGATTTGGTTTTTCCGGATTTTTTGCTTATATTTACAAGTCAGACCGGATATACAATAACCAAATCATAGTACTATGGAAAAACTCGACATCAAGCAGACCATCAAGGACGGCGTCCAGTATGGCCTGAAGAACTTCCTTCCCCTCCTGCTGATGATCATCCTCTATGTGGTCACCGTGTGGATTCCCTGGATCAACGTAGGCACCACCATCGGCCTCTACAAAGCCATCATCGGCATCGGCCGTGGCGAGACCATCAATCCGACCTCGATTTTTGACAAAGAAAACTATCAGAATATCAGCGGCTTCTTCCTGCTGATGGGCCTGGTCTACATCGGCACCATCATAGCCATGTTCTTCATGTTCATTCCGGCCATCGTCGTGGGCATCGCATGGAGCTTCGCCATTTACTTCTACATCGACAAGAAGGTGTCCCCGCTGAAGGCCATCCAGTTGAGTTGGGATTCCACCTACGGTAACAAATGGCGGATTTTCTTCGTCGGCCTCATCTGCTGGTTCTTGATCGGCCTCATCTGCGGTATCCTGGGATGCATTCCGAAGGTGGGAGGCGTTTTCTCTGCAATCGCAATGATTGTCTGCATGGCCATCGTCATTGCCGTTGAAGGCGTGATGTACGATTTCTTCTCCAAGAAAGCCGACACCATCCTTGCCAAAAAGCGTGGCCACTGCTGCAAGAAAGAAGAAGAGGAAGAACCGGTTGTCGAGACCATCATCGAAGAAGTGGTGAAAGAAGTGGATACCGAAGCATAATCCCTCTTTCGCCATACAACCAGAATGAAGAAGGCTCCCTGTCGGGAGCCTTCTTTTATGCTGCTAATGCGAATAAATGTGCGAAAAAATGCTATATTTGCATCTTTATTTATTTGTGTTAAAGCATACTGATGCATCGTATATTTCTCCCGATATACCACTTTTTCTGCCGTCACAAGGCTCTCCTGTATCTTTTTCTGGCTCTGACCAGCGCGCTGTTTATCTTTTTCGGCCTCAAACTCCGGTATGAGGAAGACATCATCAAGTTGATGCCCCGTTCCAGCCTCGACACGGAGCTTGCCTTCAGCGATATCGGCCTCAAAGACAAGATTTTCATCCAGATCACGGCTGCCGACCCCGACCAGGCGCTCGACACCTGGACCATGGGCGACTATGTGGATACATTCACCGACGCCCTCCGCGCCCGTGATACGGCAGGCCGGTTCATCGTGGGCATCCTCAGTTCCCTCGACATAGAAACGGCGCTCGGTGCGATGGACTATGGTTTCGAACACCTTCCCACCTTTATCGACACGTCTTGTTATGCCGCCTTCGCAGCTGCACTGGAACCCGATGCCGTAGAAGCGCAGATGGAACGGAACGTCGCCCTCATCGAAGAGGATATGACCGGTGACATTACCCAGATGGTGTGCACCGACCCCTTCAATCTGCGGGGGGTGTTCCTCGACAAATACCTTGGGGGCGACGGCCTCCAGATCAGCAATTTCACGGTAGAGGACGGCCATTTCTTCTGCCCCGATAAAACGGTGGCACTGGCATTCCTCACGCCGCGCTTCTCTCAGACCGACTCCTACAATTCCATTCGCTTCTACCGCATCCTCAAGCAGGAGCAGGAGCGCTTTGAAGCCGAGCATCCCGACGCCCGCATCCTCATTCACGGGGCACCGCTGGGCGCCGTTTCCAATTCCCGCACCATCAAGAAGGACCTGGCCAAGTCGGTCGGCATCTCGCTCCTGATCATTGCCATCCTCCTGTTGATCTGCTTCCGGAAACCCGCATTTCTGGGGCATCTGCTGTCTCCCGTAATCTACGGCACCGTGTTCGCGCTGGCAGGTCTCTACTGGGTCAAGGGATCTATGTCGATCATGGCGCTGGGCGTAGGAGCCGTCGTACTCGGCGTAGCACTGAGCTACTGCCTGCACATCCTCATCCATTTCTATTATGTGGGGAATGCCGAACAGACGTTGCGTGAAGAAGCGACGCCCGTGTTTCTGGGCTGCCTGACCACCGTGGGCGCCTTCCTGGCACTGTTGTTCACGGAAAGTGACCTGCTGCGGGACTTCGGCCTGTTCGCCACATTTGTTCTGGTTGGCAGCACCTTTTATGTTCTGGTGTTTTTGCCGCATTTTCTCAAACCAGAGCACGTCGGGCGCAAGGAAGACCGCGGTTTCCCGCTGATCGATCGCATCAACAACCTCCCCTGGGACCGGAACTGGCTGATCCTCGGCGTCATGCTTGTCATTATCGTCGTCGGTGTAATCATGAGCCCGCGTGTGAAATTCGACAGCGACCTGCGTAATCTCGACTTCGACTATCCCGAGCAGATCGAAAGCCAGAACCTGTACAATGAGAAAAACCAGAGCGGCTACATGGATCTCTATTTCGCCGCCTGGGACAACGACCTCGACCAGGCACTCGAATACAACAAACTGCTGCAAAACCGCCTGGAAGCCCTCCACGCAACCGGCCTGGTGAAAGGGTACAATTCGCTGGTTCCCCTGCTGCTGCAGACCACCCGCGATCAGGAGGAACGCATCCGGGCCTGGAAAGAATTCTGGACACCGCAGCGGGAAGCAGCCGCACGCCGGACGCTGGAAAAAGCCGCCCGACGGAACCACCTCGATCCAGCCCTCTTTGCGCCGTTCTTCTCGCTTGTGGAAGCCGACTACGAACCCGGTTCGCTGATTGACGAAGGCATCATTCCTCCGGAATTGCTATCCAACTATGTTGAAGAGCAGGCGAGCGGCCGCAAGATGATCTTTACGTCGGTTTCCTTTGCTCAGGAAGACATGGATAAGGTGATCGAGGGGCTGACCGACGGACCCCATGCCCTGGTGCTGGAACCGTTCTACTATTGCCGAGACCTGGTGGAGATTATTCACGACGACTTCAACATCACGCTCTGGATTTCCTCGCTGTTCGTGCTGCTGGTGCTGCTGGTGGCTTTCCGCAACGTATGGGTAGCGCTTATCGCTTTCTTCCCGATGTTCCTGTCGTGGTATGTCCTGCAAGGGCTGATGGCCCTGTTCGGGCTGGAATTCAACATGATCAATATCGTGATTTCCACCTTTGTGTTCGGCATCGGCGTGGACTACAGCATCTTCGTGATGGAAGGCCTGCTGCAGGAGGCGCGTACGGGCAGCAAGGACCGTCTGGAATACCACAAGGTCGCCATCTTCTTCTCGGCGATGATCCTCATCATCGTGGTCACTTCGCTGATCTTCGCAACCCATCCCGCCATCAGTTCAACCGGTAAGATTACGCTCATCGGCATGCTTTCCACCATCCTGATGACCTACTCGCTAGAACCTTTCGTGTTCCACAAGCTGCTCGGCCGGAAATGGTTCCGGAAGAGTCTTAAACTCGACGATACCCATGGAACTACTGGAAGGTAACCTGTATCTGAACATGGTCCGCAGCGGCGCTGCACGCCTCAACGCCCACCGCAAAGCCATCAACGACCTCAACGTCTTCCCCATCCCCGACGGGGACACGGGCGACAATATGTATATGACCATCGAGGCTGGCGCACACGCCAGCGGCAGCACCCTCGCCGAAACGGCCCGCTCCGTCTCCGACGGGATGCTGATGGGCGCCCGGGGCAACTCAGGCGTGATCCTTTCGCGCATCTTCGCCGGCATAGCGAAGGGACTCGACGGATGCAAGGCCGCCGACATCAAGGCTTACGACAAAGCCATGAAGGCGGGCGTTGAAGAATCCTATCACGCCGTACCCACGCCTGTGGAAGGCACCATCCTGACCGTCTTCCGCGAAGGCGTAGAAGCTGCCTCGGGGAGCCGCAGCTTTGAAGAATATTTCGACCTTCTGATTTCCGCCATGGACCTTTCGCTCCAGCACACGCCCGAGTTGCTCGACGTACTGAAGAAAGCCGGTGTGGTGGACAGCGGCGGTGCCGGACTGCTCTACGTAGCCGAAGGCATGCGCGCTGCCCTCCAAGGAGAAGTGGAAGAACTGCCCGAAACAGGCACCGCTCCAACGGCACAGCATGTCGACCTGAGCGCCTTCACCGAAGACAGCGTGCTGAAATTCGGCTACTGCACCGAGTTCCTGCTGCGTCTCCAGCGCTGCAAGGTTGACCTCGATACCTTCGATGAAAAGGTGATTGCCGACTGGCTCGCCGCCCACGGCGATTCGCTGGTGTTTTTCCGCGACGGAACGCTCATCCGTGTCCATGTCCACACGCACACGCCCGGAGAAATCCTCAACCACTGCCAGCAGTACGGAGAATTCCTGACACTCAAGATCGAGAATATGACGCTGCAGCACCACGAAAACCACATGGACGAACGCTTCCACCGGAAAGGAAAAGCACTCGGTGTGGTAACGGTCGCTGCCGGCGCCCGGCTGCAACAGACCTTCCGCGACATGGGCGCCGACGAAGTGATCGAAGGCGGACAAACCATGAATCCGCCCGTTCAGGCTTTCCTGGATGCTTTCGACCGTATCGGTGCCGAAAGTATCCTCGTTTTCCCCAATAACGGCAACATCCTGCTTACTGCCCGGCAGGCCGCTTCGATGTACGACAAGGCCCGCATCGAGGTCATCCCCACCCGGAGCCTCGGCGAAGGGTATTATGCCCTGGCTTGCCTCGATACCTCCGAAACGGTCGACGACATCGTTCCCGAACTCACCGAAGGCGTCCAAGGCACGGTCACCGGGCAGGTGTCGCGCGCCATTCGCGACTCGCAGGCCGGTCATACCGGAGACTATCTGGGAATGAGCGGCAAAGATATCCTCTGCGGCGATGCCGACCGCCGGCAGGCAATCCTTCAACTGGCGCAGAAACTCAATATCGGCAGCCACGACCTGGCCGTCCTTTTCTCAGGCGCCGACGTACCGGCCGCAGAAGCGCAGGAAATCGCCGATGTCCTTTCCACCACCTATCCGCGCACCGAGACCACCCTTATCGAAGGCGGTCAACCCGTTTACGATTATATCCTACTGCTATGTTGACACTTTATACTGACACCGACACCGACATCACGCCCGCAGTCGCGGCGGAATACGGTTACAAACTCATCAGCATGCCCTACAGCGTTGATGCCAAGACCGTCTACCCTTACGTAGATTTCGATGAATTTGACGGACATGCCTTCTACGACATGCTGCGCAGCGGTGTGCTACCCACCACCAGCGCCATCTCAAAAGAGCGCTACATCGAGTATTTCGAACCCGAATTGGCTGCTGGCAACGACATTCTCTACGTTCACTTCTCCCGTGCGATGACCATCACTTTCGATGCTATGGACCAGGCCGTTTCCGAGCTCCGGGCGAAGTATCCTGAACGCCGTTTCGAAGAAATCGACACCAAGGGCATTACCACGATCAGTTATGCCATCGTGCGCGCGGTGGGCGACCTTGTGCTCTCCGGCAAGCGTCTCGACGAGGTGTTGGAATGGGCCAAGACCGAAGTGGATCACTATGCCATGTACTTCTATGCCGACGACTTGAAGTTCTTTCGGCGCAGCGGGCGCGTGAGCGGCTTGGCCGCCACCATGGGCACGCTGATTGGCATCCGGCCCATCATTTATATGTCGGCCGAAGGTAAAATGGTGTCGTGCGGCAAAGAAAAAGGCCGCATCAAGGCGATGGAACATTTACTCGGCAAAGTAGCCGAATTGGGCGACGACATCAAGGGACACCGTTTTTATGTAGGTCACACCGATGCGCCGGAGCTGGCCAAGGAGCTCGCCCATGCGCTCAAGGAACGCTTCGGCGACGACCTCGATATCGAATTTGTCATCACCAACCCAACCGCAGGCAGCCACTCCGGCCCCAACGGCGTCGGCGTCTGCTTCCACGCTATCCACCGATAATATGATTGAAATCAAAGAAGTAAAATCTCGGCGCCAGCAACGGGAATTCCTCAATTTTCCCCTCGACCTCTATGCGGACAATCCCTACTTCATCCCGCCTCTGTATTCCGATGAGCGGAAGATGTTCCGGCCAGGATTCGTTTATAGCGACTGCTGCGACTGGATCTGCCTGAACGCCTACAAGGACGGCCGGATAGCCGGACGCATCCAGGGTATTATCCAGCGGGCGGCCAACGAGAAAAATGGAGAAAAGCGGGTTCGATTCAACCGCTTCGACGCCATCGACGACCCGGCCGTGTCAAAAGCGCTGTTTGATGCCGTCGAGCAATGGGGCCGCGAAAAAGGCATGGATACCATCTGCGGGCCATTGAGTTTTTCCGACCTGGAGCGCGAGGGCCTGCTGATCGAGGGTTTCGACCAACCGCAGACCTTCGAGGAACAGTATAACGCCGCCTATTACCAGCAGCACATCGAGCAGCTGGGATTCGTCAAGGAAGTCGATTGGACGGAATCCCGGCTTTACGGCCCCGCTCCCGACGAAGATCCGGAAGAAATCGACAAACTCACCGACTTTATTTTCCGGCGCTACAAGCTGCATTTCGGGCCATCCTCCGGCGCCCGTGATTTTATCAACCGTTATGCCAACGGTATCTTCGGGTTGCTCGACAAGTCGTACGAAAGCCTTTACGGCACAGTCCCTTTCACCGAAGGGATGAAAAAACTGATGATCGAAAATTTTCGCCTCGTCATCAACCCCAAATACGCAGCCGTCGTTCTCGATGAAAACGACCGTATCGTGTGCTTCGGCTTCGCCATTCCAGCCCTTGCCCCGGCGCTGGCAGGAACCCGCGGCCGTTTCACACCGCGCGTGCTGTGGCGGCTTCTGCGCTGCATCCGCCATCCGAAGATCATCGACCTCTGCCTCATCGGGGTAGAGCCGGAGTACCTCAACAAGGGCGTTTCTTCGGCCTTTACTTCAGCCATCATGCACATGTTGCAGGACACTGACGTGGAATATGCCGAGACCAACCTCAATCTCGAAGACAACTACGCTATCCAGAACATGTGGCGCCGCTTCCAGGCCGTTCAGGCCAAGCGCCGCCGCGCGTATGTAAAGAAACTGGCATGATCAAGATCCTCATCGACTGCTTCGGCGGTGATCATTCGCCACAGGCCCCCGTAGAGGGCGCCCTTGCCGCACTGCAGAAGAATCCCGAGTTGCATGTGATCCTCACGGGAGATGAAGCGCTGCTCAAGGCCGAACTCGCCGGAAAGGAGTACGACGCGTCACGGCTCGACATCGTCCACGCCCCCGAAGTCATCGGCTGCGACGAGAAACCTACCGATGTAATCCGGCTCAAGCGCAACAGCTCGATGATGAAGGCCATTATCCTGCTGCGCGACGAAGACGACATCGCCGCCATGGTATCGACTGGATCGACCGGCGCCCTGGTGACCGGCGCTCTCGTACGGCTCGGACGCATCCCCGGCGTTATCCGCCCTGCTTTCTGCCCGCTGCTGCCTTCCATGACCGGCGGCATCGTGGGCATCTGCGACAGCGGCGCCAATGTGGAAGTCACTCCGGCACATCTGCGTCAGTTCGCCATCATGGCTAGTCTCTATCTTGAAAACGTGTACGGCGTGGCCCGCCCCCGCACCGCCCTGCTCAACGTGGGCAAGGAAGCCGAGAAGGGCGATGACATCCGCCGCGAAGCGTACAAACTCCTGCAGGAGACCTCGTCGGTCAATTTTGTGGGCAACATGGAGAGCCGCGACCTGCTGTCGGGCGCCTACGATGTGGTGATTGCCGACGGCTTTTCGGGCAATGTGCTCGTCAAGACCACGGAAGGCACGGCCATCGAACTGTTGAAGAAACTCAAGAAAGACATCTACTCCCGTACACTTTACAAAGTGGGCGCATTGCTGATGAAACGGATGTTCATGGATGAAAAAGAATTCATGAACTACCAGAACTACGGAGGAAGCGTGCTCCTCGGAACATCGAAGGTCGTGGTCAAGGGACACGGCAGCAGCAAGGCTGTCGCCGTAGAGAAATGCATCGAGCAGGCTTACCGCATGGAGACCAGCCGTCTGGCCGCAAAAATCGAAGCTGAAATCGCAAAATACGAACATTACGAAGAATAACCATGTTTGATAAAGTAAAAGCCATCCTGGCCAAACAACTCCGGAAAGATCCGGCAACCATCACCCTTGAAACGAGCATCAAGAAAGATCTGGGGGCCGATTCCATCGACATCCTGCAATTGCTCATGCGTATTGAAGACCAATATGGCATTGTGATCCCCGATATAGCCCTGGCCACTTTCGAAACCGTTGGTGACGTCGTCGCCTATCTGGAAAAACAGGAGCAAGATGCCATGTCATGAAAAAAGCCCATCCCTACTGGATACCCAAAGGCAATCCCGCCGATTTCAGTTTCTATATCAGAGAGATGAAATTCGACGAATATCTTGATGCTTCGGAAACGCCGGAAGTGCATCTGCCGTTTTTTTCTTTCCTGTATCTCCTTGAAGGAGAGGTGTTGGTGGAAGCTGCGGAAAAACCCTATCTTTGCCAAAGCGGTCAGATTCTCCTGGTGCCGAGAAACGTGCCTTTTTCGGTGCGTCATTTCGACGACTGCAGCGGCTTTGAAGGGGGTTTTTCCATCAAAATCCTGAAAGACATTTCTCATCCTTGTCTCCACTCCCTTGAACCGATCCTCCAGCAATTCGACGAGGAAGAAGCGGCTTTCACGACCGCCCTCCTCCATCAAATCCTGAAAGCATTCCCGAAAAAGGATTTTCCCCTGATCGCAAGCGGACTCGACCTGCTTCTCTGCAGGATGGAAATGCCGTCGAACCAACCGGGAAACGCCCTGGTCAACTCGTTCCTCGAAAGAGTCTTCTGCCGGAACAACCCCATACGGAAAGTTTCCGACTATGCCGAAGACCTCCACATTACGCCCAACTATTTGAATCGGCTGGTACACAACCACACCGGCCATTCCGCCATCGAATGGATCGAGATTTCCCGCCTCTCCATGGCCAAGTCGTTGCTACGGGAAGGGCAGATGCCCATTACGAAAGTAGCCGCCGCCATCGGCATCAACGACAATTCCTACTTTACCCGTTTCTTCAAGAAAACGGAAGGAATTACGCCGATGCAGTATCGGCAGCGCAAGCGGCAGAAAGGGAAATAACCGGGGGAGCCCGTCCTTTAATATTTGAAGAAATACTCGGTGGAGATACCGCCAAACTCCTCAAGTACCATGCGCACGGGGAGTTCTTTGATGTATTCCATCACAATCCGGGAATAACCCCGGGGCGCATTCTTGCGCGCTTTCATCGAAACGGTTTTCACCCCGCTTTTTTCAGAAACCTGCAATTCCGCATCGTTGTCGGCAGCGGCTTGCTCATACTGGCCCGTGATGCAATTGAGCAGTGTGTTGCGCAACGAACGGAAGCGGGCGTTCTTGTCGGTATCCACGGAAATGCTCTGGCCATTGGCGTTGGAACGAAGCATCGGGCCTGAGATAACCAGGTATTCACCAGCAGGCTTGGTATAGGTCATGGTGAGCTGGTCGGAACCGTTGAAGGAGATAACGCCTTCCGAGTGGATCACTTTACCGGAGGCTTGGATGGTTTTGTCCTGCGTGAATGTGCATTCAATTTGCTGTGCATAGGTCGTGAATATGGCCAGCGACAGACAAAGGAGCGTCAGTATTTTCTTCATCAGATGGTTTTCTTTCGTGCTATTGGCGCACAAAGATAGGAATTCTTTCTAATTCCGTACCAAAACTATCGATAACCGATGGGGATGCGCTCGTCCTTGCGGGCGAGGGATGACGGATTGCAGCGGATCGAATCCTCGAGGTGTCGCTGGGTGATGGGCTCGTCGGCCAGGGCGGCGACCAGGGCGGCGTCGTTGGCGATGAAGGCGATGTCGGAGGAGGCGTAGCCGTCGGTCAGGGCGGCCAGGCGGTCGAAATCGATGTCATCGGCCAGTGGCCGGCCCTTGAGGTGATGGATAAACATCTGTCGGCGTGTTTCGGGCTCCGGAGCAGGCACTTCGACCAACAGGTCGAGACGGCCCTTTCGCAGGACGGCCGGATCAATCATGTCTTTCCGGTTGGTGGTGCCGATCACGAAAATGCCTTTCTGGGCGCAGTTGTTGAGCTGCGACAGGAACTCGTTGACTTCCTCGGGGCGATGACGTGCGGCTTCGCTGCCGCGCGCCGGTACAAAAGAATCGAATTCGTCGAAACAGAGCACGGTGGGCGCCTTGGCAGCCGCTTCCTGGAACAGCGCCGCAATCTTTCCCTGCGTTCCGTGGATGTAGGTGCTGCCCACGTCCGAACCGTTGACCACCATGTAGTTGAAGTGGGATTCCTCGGCGAATTTTTCAGCGAAATAGGTTTTTCCGCAACCCGGAGGACCATAAAGCAACATGCCGTTGGGCGGCAACAGCCGGTATTTCCTGGCTTTTTCGCGGTCGCGGAGCACCCAGATCACCCGTTCGGTCAGCATCTTCTTGAGGTCTTCCATGCCGGCCACGTCGGCAAAGCCGCCGCTGCTGGTATTGCGCTGCAGGGTCTTTTTCAGCTCCGTTCCGTCGGTCGTGGCGGTAAGTCCCGATGATGGCACAGGTTTCCTCGGCTTGACGCCGTTGTCTGTGCGTTGCCGTTCGTCGACGCTCTCGCCGGTCAGCAGTTCCAGCATCCGGGCGGGCGTAGGACGGTTGGCCGGGTTCATCTGCAGGCCCGTCAGCACGAGGTTCTGCAACACGCGGTCGCTGGCATGCAAGGCCGCAGGCCAGACCGGCTCACGCTGCCTGGCCGCCTTCATCCGGTTCTTCCGCTCCTCAAACGAATCCCGTTCGTCCAAGTTGACCCGCCAGGGTTCCTGGCCGCAGATCAGCGTATAGAGCAGCACCGCCACAGAAAACGCATCGCTCGCATCGGTAAACACGCCGTCCATCGCTTCCGGCGCCGTATACAGCAGGTTCAGGTCTTCCAGCGGAAAAGGAAGCTTTCCGTCGGTGATTTCATGACAGGCGTGGCCCAGGTCGATGAGTTTCGGCATCAGCCTGCCGGTAGACGACTCGAAAAGGATGTTGCGCGGACAGATATCATTGTGGTGCAGGCCCTCGTTCCGGAGATACTTCAGCCCTTCGAGCACGAAACAGGCGACGTTGCGCACCTCTTCCGAGGTAAACTGGCGTCCGGAGCTCAGGATTTCCGACAAGAGCATGCCGTTGTAGAACTGCATGGCCAGATAAGGGTACGAGGTTCCATCCAGTTCCACCTTTCCGTCGGCCACATAAGAAATCACATTTTCGTGTTTCAGGCCGCGGCTGTTGACGATTTCTACCACTTCCCCCTCTTGGAGCCAGGATGCAGGGATGGACTTTATGTCGAACAGTTTCAGGAAGCAGCGCCCGCCCTGGGCGTCCGCCACTACATAACTGCTGTTGAAAACGCCGTCCTTGATGAAACGCTCCACCCGATACGGGCCCACCGCGCTGTTGTTCTCCAGTCGAATCATCGGAGTCGGCGCTAGGCATTCAGGATGGCGTCGGCAAGGACTTCGAATTTCGGAAGATCTTCAGCATGCATGCGGCTGCGGATGGTGACCAGCGGCTCCACGATGGTGATTTCCTTCATCGCACCGAGCATCTCTTTCATGACGCGGCCGGCGCTGGGCGCCCAGCTGCCGTTTTCAATCAGGGCCACGGTGCGTTTCTGATAGCCCTTGGCCTGAAGACGGTAAAGGAAGTCGTGCATCGGGGTGAACACGCCGGCGTCGTACGACGAGGCGGCCAGCACCATCTTGCCGTAGCGGAAGGCGTCTTCCACACATTCCGCAATGTCGTCGCGCGTGATGTCGGCCACGGAGACCTTCGGGCAGCCCTTCTCGCGAAGCATTTCGGCAAAGCGTTCCGCCGCGGCAGCCGTACCGCCGTGGATGGAAGCATACGCCACGAAAATACCCTCGGTTTCCACGCCATAGCTGCTCCAGGTCCGGTACAAACCCATTTGATACCCGAGGTTCTCGTTGATAATCGGGCCGTGGAGCGGACAGATCATCGCGATGTCCGTCCCGACGAGTTTCTTCAGCACGTTCTGTACCTGGACGCCGTATTTGCCGCAGATATTGAAGTAATAGCGGCGGGCTTCGCAGGCCCAGTCGTCATCATCGGCACTCCAGAAAGCGATCTTCTCCATGGCGCCGAAACGGCCGAAGGCATCGGCCGAGAAGAGCAGCTTCTCAGAAGCTTCATACGACACCATGACTTCCGGCCAGTGCACCATCGGCGCCATCAAAAAGCGCAGGCTGTGGCTGCCGAGCGACAGCGTGTCGCCTTCCTTCACGGTGAGCGTGCGGCCTTCCAAGTCGATGCCCTCGAAGAACTGCGGCAGCATCTTCAAGGCGGCAGCCGTGGCCACCAGCGTCACGGACGGGTACTCGGCCAGCATCCAGGCCACCAGCGCGGAATGGTCGGGTTCCATGTGGTGGACCACCAGGTAGTCGGGCGTGCGGCCGGCCAGGCCTTCAACCAGATTGGCCTTCCACGCTTCGCCTTTCCGGATGTCGGCCGTGTCGAGCACGGCGACCTTCTCGTCGAGAATGAGATAGGAATTGTAAGACATACCTTCGGGCACAACGTACTGGCTCTCGAACAGGTCGAGGTCGAGATCGTCCACACCGATGAATTTGACAGACTTGCTGATATCTTTGACCATAACAGGATTTTTTGTTTTTGCTTGACAAAAATACGTAATTTTGTAGAATATAACATGCGTCTAAACAATTATAAACGGATAAAATCATTTATGAAACGTATTCTTGCCATCGCAGCAGTCTTTTTCGCCATGACAGCATGCACCCAGCGCACCAACCCCTTCCTGACGGAATGGAACACCCCGGAAGGCATCCCTCCGTTCGAACAGATCCGGGAGGCCGATTATCTCCCTGCCCTGAAAGCCGGTATCGAACAGCACAACGCCGACATCCAGGCCATCATTGACAATCCCGAAGAACCGACTTTCGACAACGTGATCGGCGCATTCGACCAATCGGGCAACCTGCTCTCCAAGGTAGTAGGCGTGCTCTTCAACCTTGCCGAGACCGACAACACCCCGACGCTTGAGAAGATCGTGGAAGAGGCTACGACGCTCGTGGCGCAGCACGGCAACGAGATCACTTTCAACAAAGATCTCTTCGCCAAGGTGGAAGCCGTCAACAAGCAGAAAGACCAGCTGGGCCTTACCCGCGAACAGGAAATGGTGCTCGACAAGATTTACCGCTCGTTCGCCGATAACGGTATCGCCCTCGACGAAGCCGGCCAGGCCCGCATGATGGAAATCAACACGGAACTCTCCACCCTGAGCAACCGCTTCGGCAACTACCTGCTCAAGGAAAACAATGCCTTCAAAGCCAAGTTCAACGTGGCGATTTCCGAGTATCGCGATGCCATGGCCGCCGAGGAAGACCGCGCCAAACGCGAAGAAATGTTCCATGCCTTTGCCAACCGAGGCAACAACGGCAACGAATACGACACCAAGGACATCATTCTCAACATCCTGAAGCTCAAGGAAGAAAAAGCCAAGATGCTCGGCTATGACACCCCTGCCGCCCACATCCTGAGCGACAAGATGGCCAAGACACCCGAAGCCGTCGACGCGTTCCTGGCCAATATTTTCAAGTATGCCGTGGCCCGCGCCAAGCAGGAAGTCTACGACATGCAGAAGATCATGGACGAAGACATCGCCGCTGGCAAACTTGAAGCGGGCGCGAAGATCGAGCCCTGGGACTGGTTCTACTACGCCGAGAAGGTCCGCAAGGCCAAGTTCAACCTCGACGAGGAGGAGACCAAGCCTTACTTCAAGATGGAGAACGTACGCGAAGGCGTGTTCAATACCGCTTCCAAGCTCTACGGACTGCAGTTCGAACCCATCGCCGATGCGCCGAAATACAACCCCGACATGGAAGCCTTCAAGGTGACCGATGCCGACGGTTCGCTGATCGGCGTGCTGCTGACCGACTATTTCCCGCGTGAAAGCAAACGCGGCGGCGCGTGGATGAACAACGTCCGCGAGCAATATGTCACCGTCGACGGACAGATGGTCCGCCCGATCATCGTCAACGTAGGCAACTTCAACAAACCCACTGAGACCACCCCGTCGCTGCTGAGCATCGACAACGTGGAAACCATGTTCCACGAATTCGGCCACGCCCTGCATGGACTCCTCAGCCAGTGCCATTATGCCACGGTGAGCGGCACCGCGGTGGCCCGTGACTTCGTGGAACTTCCGTCGCAAATCAACGAAAACTGGGCTTTCCAGAAAGAAGTGCTCACAGGCTACGCAAAGCACTATGAGACCGGGGAAGTGATTCCCGACGAACTCGTGGAGAAGATTCTCGCCGCCCGCACCTTCAACCAGGGATTCATGACCACCGAGCTCTGCGCTGCCTCCATTCTCGATATGAAGTGGCATGAGCTCCAGTCGGTGGAGGACGTCGACATCGAGGCCTTCGAGAAGCAGGCCTGCCAGGAAATGGGCCTGATCGACGAGATTATCCCGCGCTACCGCACCACTTACTTCAACCACATCTTCAACAGCGGCTACAGCGCCGGCTACTACAGCTACCTGTGGGCCGAGGTGCTCGACAAGGACGCCTTCGAACTGTTTAAGGAGAAGGGTATCTTCGACCCCGCTACCGCCATGAGTTTCCGGAAGAATATCCTCGAGAAAGGCGGCAGCGAAGAGCCGATGGTGCTTTACAAGCGGTTCCGCGGTGCCGAGCCCGACCCGGATGCCCTGCTTCGCGCCAGAGGATTAAAGTAACTTGCCGACGGCCGTGAGGATCGGCTCGACGCTGATCGGAGCGCCCACGGCACCCTGCATCCAGGCTTGCGGCGTAAGCCGCCCCTGCTCATAGATACGCTGCAACTCCGCAGCGAACGCAGCATCGCTGCCGCATTTCGCTAGATGCTCTTCCAGCTGGTAGTGGATGATATGCCCGATCGGATAGTTCGGCAGGTACATCGGATAGTTGAGCATGTGGGAATAGACGGCCAGCAGCGTCGCATCGTGTGTGCCCAGCACCGGCTCGTAATACTGGTTCCACACGGAACGGGCGATTTCCAGCACCGCATCGCGAAGATCTTCGGCTGAAGCATCGGGATGCGCATACAGCCACCGCCAGGTGTACATATCAACCAGGCTCACGCCCATGATCTCATACATGCCCCAGAAAATATCGAGTGTGGCGTTGGCGTCGATCATCTGCCGTCCGTAGCCCAGCAGCTGCAGGTCGCGCGCCTGGAACAGGAAGGCCATCGACTCCGTGGCGGCATTGTTGGGCACGCCGAACAGGGTGTAATAGTCAATGTGGTAGAGGTCGGTGACCTGCTCCACGTTATGGCCGAATTCGTGGACGGCGATGTTGTAGCCCTTGTAATCCATCCCCTCCGGGCCGATGCGCGTGCGGAGGCGGGCCGGTTCCGTGCGGCCCAGGCACTCCCAGGCGTGACCGGAGCCGCGCGCGCCTTCGACCACGATATGGTCGGCCAGGAACTGCGCTTCCGCCGCGTCGAAGCCCAGATTGCGCAGCATCCGCGGCATATCGCGATGGAAAGCTTCCGCGTCGGGATAACGACGGCGGGTTTCGGCGGTAAGCCGGTCTTCAGGAATGGCTGAACGGCTCTTGAATCCGTCGTACCAGATGTCGTAGGGCCGCAGGTCGCGTCCGAGCCGATCCCGGATGACACCTCCGACCTGCTTCACCTGCTCCGAGGTCAGGAAACGGATGAAGAGGTCTTCCACCTCCCGGTCGGACATCTCGATGCTGCCTTCGAAGTTGCGGGCGATGGCCGTCGGCAGCGCCGGGCACCAGCGGTCCAGCTGCTGGAATGCATGGAACTGGTCGAGGATGTGGGCATAGCGTACGGCTCCCTCGGCCGGGAGCGACACTTCCTCCCCGTCCTTCCAGATACGGTTCGACTCCGGTGCCCAGTCGTAGGCGGGATTGTTGACCACCGCGGCGGGAATCTCCTGCGTCACGATGCGCTCCATCACCCGATAGATCATTTCCTGTTTCGCGCTGGCGTGCGGCACATCGGCATAGTTCGATTTGAGTTCGTCGCGAAGGTTCCAGTGCGAGAGCAGCGACATATCCTCCGGGAAGAGACGCTCCCCTCCCTCGGTTAACAAATGTCCCATTTCGATGTTATACGTATCCACATAGCCCTCCGCAGCACTGCGGGCTGCCGTCACCGCCTGGCTGACTTCGGCAGGCACGCGCTCGGTGAACTCATCGCCCAGGCGCGCATATGCCCAGTCCTGCCGACTCCATTGCGGACTCAGCGCATTCTTCTCCTCCAGCGTGAAATGCGGGAAATTGAGCACCGTGATGAACGCCAGCTTGTTGGCGAACATATCGTCGGAGAAATGGGCCGTTGCGTCGTAGCCGCTCAGCAGATAGTCGATGGGGCCGGGCTCGCCTTCTGCCAGGACTGTAGGACGGCCCAGCCCGATGGTAAGCTGGTTGGCCTGCGTGTTGAAGATTTCAAGGGCGCGGGCAATCTTATCGTAGAGCGTACGCCGTGCCTCGGGCGTCGTGGCCAGCCACTGATTCACAAACGCTTCGAAGTCGGCCTGAGAGCCGTCTTCTGAACGCCACAGGGCTGCACACTGGTCAATGCCACGCTGGATGCGGTCGAGATCTCCGGTCAAGCCGGGGATGACGTCGGAAGCGGCGACAGGGTGGACGGACGGGGATAGAGAAGATTTCGCGCAGCCGGTGATAACCAGCGCAACGAGGGATACAAAAAGATATATACGTTTCATGGCAATAGGCTATCCGATGATGGCGGCCATTTCTTCGCGCTTCTGTCGAACGTCGCAGAACAACTGCCATTGCGCACGCGTCCGCACCAGGTTGTGGCCGGGATATTTAATCTTGTAATAAATGTCGCCGTTGATATGGTCGGCCAGAAAACGGACTGCCTGCATATACGGAAACAGCGTAGCCGCGAAGGGCAGATTTTCACGCTCGATGGGTGTGAGGAACCCTCCGGCCGTGGAGAGGTATCCCTTGGCAAAGGCGCGGAAGATATCCATGTCGAACGAGACATTGTCCGGGTTCGGGTCATCCTCGGCGCCGGTGTTGGCCGCCGAGCGAAGGAAATCGCCGAAATCGGAGAACACGAACGAGGGCATCACCGTATCAAGATCGATGACACAGAGAATGCTGCCGTCGCGGTCGAAGAGCATGTTGTTGACCTTCGTGTCGCAGTGGCACACGCGTTTGGGCAGCACGCCTTCGCGATACATCCGCTCAGCCTTGCACATCTCCTCCTCGTGCGCATACATCTTTTCCACAAGCACCTGCACCTCCGGGTTGGCCATCCGGCCGGCGACATCCTTCGCTACAGCCTCGTGCAGCTGCCTTGCGCGCAACTCCATGTTGTGGAAATCGGGGATGGGTTCGCCCAGCGCGTCGGGCAGGTCGGCGAGCATGGCCTCGAAACGGCCGAACGCCACGCCGGCGTATCCGGCATATTCGGGCGTCACGGCCTCAAAAGTCAACGCATCGCGGATGAACACCGACACGCGCCACCACTCCCGACCGTCGGTCCAGTAAGTCTTGCCCGTGATCCGTTCCGGAAGGAAACGGAGCACCTTGCGGTCGATGTCGGTCTCCCCCGCCGCCTCCAGCTTGGCGCGGATGTGCCGCGTCACACATTCAATGTTGTGTTGCAGCAGATCCACGTCCTGGAAGATAGCCTGGTTGATACGCTGGAGCACGTAGTCGTCCGGGCCGTCGGTCATCACCCGGAATGTATCGTTGATCAGGCCGTTGCCCAGCGGCACGATGTCTTTCACCGTGCCCTCCACGGCGAAGCAGCCCAGAATCTGTTTCAGTCTTTCGTCCATAGTTTATTCCTCCGCCAGCGCGTAACTGAATCCCTGCACGCGGTCCCAGGCGCCACGGGTGAAATCGGGCACCTCCACCGGCATCGAACCGTTTTCCAGCGAAAGTCGCGAAAGCGGCGCCACACAGCACCACTCAGCCAGGTCGTACACGTCCATGTCGAGCGGCAGGCCGTGGCGCAGGCAGTAAACGAGGCGGTAGTCCATGATGTAGTCCATGCCGCCGTGGCCGCCGACCTCCTTGGCCAGGCGCTCCAGTTCGGGCGTCACGGCCGTGTTCCGGTATTCGGCCTGCAGCGCTTCCAACGCTTCGCCGGAGATGGTTTTCTCGCGCTTTTCACCGGCTCGGAAGCAGTACTGGCGGATGGGATATTTCGCGGCATAACCCTCTGTACCGACCACCTGATACATGCGGCTGTACGGGCGCGGCGTCATCACGTCATGCTCGATGAGCAGGGTCTTGCCCTTTTCGGTACGGATCATCGTGGTGGTTTCGTCGCCGTTGGCGAAGTCTGTCACAGGTTCGCCGGCGCGTTCGGAGGCGATCTTCGCACCGTTGAACGACCTGGTGTCCATCGCCACAAGCGTGGTCATACGGTCACCGCGGTGGATGCCCAGCACCTGGCACACGGGGCCGATGCCATGGGTGGGATACACGTCACCCCGATATTTACTGTTGTAGTCGAGGCGCCAGTTGTTCCAATATTCATCCCAGTAGGGATCCAGGTTGTGGAGATACGATCCTTCCACGTGGATCACCTCGCCGAAGAGGCCGCGACGGGCCATTTCCAGCGTGGTCATCTCGAAAAAATCGTACACGCAATTCTCGAGCATCATACAGTGCCGGCGCGTCTTCTCGCATTGGTTCACCAGGCCCCAGATTTCGTCCATGTCGAGCGCGGCGGGCACCTCGATGGCCACATGCTTGCCACATTCCATGGCGTACATCGCAATGGGATAATGGTTGAGCCAGTCGGTGCAGATATACACCAGATCGACGTCCCCCTGCTCGCAGAGGCCGCGCCAGGACTCCGGTTCGCCGCTGTACAGGCCCGTAGCAGCCGGTTTGCCCATCTTTTCCAGATCGGCCGCGGAAGCGTCCACGCGGCCGGGAAGCAGGTCGCAGAGCGCCGTCACCACGGCACCCGGCACCAGCGACAGACGTTCCACCGCATCGCTGCCGCGCATGCCCAGGCCCACCACGCCAATGCGCACGGTCTCGATGGGTTCTGCCGTCATACCCAGGGCATCCTGCTGTCCGGCGGGACGCGCAGGCACGGTAGTACGGATAGTATTGTCAGAAGATTTACAGCAGCCGGCGGCGACCAGCACCGCAGCCAAAAGAACCAGGACGACTCGTTTCATTGCAGGGAAATAATACGTTTTTCAAGGTTTACCAACTATACGAAAAGAATTCAGGTGTCACGCTGAGCATGATCCAGCCCCAATTGAGATGATTGCGGTTGTGCGAACGCTTGAGGACCGCCATGGTCTCGGTTCCGTCCATGAAAGAGTAGCCCGCCTGGAGCGTCACGTCCTTGAGGAGGGTCCACGAGGCGGACAGTTCCAGCTCGTGCCCCAGCGTCTTGGTGGTTTCCGGCACCTGGATGGCGGTTGCCAGGTAGTGATACGACGCAAGCAGGGATACGGTCTTGGAGGGATCCCATTTGACGCCTACATGAAAGTCCTGCAGGCCGGGCGTGTTGCCGCCATAATAGGTAGTGACATAGAAAAAGTCCATGGCGCCGTAGAACTGGTGGTGCGAGCCGAAAATGGGATTGAAGCCGCGTACTTCCGTCTTGAGGGTCATGCCCAAGGCGCCTTCCGGCGGTACATAGAACTTCTCGTCGCCGCTCATATGGAAATATCCGGTATTCACCCGGAAGCGGGACGTCATCTGCCAGGCGGCTTCGATACTGGTCATCCAGGCATGGATGGGAAGCGCGTACTCACAGTGGCCCGTTTGCCGGTAATACGACGCCTGGATATCCACGGGACCGGGACGTCCCTCCACGAAAGCGCCGAACAGCTGTTGGTACTGCGTGTCGTTCAGGCTGTCGAGGGGATTCTGCATCCCCGTGTTCATAAAGAGCAGCGAAACGCCCAGCTGCGGCAGGGGATCGGTGTGGTACCACACCGTCTGCATCGATTTGTAGGGCTGGCCGCCATCCTTGTAGTAGGAACCGCCGTTTACATTGTCGGCGTTCTGGTTAAAAGCGAAGAGCACATGCAACTTGTGTTTCTCCCGGTCGATGCCGGCCTTGATCAGATCGGGGCGGCTGGGGTTCATGACCCAGTCGTTGGTGCCGATGATGCGTTCGTCGTCGTAGGCGATTTTCTGCCGGCCTACCTTGAGGAAGAGGCCGCTGCGGTGCGTCAGCGAGATCCATCCTTCGTCGAGGCTGAGGTCTCCCCCGTTTTGGGCGCCCCACACGCCGGAATGCTTGGGGGCGATCCTGACCTGAAATCCATTATGCAGATAATCTAGACCCAGCAGGGTGCTTCCCGACAGGAAATAAGCCTTCTCTTCCCCGTTCTGGGCCGGCAGCGCTCCGGCACGAATTTCGCCTCTTGTCCAAAGTTCCCCTCTGACGCTGAAATGGTGGGATTTGGACGACTGCAGGGTGTCAGGCTGGGCATAAGCCGGCACAATAACCAGCAGGGCGAAGGCAAGAAGAAGAATATTTTTCATGAAGCGTATGACCAGGGACAGTTTTACAAATTTACGTAAAAAATCGAAAAGTCAGCTACATATGAAAATCGGACTATTTATCGACACCTGGTATCCGATGGTCGACGGAGTCATTAAGGTGGTGGACAATTACGCCCGTCGGCTCGTTCAATATTGCGACGTGGTGGTGTTCTGCCCCGAAACCCGGGGATTCAATAAGGAAGACGACGCCCGGCTGCCGTACAAAGTGTTCCGCTGCGCATCGTTGCCGCTCATCAAAAGCGACTACGATATTCCCGCCCCGTCTCTGGACCCCCGGTTCGAGGCCCAGCTCATCCTGAGCGGCATAGACCTGGTCCATATCCATTCCCCTTTCACAGTGGGCTTACAGGGCGTTCTCTACGGGAAAGTACACAGACTGCCCGTGGTGGCCACCCTGCATTCGCAGTACAAGCAGGACTTTGAAAAACCCCTCAAATTCAAGCCGGCCCTGAACATGGCGATGAGTACCATCATGCGCGTGTTCAACGCCTGCGACGAATGCTGGGCCGTGAACGCCGGCATCAGGGATCTCTATCTCCACGAATACGGACTCACCGCCCCCTGTAAGGTTCGTCTCAACGCCACCGACCATCGTCCCGTCGCAAACCCTGCGGAAGCCGCACGGATTGTCAATGAGACCTACGGCATACCTGCCGATGCCACGGTTTTCTTGTTCGTGGGACGGATCAATTTCATCAAGAATATCGACTTCACGGTCCGTGCCCTTGCGAAAGCCAAGGCAATGGGCCTGAAGAACTTCCGGATGCTGTTCGTCGGCAGGGGGCAAGATGAGGATAAGCTCACCGAACTCGTGCGGGAACAGGGACTGGCGGAGGAAGTGGTCATGTGCGGCCTGATTTCTGGCAAGGATATGCTGGAGAACCTGTACGCCCGAGCCAAACTCTTCCTCTTCCCCTCCCTATATGATGCCAACTCCCTGGTACAGATTGAAGCCGCCTGCCAGGGCACACCCACCGTTTTCCTGGAAGGCGCCCGCACCGCCGCCACCGTGACCCCTGGCGTCAACGGTTACGTCTGTCCTCCGGATGAGGACCGCTATGCCCGGATGATCATAGATATTCTGTCTGATCCCGAGGGATATGGCCGTATCTCAGCCGCCGCCCGAAACGACCTATATCTCAACTGGGACGATGTCGTGCGGGACGTCTACAAAAACTACTGTGCACTCGTAAACGATTAAAAGGCTGCCCCGGGCGAGGGCTGGGGTCGCTTCGTCCGAGTCTCCTGCAAAACAAAAAGCAGCAACCTAGAGGCTGCTGCTTTTGCTTTGAGCGGAAAACGAGACTCGAACTCGCGACCCCGACCTTGGCAAGGTCGTGCTCTACCAACTGAGCTATTTCCGCGTTGGGAGTGCAAAGGTAAGAACTTTTTTTGTACTCCCAAATTTTTTTTCACTAAATCGCTGCTTCGAACTGACGGAGGAAGCGGATGTCGTTCTCGAAATAGTTGCGCAGGTCCTTCACCTGCCACTTCAGCATCGCGATGCGCTCGATTCCCATACCGAAAGCAAATCCGCTGTACACTTCCGGATCGATGCCCGAGGCACGGAGCACGTTCGGGTCGACCATACCGCATCCCAGAATTTCGAGCCAACCCGTTCCCTTGCAGATGTTGCAACCCTTTCCCTTGCAGATGTTACAGCTCACATCGACCTCGGCGCTCGGCTCCGTGAACGGGAAATACGACGGCCGCATGCGGATCTGCGTCTCAGCCCCGAACATCTCCTGGGCGAACAGCAGGATGGCCTGCTTCAAGTCGGCGAACGAAACGTTCTTGTCGATATAGAGGCCTTCCACCTGGTGGAAGATGCAGTGCGCGCGGGCTGAGATAGCCTCGTTTCGGAACACGCGCCCCGGGCAGATCACACGGATGGGCGGACGCATCTTTTCCATGGTGCGCACCTGCACCGAGGATGTGTGCGTACGCAGCAGAATCGGGTTGTCACCACCCGGCTCTACGAAAAACGTGTCCTGCATGTCGCGGGCAGGATGCTCCGGCGGGAAATTCAGGGCGCTGAACACGTGCCAGTCGTCCTCGATCTCCGGGCCTTCCGCCACGGAATAGCCGAACTTGCTGAAGATGGAAATGATTTCCTCGCGGGTCACGGAAATCGGATGACGCGCGCCCAGTTCCATGCGGTCGCCGGGCTTGGTCAAGTCGAACGAAGCCGCGGAAGGATCGGCCATCTCCTCAAGCAAGGCGCGCAGCTCCTCAATCTTCGCCGTAGCGGCGTTCTTGAGGGCATTCAGACGCTGTCCGAATTCCCGTTTCTGCTCCCTGTCGACAGTCCGGAACTCTTCGAACAACTGCGTGATCTCGCCCTTCTTGCCAAGCCATTTCACGCGCAGTTCCTCGATTTCCTGTTCCTTGGCCGCCTTCAGCTCCTGGATGGAAGCCATCATCTGTTCAATCTTCTCGTTGGATATTGCCATGACGTATCAAAATTAGAACGCAAAAGTAATAAATATCTCCTACCATTCAACCGGCTTGCGCGAGAGCGGCATGGTCATGCAGCGGGCACCGCCGCCGCCACGGGGAAGCTCGGAACCCTGGATAGCGATGCAGCAGCGGGCATAATCGGCCGGATTCTTTTTGCCGGCGATCACGTCGCGGGCCGAGAGCACCTCGAAGCCATGGCGGTCGAGTTCTCCCAGCGTCGCCTCGTTGCGGGCATAGCACAACACCTTGCCAGGCGCAATGGCAAACAGGTTGGAACCGCTATGCCACTGCTCGCGCTCCTGCACCCAGCTGTCGGCCGAACCGCCACAGCGCACCGGCTCCAGGTCCAAACCCAGCCGGCGGAGCGTCGGCAGGATGCCTGCCACGCCGCGGATCTTGCTCACACGTCCGTCTTCGAGTGTGATGTGGACGGTCTGGAAAGTATGGTCGCCCTGGATGAGCGGCTCGAACACCATGCACTTGTCGCGGTCGAGCTGCGTGAACACCATGTCGAGATGGATGAACGATTCCGGTGCGGAAGGGAGCTGCTGGACGAGGATGTGCCGCTTCCCCTTGGGACAGCGCTCACACAGATGCCGGGCCAGCGCGTCGATGCCCGCAGCGCTGGTACGCATGCCGTTGCCGACCACCAGAATGTCGTCGCGCAGTACCTGCACGTCACCGCCCTCGATAAACAATTTTCCTTCTGCGGGCAGTTCGTTCTGCAGGTCGATGGTTCCACAGGAAAAAGCGCCGCTTCCCTGGTAAATGGCTTCCATGATCATCGCTTCACGGGCACGCACCTGATTGGCCATGCGGCAAATCAGTGCGTTGTTGCCGATGGTCACGGAAGAGTCGCGCGTAAAATAGAAATTGTAGAGCGGGAAAAGCGCGTAATAGTCTTCATTGAGGAAGGCCGTCAGCGTGTCAATCTTGGCCGGAAGACCTTCAATCAAAGCCCTGACCAGTTGCGGTGTCGGCATTTCCATCAACGTGGCGAAGCTGCTGCCCGCCTTCTCGGCCAGGCATATCTTCGTGATCAGCGCACGCCGACGATCAGGTTTGTCGAGCACCCTGGCCAGCAGGTCGCGAACCTGATAGACTTGCGCCACCTTCGACAGGACACCCTCGATCTGCTCGTATTCGCGCCGGGCGATCGACAAATTCAGGATATCGCTGTAAAGGGCCCGCTGGGCCATCCGAGGCGTCATATTCTCGACCTCGGCGCCCGGAGTATGCAGCAAAACAGCGTCCAGTTTGCCGATTTCGGACTGGACGGAAATTTTCAACGTTTTCTCTTTCATGGGTTCAGGCGACTACAGGTAACGGTCGATTTTGTCTTTCACTGTCAAGTCGGTCACCACGTCTTTCACGACACGGTCGTCGCGGCGGCACACCAGCAGCACATCGTCCATGTCGACCACCATCATGTTATCGATGCTGCGTGCCACAACCAGTTTCTGCTGGTTGGTACACAGGACAATGGAATTCTTCACATCGTCAATCATCTGGACTCCTCCGCTGACGATATTCCCATCGGCGCTCTTGGAAACACGCTCGTACACGGATCCCCAGGTGCCGAGGTCGCTCCAGCCGAAATCCGACGGGAACACCCAGGCGCGCTGGGTTTTCTCCATCACGCCATAATCGATGGAGATGGCCGGGCAATCTTCGTACACGCGACGGATGAAATCTTTCTCGCCCGGCGTGTAATAGAATTCCTCCCCGCCGCGGAACAGCGTCGTAACTTCCGGCAGACAATGCTCAAGCTCGGCTTTGATGGCCTGCAGATTCCAGATGAACATGCCGGAGTTCCAAAGGAATTCACCCGTTTCCAGGAACACACGTGCCAGATCGGCATTGGGCTTTTCGGTGAATGTCTTGACTTGGAACACGTCGTGCGAGCCCACCCGCTCCGTGTTGGATTTGTTGAACTGAATGTAGCCGTAATTCGTCTCAGGACGCGTCGGGTCGATGCCGATCGTGAAAAGATTATCGCTGTGTTCGGCATGCTCCAGCGCCGAGACGATGACATCGCGAAACTGCGCGTCACCGATGATCAGATGGTCGGCCGGGGCTACAACCACTGTTGCTTCGGGATTCTTCTTGAGCAATTTATAGGTGGCATAGGCCACGCAGGGAGCCGTGTTGCGCTTGTAGGGCTCCAGCAGGATGTTCTCCTCGCACACTTGTGGCAGCTGTTCCTTGACCAGGCCGTAATAGCGCTCGGCCGTCACGATGAGGATGTTCTCTTCGGGCACGATGCCGGCGTATCGGTCGTAGGTCATTTGCAGGAAGGTCCGCCCAATGCCGAGCAGATCGATGAACTGCTTGGGACGCGACTGGCGGCTGACCGGCCAGAAGCGGCTGCCGATACCCCCGGCCATAATGATGCAATAATGATTATTGTTCATATGATGAGTCTGATAGTCATTTTTTCTTACAAGCCGAAGCGAATCGGGTAAAAGGCCTCAGGGATGTACTCCACTTCATTGCCATCCTCTGCAAGAACCACGGACAACACGTCGAACTGCACCTCTTTGGACACGTGCCGCCACGCGATGTATTTGCGTGCTGCCTGCACCAGCGAGGCCTGTTTGCGGCTGTCCACCTTCTCGTAGGGACGGATCAGCAACGGCGGTGTCATGGTTTTAACCTCCACTATGTGTACACGCTGGGCACTTTCCACCACCAGATCCAGTTCCTTGTGGCCCGCCCGCCAGTTGCGGTCGAGCAACCGGAACCCGTGCGCCAGCAACCAGTCCAGTGCAACATCTTCTCCCCTTCTTCCCGTCTCGCTCTTTTTCAAAACACGCTTCGTTTGGTCTCTTATTTTACAAAGGTAATAAAAAATACAATATCGGTACAATATGAATAATTATTTGTATATTTGCAGAAAATTTGAATGTTTATACAGATTTCTGCCTATTTTATGAATAACCGAGCCGATATCATTCAAGAACTGGTTCGCACCCGCGTCATTCGGAGCCAAGAGGAACTCATCGGGCTGCTGGCGGAAAAAGGGATACTGACCACCCAGGCCACCCTCTCGCGCGACCTGAAGAAACTCCGTATCTCCAAGCAGCACGACAAAGACGGGGTTTATTGCTACGTCCTTCCTGAATCCGCACAACCCCAGCGGGGCATCCTGCTTCCCGAAAGCCGCGCCGGGGAATGCATCGTGAGCCTGGAAATCTCCGGACAGATGGGCGTGGTCAAAACCCTGCCCGGCTGCGCCAATATGGTTGGCGCGCTGATCGACGAACACAGACTCCCGGGACTGATGGGCACAGTGGCCGGCGAAGACACCCTGCTGCTCATCCTGCGCGAAAACGCGCCGCAAACCGAATTGCTGCTGCACCTGGAACGGCTCATCCCGGGCATCGGGAAACGTCTGATTGAAAAATAACCTGCCTTATGAACGTGAATGTCCTGGTGGCCGATGAAAGCCACCTCCCATACGCAGAGGACGTGTGCCACGAACTCTATCTCTCTTCGCTCGGCGACAAGATCGGCATCGCCCGGCGTACGCCGGAGTACATCCGCGACAAGATTCTGGCCGGCAAAGCCGTAATCGCCCTGACTGACGACGGCCGGTTCGCCGGTTTCTCCTACATCGAATCGTGGGGCGGCAAAAGCTTTGTGGCCAACTCCGGCCTCATCGTCTCCGAAGAATTCCGCGCGATGGGCATCGCCAGGCGCATCAAGGAACAGACCTTCATCCTCTCGCGGAAACTGTTCCCCGACGCCAAGATCTTCTCCATGACCACCTCGGCGGCAGTGATGAAAATGAACTACGAATTCGGTTTCCGCCCCGTGACCTACGACGACCTGACCGACGACGTCGAGTTCTGGAAAGGATGCGAGGGCTGCCGCAACTTCCCCGTGCTGCAGGAGCAGAAATACCGGGTCTGCATCTGCACGGGACTGCTCTACGACCCGGAAGAACATTTGGAAATCCACCATCCCGGAGAATAATATGGATAAAAAGAAAAAAGTCGTGGTCGCCTACAGCGGCGGGCTCGACACGTCCTATGCGGTAATGTACCTCTCGCACGAGAAAGGCTACGAAGTCCACGCAGTCTGCGCCGACACAGGCGGTTTCAGTGCCGAGCAGCTGAAAACCAACGAAGAGAATGCCTATAAGCTGGGCGCAGAGAAGTTCGCCGCCATCGACATCACGCAGGAATACTACGCCAAGAGCCTGAAATACATGATCTTCGGCAACGTGCTGCGCAACGGCACCTATCCCATCTCCGTGTCGTCGGAACGCCTGTTCCAAGCCATGGCGGTGGCCCGCTACGCGAAGAGCATCGGGGCCGACGCCATCGCCCACGGTTCCACCGGCGCAGGCAACGACCAGGTACGCTTCGACATGGTGTTCCTGGTGATGTGCCCGGGCGTGGAAATCATCACACTCACCCGCGACGGCAACCTGTCGCGGCAGGAGGAAGTGGATTATCTCAACGCTCACGGCTTCGCGGCCGACTTCGCCAAGATGAAATACTCCTACAACGTGGGCCTCTGGGGCACGTCGGTCTGCGGCGGCGAGATCCTCGATTCGAAACAGGGTCTGCCCGAGAGCGCCTACTTGAAGCAAGTCAGCAAGAGCGGCTCCGAAATTCTGAGCATCGGCTTCGAGAAGGGAGAAATCTGCAGCGTGAACAGAAAAACCTTCACCGACAAGGTGGCGGCCATCCAGGCGGTCGAGGAAATCGGCGCGGCCTGGGGCATCGGACGCGACAACCATGTGGGCGACACCATCATCGGCATCAAGGGCCGCGTGGGCTTCGAGGCTGCGGCACCGATGCTCATCATCGGTGCGCACAAGTATCTCGAGAAATATACGCTCTCGAAATGGCAGCAATACTGGAAGGACCAGGTGGGCACGTGGTACGGGATGTTTCTCCACGAGAGCCAGTACATGGAACCGGTGATGCGCGACATCGAGGCGATGCTCGACAACAGCCAGCGCAACGTCACGGGCACCGTGACGCTGGAACTTCGGCCCTGCAGTTTCTCGACCGTGGGCGTGGATTCCCCCTGCGACCTGGTGAAATCGAAACTCGGCGAGTACGGTGAGACGCAGAAAGGCTGGAGCGCCGAGGAAGTCAAAGGCTTCATCAAGCTGATGTCGAATCCCCTGCGTGTATATTATGGAAATCACCCCGAAGAACTCCCCTACGATGAATAACGAAGACTGCCTTGAACTGCTGCGCGAACTGGTCCGTATTCCATCCCCTTCCTACGAAGAAGAAGCGGTCGTGGACTGCGTCAGCGGCTGGCTTACCGCACAGGGCATCGCCCTCACCACGCCGAACGGCAATATCGTCGCCGTTGCCGCCGAGCCTGACCCGGCCAAACCCACCCTTGCCCTGACAGCTCACCTCGATACCGTGCCACCCGCCTCCGGCTATTCCCGCGACCCATACGACGCTGGAACAAAACCCGGATTCATCCGCGGCCTGGGTGCGAACGACGACGGCGGCAGCGTCGTGTCGATGCTGGCAGCGTTCCGGCATTTTCTCGGAAAGCCCCTGGCTATCAACCTCGTGCTGCTGCTCGTCCGTGAAGAGGAGTGCTCCGGCCCCCACGGCACCCGCTGGCTGTTCGGTCCCGAAGGGCCCTTCCAAAAAGGCGCTCTGCCGATGCCCGACTGGGCCATCGTCGGCGAACCCACCGGCCTGAAGGCGGCTACCAGCGAGCGCGGGCTGCTCGTGCTCGACGGAGAAGCTATCGGCGTGAGCGGCCACGCGGCACGCGGCGAGGGCGTCAATGCCATCTATCTCGCCCTCGAAGATATCGCCACGCTGCAGGCCCACCACTTCCCGAAAGTCTCGAAAGAAATGGGCGAAGTGCGCGTCAGCGTCACCCAGATCCATGCCGGAACGGCGCACAACGTGGTGCCCGACCGCTGCCGGTTCGTGGTGGACATCCGCCCCACCGAGCAATACGCGCCCGCAGAAATCCTCGCCGAACTCCAGGCGCTCTGCCGCAGCAAGCTCACCGCCCGGAATCTGCTGCACCGCGCCTCGGCCACCCGGCCGGATTCCCCGCTGCGCAAAGCAGCGGCTGCTCTCGGCCTTGAAACTTTCTCCTCACAGACCTCCTCCGACTGGATGCTGCTTCCCTGCGACGCAGTGAAGATTGGCCCGGGCGACTCCGCACGCTCCCACCGGGCCGATGAATACATCCGTACCGATGAAATCTACGCCGGCATCGAAACCTATATCCACCTGATCGAACAACTCCATGCGTACACTTTGGAATAAAGGAACCACCGCCACCGAAGCGGTCGACCGTTTCACCGTCGGAAACGACCGCCAGCTCGACCTTCGGCTCGCCGAGTACGATATCGAAGGGTCCAAAGCCCATATCCGGATGCTTCAGCACATCGGGCTGCTCACGGCCGAAGAACTGAAAGCCCTGCTCCAGGGCCTCGACGACATCGCTATCGCCGTCAAGGCAGGCAATTTCCAGGTCGAGGACGATGTGGAAGATATCCATTCGCAGGTGGAGCTGCTGCTCACCCGCGCACTCGGCGACCTGGGCAAGAAGATTCACGCAGGCCGTTCGCGCAACGACCAGGTGCTGGTCGACGTGAAACTTTTCCTCCGCGACGAGCTTCTGCAGGTGCGGCAGGAGGTCCTCGACCTGTTTGAAATCCTCCAGCAGCTCAGCGAAAAGCACAAGGACGTGCTGCTGCCCGGGTACACCCACGGCCAGCTGGCGATGCCTTCTTCGTTCGGCCTGTGGCTGGGCGCCTATGCCGAGGCCCTGACGGAAGACATGGAGCAGCTGAAAGCCGCCTGGAAGGTAGTCAACCGCAATCCGCTCGGCTCCGCCGCCGGCTATGGCAATTCCTTTCCGCTCGACCGGGCCCTGACCACGGAGTTGCTGGGGTTCGACGCGCCCGTGTACAACAGCATCGCCGCCCAGCTGGGACGCGGCCGCACCGAACGGGCCGTCGCCGATGCGCTGGGCGCCGTCGCCCTGACCCTCAACAAGTTCGCCACCGACTGCATCCAGTACATGAGCCCGAACTTCGGCTTCATCCATTTCCCCGACGAACTTACCACGGGCTCGAGCATCATGCCGCACAAGAAGAATCCCGACGTGTGGGAAATCGTACGCGGCCGCTGCAACCGCATCCTGTCGTGCTCCGGCGAGATTGCCCTGATGAGCAGCAACCTGCCGCACGGCTACCACCGCGACTTCCAACTCTTGAAAGAGGTGCTCTTCCCCGCGCTGGAACAGTTGCACGACTGCCTGCAGATGACCGGCTACATGCTCCAGCACCTGGAAGTGAACACGCACATTTTTGAGAATCCGCTCTACGAGACCCTCTTCACTGTGGAGGAAGTCAACCGCCGCGCCCTCGCGGGCACACCGTTCCGCGACGCCTACAGGCAGGTGGGCATCGAGGTCAACGAGGGGCGTTTCCACTACGGAAAGACCGGCCCCGACGGCTCCCTGGCCTCGCTGAAGGCTTCCGACCTGGGGCATACCCACCTCGGCAGCCTCGGCAACCTATGCACAAAAGAAATCGCCGCCCTGATGAAAGAGGCGGCGACGTGGTAAGCAATCCTCTAGATAATCCCCGTCATCGAATACCCGCCATCGTGGTAGAGGGTCTGCATGGTGACGTGACGGGTGAGGTCGGAGAAGAGGGCAACGAGGTAGTCGGCACAGTCGTCGGCAGAGGCGTTGCCCAGCGGGGAGATGGCGTCGGCCTTGCCGAACATCTCGGTCATGCCGGCGATGCCCTGTCCCGCCGTGGTGAGTGTCGGCGACTGGGACACGCAATTGATGCGCACCCTTTTCCGGCGGCCGTAGATCACGCCGAAACTGCGGCAGATCGATTCCAGCAGGGCTTTTGCGTCGGCCATGTCATTATAACCCTCGAACGCTCGCTGCGCGGCGATATAGGTCATCGCCACCACCGAACCCCATTCCGCCATGGCGTCGCGCTCGTAGAGCACCTGCAGAAGTTTGTGGAACGACAGCGCCGAGATGTCGAGCGTCTTGCCGAAGAAATCGTAGTTCGCCGCTTCGTAGGGACGGCCCTTGCGGAGGTTCATCGACATAGCCACCGAATGGAGCACGAAGTCGATCTTGCCGCCGAAGTGTTCCTGCGCTTTGGCCACGAGCGCCTGCAGGTCTTCCACCGACGAGGCGTCGGCCGGAACCAGCAGCGCGCCGGTTTGTTCGGCCAGGCCGTTAAGCGTGCCGAGGCGGAGCGCCACCGGCGTATTGGTGAGCACGAGCCGGGCGCCTTCCTCGTGGGCGCGGACCGCCGCCTTCCAGGCGATGGACTGTTCGTTGAGGGCGCCGAAGATGATGCCCCTCTTGCCTTTTAATAGATTGTATGCCATTATCGCTTCAAAGTTTCGTTGGGTACCAGCATGAATTTGAGCGTGCCGGCGCAGCAGATTTCGCCGTCCACGCGGGCTTCCGCCGCGATGACGAAAGCCGGGCCGCGACGCTGAACGATCTGCGCATCCACTTTCACCGTGTCGCCCGGGAACACCGACTTGCGGAATTTGATGCCGTCGAGACCTGCGTAGAATGCCGTATTGACTTTCATCTCTTCAGCGCCCACCAGCAGCACGCTGGACTGTGCCATGATCTCGCAGAGAATCACGCCCGGTACCACGGGATAACCGGGGAAATGGCCCTGCAGGAAAAATTCATCCCCGCGGACATGGTATTTCGAGTGGACGACGGCGCCGTCCATCTCCGATTCGTCGACCAGCAGCATCGGCTCGCGGTGCGGCAGGATTTCTTTCAGTTGCTCTCTATTCATGGTTCAAGTTGATTATCAGATTTTACGAAGTGCTACGCAGGCATTGTGCCCGCCGAAGCCCAGGGAATTGGATACGGCGATATCGATGACAGCGCGGCGGGCTTCCAGCGGCGTGTAGTCGAGGTCGCATTCGGGATCGGGGTCGCGCAGGCCGATGGTCGGCGGCACGATGCCGTCGCGCAAGGCCAGCGCCGAAACGAGCACTTCCAGCGCACCAGCCGCCCCGAAAAGGTGGCCCGTCATCGATTTGGTGGAACTGATGGCCACGCGACGGGCCTGTTCTTCGCCGAGCGCCAGTTTGATGGCCAGCGTCTCGCACTTGTCGTTGAGCACGGTACCCGTGCCATGGGCGTTGATGTAAAGGCTGTCGCGCGAAGCGTCGTAGCCCGCTTCATGCAGGGCTTCCGCGATGGCCCGCGAAGCGGGGATTCCGTCGGGACGCGGCGCGGTGAAATGGTATGCGTCGCAGGTGCTGCCATAGCCGGTGACTTCCGCCAGGATCTGTGCACCGCGGCGGCGGGCATGCCCATACTCTTCCAGAACGAGGACAGCCGCACCTTCGCCCATCACAAAACCGGCACGTCGCCGGTCGAACGGCAGGCTGGCGTTCAACGGATCGGATGAAAGCGAGAGCGCCTTGCTGTTGGCGAATCCGCCGATGCCGATGGGATGGATCACCGCCTCGGCGCCGCCGGCGATGATGGCGTCGGCCTTGCCGAGCCGGATGGCCTGAAAAGCTTCGCCGAGGGAATAAGCACTGGAGGCGCAGGCTGCCACATGCGTCATGCACGGACCCTCGGCGTTGTATTTGATGGCGATGTTACCTCCGGCGATGTTGGGAATGACCGTGGGAATGAACAGCGGGGAAACCCGCCCGGCCCCTTCTTCGAGCAGCACCTTGCTCTGGGCGACAAAGGTAATCAGCCCGCCGATGCCGGAGCCGATATACACGCCCATCCGGTCGGAGCCGATATTTGAAGCCGTATCCAGGCCGCTCGCGGCCATCGCCTGCGCGGCCGCAGCCATCGCGAACTGGCAGTAACGGTCGTCGCGGCGCGCCTCTTTCGGGGAGAGGCCGAACGCAAGCGGATCGAAGTGGCGTACCTGGCCGGCCACCGAGACGGGCAAGTCCCATTCCTCCCATCCAGTGAGGCGTCCGATGCCGCATTTACCAGCGCAAATCGCTGACCAAAAATCATTTATATTGTTACCAAGTGGCGAGATTACCCCCGCTCCGGTTATGACGATTCTTTTCGTTTCCATAAAAATTTCTACCTTTGAAGCCTAAATCGAATCGAATTGGAAGCACCTAAATATCTCCTTCACCGGCAATCCCTGCTGCAATCCGTGGCCTTCGTGGTCATCTTTTCCTTTATCTTCCTGCTCACCTATCATCCTTTTTCCGAGACCATCTGGTTGGGGCTCAAGCCCGAAGTCTGGCGGCCAACCGTCCTGTTCTACCTGTCGAGCGTCGGCATCCTGCTGGCCAGCAAGGTGGGTATCATGATCTACCAGCTGGGCCACACGGTCACGGTACGCCAGTACCTGCTGTGGATTCTCGGCGAATTCATCCTGATCGGCGTCGTGTACCTGCTGTTTACCCGACACTGGTTTGAGGCGGACATCCCCATTACCTTCCGGGTCATGCTCCACACCTCGCTCTGCGTAGGGCTGATCCTGGCCATTCCCTACACCATCTTTACCCTATACGCTTCGAACAGGGCCAAGACGGAGGAAATCGATGCCTTGAAGCTTGCCGCCGAAGCAGAGAAGCCTGCCCAGGCAACCAATATCATCCATTTCTACGATTTCAACGGAATCCTGCGCATTTCCATTGCGGCCGACGACATCTATTATATCGCGTCGCAGGACAATTACGTGGAAATCCGCTACGAGATGGGCGGAAAACTGCTCAACTATCTGATGCGCTGCCGCACCACGCGGCTGGAGAAACAGCTGGAAGACACTTCGCTGGTCCGTTGTCACCGTTCGTATATCGTCAATGTCGACAACGTTGCACTTTTCAAGCGGGAAAAGGCCAACGCCTTCCTGGTTCTCTCGCATCCCGACGCCAAGAAAATCCCCGTTTCCAAGAGCTACTACAAGACGATCGCGGAACGATTGGGCCGGATCGCCTCGTAGTGCATATGGGAAACCGGTTCCGGCTGAAGATCGACTAGACGCGCGCGGCGATATAATCGATGGCGTCGCCGACGGTCTTGATGCCCATGGCATCCTCATCGGAAATCTTCAGGCCAAACTCCTTCTCGAAGTCCATGATCAATTCGACCGTGTCGAGAGAGTCGGCACCGAGGTCCATCGTGAAGCTGGCCGCAGGCGTGACTTCGTCTTTCGGAAGACCGAGTTTGTTGGAGATGATGTTGACAACTTTCTCTTCGATTGTAGCTTTTTCCATTTTTTCAGATTTTAATTATTATCGCCGCAAAGGTAACCATCCCTTCGCAATGTGACACTCCCCCGGGCGGGCAGTGTGGCGAAAAGGGGTGTTTTTGGGGCGAATGTGCGTGTTTTGTGGCGAATGTGGGATAATTTTTTTGTATATTTGTTGATTGTAAAGACTCTTTTCCCCGCGATGAAACGCATTTTCACCTACCTCCTCTGCACGCTGCTCGCCCTCTCTTGCGCAAAACAGGTCGAATCGCCGCAGCCGCAGCCGGAAGACGAAAACGGGCTGGCTTTTGCCGCCCTTTCGGTCATCAACATGCGCGAAAAACCCGACTATGCCGCCGAACTCGGTACGCAGGCTTTGATGGGAACGCCTGTCAAGGTGCACTACCGCGAAAACGGCTACTGGATCAATATCGAAACCCCCGACGGCTACAAGGCCTGGGTCAATGAGATGGCCATCGTGCCGACCGATCAGGAAACGCTCGATGCCTGGAAAGCGGCCAAAAGGGTGGTCGTCACCAACTACTATACATTCTTCCTCGACGCCCCCAAGCCCGATGCGAACCACGTGAGCGACGGCGTGTGGGGCGACATTGCGGAATATGTGGGAACGACGGGCAAATACACGGAAGTGAAACTTCCCGACGGCAAGAAAGCCTTCGTGCCGACCGCCGACGTCATGGATCTCCGCGAGTGGGTAGACAGCCGCTCCGCCGTCATCCCGGCCGACGCGCCCGAGGCGCAGGTCGAGCAGGCGCGCGCACGCATCCTTGAAACCGCCAGGACCTTCGTGGGCGTGCCCTACCTCTGGGCCGGCACATCCATCAAGGGCGTGGACTGCAGCGGCTTTGCCAAGAGCGTATACTTCCTCAATGGCTACATGCTCCTACGCAACGCCTCTCAACAGTACAAGACGGGCGAGCCGATCGACGTATCGGAAGGTCTCGACAACCTGCAGCCGGCCGACCTGGTGTTCTTCGGCCGCGAAGCCACGGAAGACAAGCCCGAGAAGATCACCCACGTGGCCATCTACATGGGCGACGGCAAGATCATCCACTCCTCTCAGGTGGTCCGCATCAACTCCCTGATTGAAGGCCAGCCCGACTATTACAGCCGCAAAGTCATCCGGGCCTGCCGCATCATCGGCAACCAGGACTGCGGAAAGGGCGTGGTATCCATCACAAATAGTAATGTATATTTTTAGATAATATGAGCGATCGCAGAACATTCCTCAAGACAGCCGGGCTGCTGACGGCCGGCGCCGCACTCTGGCATCCTTCCCAGCTATTCGCTAGAAGCTCCGCCAAGAAGAAAACGGGCAGCAAGAAACTGGAACTGGCCTGGGAAGACTTCCAGGGCATCATGAAGTTCACCTTCACCATTTCGGGCAGCTCCCGTACCACCACTCCTATCGTCATCACCCGCCTCACCTGGGACGGCTACGAAGGCTACGGCGAGGCAGCCATGCCGCCGTACCTCGGCGAAACGCAGGCCTCCTGCCACGAATTCTACAAGAAGGTGGTCGACAACGTGCTGCCGAAGTTCGACAACCCGTTCGAAATCGAGGCCATCATGGCCGCCGTCGACAAACTGACGACCAACAACACCGCCGCCAAGGCCTCTATCGACATCGCCCTGCACGACCTCGTGGGCAACATCTTCGGACAGCCATGGTGGAAGATCTGGGGCTTCAACCCGAAGGACGCGCCGTACACCTGCTATACCATCGGCTACGACGCCAGCGACGATATGGTAAATACCAAGATCACCGAAGCATCCTGGAACAAGATCATCAAGGTGAAGCTCGGCATGAGCGAGGCCGAAGACAAGCGCATGATCAACCTGATCCGCGCCCGCGACAACCGCCCCATCGTGATCGACGCCAACCAGGGCTGGAAAGACAAGTCCTATGCCCTCGACATGATCTACTGGCTCGCCGAACGCGGCGTGGAGATGATCGAGCAGCCGATGAGCAAACTCTGTCTCGACGAGACGGCCTGGATCACCGAGCGCAGCCCGCTGCCCGTCATGGCCGACGAAAGCTGCCAGCGCATCTACGACATTCCGAAGCTGAAAGGCGCCTTCGACGGCATCAACATCAAGCTGATGAAGTGCACGGGCCTTTGGGAAGCCCGCCAGATGATCACCATGGCCGAGCAGCTCCACATGAAGCTGATGGTAGGCTGCATGACCGAGACCTCGGTGGCCATCTCCGCCGCCGCCCAGATCTCTCCGAAGGTCATCTGGGCCGACCTCGACGGCAACTACCTGCTGGGCAACGACTGCTTCGACGGCATGAAGCTCGTCGACGGCCGCATCACCCTCGAAGACAAACCCGGCCTCGGCCTGACCAAGAAACCGGGCATCATCACCATCTAGAAAAGAGCCCCGTCCACGAAATAAGGCAATCTCGTGGACGGGACCTCAGAATTCTTTCTTCCGTCCACGTTTCATGGCGTAAACGTGGACGGAATTGTTATTTCATCTTGAAGATGTCGCGGCAGAGCCAGTCCATGGTTTTGGGATAACGGTCGGCCTCGACGAAATCTGTATCGCCCTTGACGCCGTTTACCTCCAGTTCACAGACGGTTTCACCACTGGCGCAGTCTTCGATGTCGATGACGCCGGTCACCCGGATAAACATGCTGCCCCACATGCCCGGACCCTGTTTGCGTTCGAAGTCTTTCACCTTGAACACCAGCTTGTACGGTGCGGGTTCCTCCTTGACCAGCTTGAGGCCCTTGCTGAACTTGTTGAAGGATTCGAAGAAGGTATCGTTGATGCTTTGGACAAGGGCCTGGAAATCGCCCTCGTACGATGCTTCGAACGACTGGTCTTTTTCAAAGGTTGCCTGCGACAGGTCGATGGTCCAGGTCGCAGTCGCATCCTGACGGAGTACGTCGAGACTGCCCTTGCTCACTTTCAAAGGCTTCGCCGCAAAAAGGGAAGCGGCCGCAAGGAGAAGGATGGCGGTAGTAAATACTCTTTTCATAGACAGTGGTTTTTTGTTTATGCAAAAATAGCCAAAATCTTCTTGATATTTTACTATCTTTGCACCCGAATCATTTAAAACATCACACGTATGAATCTTCGTGATATCAAGAAGGATATCGAATTCCTGATCGGCGACTTCGTGGAAGACTGCCTCATGTTCGCCATGCTGCACCCTGAAAAGGACCTCGCCCAGACGGAAAAACTCATCAACGAAGCCAGCGACCTGGCCGACAACCTCTTCGAAAAGGTGAACCATCCGGCTCCCGACGTGAAGCCCCGCATGTGGTACAACCAGGTCGGCGCCGAGCTCCTCTCAGGCCTCGACCAGCTGTGCGAACGCCTGAGCGCGCTTGCAAAATAATTGCAAAAGAAAAAGTTGCAGAGTTAAAAATAATCCTTACCTTTGCAGCCCTTAATCAATTTTTTGCAATATGTCAGAGTATTTGAACGCAGACAAGAAGCAAGAGATTTTCGGCAAATACGGAAAGTCTAATGTTGACACCGGCTCGCCAGAGAGTCAGGTTGCTTTGTTTTCCTACCGTATCGCTCATCTGACCGAACACCTCAAGGCCAACAAGAAGGACCACAACACCCAGCGTGCCCTTCTCCGCCTTGTGGGCAAGCGTCGTCAGCTCCTCGATTATTTGAAAGAGAAGGATATTGAGAGATACCGCGAGATCGTGAAGGCCCTTGGCCTCCGTAAATAATCTCCAGGGAACGAATCAAGGCCGCCGGGAAACAGCGGCCTTTTTTGTATAGAAGACACACAAGACGAAATATGAACATTATCAAGAAAACCATTGCATTGTCCGACGGTCGGACAATCGAAATCGAGACCGGCAAGCTTGCCAAGCAGGCTGACGGCTCGGCGGTCGTGAAAATGGGAGGAACGATGCTCCTGGCGACCGTAACAGCTGCAACAGAAGTAAAAGAAGGAACCGATTTTCTCCCGCTTCAAGTCGACTACCGGGAGAAGTATTACGCCGCCGGCCGTTTCCCTGGCGGTTTTTTGAAGAGAGAAAGCCGGCCCGACGACTATGAGATTCTGATCTCCCGCCTGGTGGACCGTCCCATCCGTCCGCTCTGGCCCGCCGACTTCCACCTCGAAGTCTTTGTCAACGTCATGCTGATTTCAGCAGAAAAAGATATCCAGCCCGACGCGCTCGCCGGCCTGGCCGCCTCCGCCGCCCTGGCCACGAGCGACCTGCCTTTCCAGGGCCCGATCTCCGAAGTCCGCGTGTGCCGCATCGACGGACAATTCGTCATCAACCCCGGTTTCAAGGCCATGGAACGCGCCGACCTCGAACTGATGGTCGCCGCCACCGAAGAGAACATCATGATGGTCGAGGGTGAAATGAAGGAAGTATCCGAGCACGACATGCTCGAGGCAATCAAGTTCGCCCACGAAGAAATCAAGCGCCACTGCCGCATCCAGAAAGAGATCATGAAGGAACTCGGCACCGATGTAAACAAGCGCGACTATCCGCACGATGTGGAAGATGAGGATCTGCAGAAAGCCGTTCATGCCGCCTGCTACCAGCGTTGCTACGAGACCGCTAAGGCCGCCCTGCCGAAGCATGAGCGTGCCGACGCGTTCGAAGCCATCAAGGCCGACTTCCTCGCCACGATTCCCGAAGAAGAACTCGAAGAGAAAACGCCGCTCGTGGAGCGCTACTACCACGACGTGGAGAAGGAAGCCATGCGCAACCTTATCCTCGACGAAGGCCGCCGTCTCGACGGCCGCAGCACCGCCGAAGTGCGCCCCATCTGGTGCGAGGTCGACTACCTGCCCTGCGCCCACGGCAGCGCTATCTTCACCCGCGGCGAAACCCAGTCGCTCGCCAGCGTGACCCTCGGCACCAAGCTCGACATGAAAGAGCAGGACGAAGTCCTCATCCAGGAAGACCAGCAGTTCGTACTCCACTACAACTTCCCGCCGTTCGCCACGGGCGAAGCCAAACCGCAGCGCGCCACCGGCCGCCGCGAAATCGGCCACGGCAACCTCGCCATGCGCGCCCTCAAGGCCGTCATGCCCCTCGCTCCTGAGAATCCCTACGCCGTGCGCGTGGTTTCCGATATCCTCGAATCGAACGGTTCGTCGTCGATGGCTTCGGTCTGTGGCGGCTGCCTCGCTCTGATGGACGCCGGCGTGAAGATCCGCAAGCCGGTCGCCGGTGTGGCCATGGGCCTGATCACCGACGCCGAGCGCCCGAACGACCGCTACGCCATCCTGACCGACATCCTTGGCGACGAGGATCATCTCGGCGACATGGACTTCAAGGTCACCGGTACCGCCGACGGCATCACCGCCACCCAGATGGACATCAAGGTCGACGGCCTGAGCTACGACGTGCTGGAGAAAGCACTGGAGCAGGCGCGCCAGGGCCGCATGCACATCATGGGCGAAATGCTCAAGGTGATTCCCGAGCCGCGTGCCGACTATAAGCCGTTCGTGCCTCGCATCGTCCAGATCCGCATCGCCGCCGAATTCATCGGCGCCGTCATCGGCAAGGGTGGCGAGACCATCCAGAAGATCCAGAAGGAAACCGGCACCGTCATCAACATCGACGAAGAGCCGATTCCGGGCACCAACCTCACCGAAGGCGTGGTGGACATCGCTTCCGATAATGCTGAGAACATGCAGAAGGCCCTCGACTGGATCAAGGGCATCTGCGCGGTTCCCGAGGTCGGCCAGGTGTACCACGGAAAAGTGGTCTCCATCCTCGAGTTCGGCGCGTTCATCGAGATCATGCCGGGCAAGGAAGGCCTGCTGCACGTCTCCGAAATCGCCTGGACCAAGACCGAGAAGGTCGAAGATGTCCTGGCCGTCGGCGACGAAGTCGATGTCAAGCTGCTTGAATACGATCCGAAGGCCGGCAAGATGCGCCTCTCGATGCGCGCCCTGCAGCCCAAGCCGGAAGGATACGTGGAGCCGGAACGCCGTCCGCGCGGTCTGCGCCGAGAAGGCAAGGACGGTAAGGAAGGCGGGCGCCGCGAAGGAGGCATCCGCGGCCTGCGCCGCGAAGGAGGCCGTGACGGCAAACCGCATCGCGAAAACAAATAACCCTTGCGCTTCCCTCCTTTGAAAAAAGTGATTTCCATTCTCCTGCTGATGTCCCTGCTATCCTTTTTCGGATGCGGACACGTAACACCCGCATCCCTGGCATCCATCCATTTCAGCGCCACGCACGGATACCACGCCTACAGCAACATCGGCTATAAGGCCGAACGGCTGCCGAACGGCGCATCCCGCATCACCGTGGAAGTGGGCAACGACCGCGACCGCGTGTTTGAAACCGACGGTTCACTGATGGATACGCTGGACGCGCTGGTCCGGGAATACCGGATGGACCGCTTCAGCGGGTATTACCAGCCCAAGATGGAAATCATGGACGGGGATTCCTGGTCGATGGAGATCAACTTTTCGGACGGGACCTATTCCTCCTGCGGCGGATACATGGCGTATCCCCCGGGAAAAGGCGCCGCAGCGATAGGAAAAGTGGAAGGCCTTCTCTCCCGCTGGCTCGATCAGGAGCCGGCGGAAGAGATCGCCCTGATCTCGTTCCGCTACGAAATGTGCTGCGAGGAAGGCAGCGAGGCATTCTCTTTCCGGAAGAAGGACGCTATCTATACGATTTCCTCCCGCCCTCTGGGTGCCGACAAACCCTTTGTCAGTGACGCCGGCGACGAAGACTTGGCGAAAATGCTTGCCAATACCATCCGATGGAGTCATATGGGCTCCTACACAGGAGAAAACCCGGCCGAAGAAGACACTTCCCGTCCACGCTGGATTCTGCTGACTGAATACGAGAACGGGCAGAAGATCGAGACAATGGACTATTTCGACCGCTCTACCGGCGACAATTGGCGATACGGTGTTCCCTCCATTTCAGAAATGGATCTCCGCAACGAGACGGAACGTTGTTTCAGCCTGCAGGTCCGCCGCATTGAAGAACGCGACGCTCAATAATAACTATGAATTCCGTGACGAAACTTATCCTCCTGATGTCCATGTTATCTTTCTTCGGGTGCCAGTCGCCCGACATCCTCGACGGATCGGTACATCTCGATTCCTTCTATTACACGGCCACGCACGGCTGGCGCGGCTATACCAACCGGGGCTACCGGGCTGAACGCCTGAGCGCCGATCAGGTACGCATTACCATCGAACTGGGTGACGACCGCGACCGCATCTTCGTGACGGACGCTGCCTTGATGGATTCGCTTGAAGCCATCGTCAAAGAATACAGGATGGACCGCTACAAAGAGCGTTATAAGCCGAGATTCGACGTGAAAGACGGCGATACCTGGGATCTTTCGCTGCGTTTTTCCAATGGAAAACACGTGAGCAGCGGCGGCTACGAAGCCATGCCCAAAGGCGCCGACGAAGCTTTCCAGAAAGTGGAGGATCTCTTCGCCCCCTGGCGCAACAGGACTCCGGCCGACGATGCCGCTTTGGTCTCGTTCCGCTATGAGCTTCACGGCAACGAAGGTACCGAAGTCTTCTGGTTCAAGAAAGACGAAGACCACAATGCCGTGTATTTCCGCACCCTCGGATCGATCGAAGGGTGGAACTACTACTGCGGCGACGAGAAGTTGCTGGAAAAACTGGCCGACGACATGCGTTGGATTCACGCCTGCTCGTACTGTGGCGAAAAGCTTTCGGAAGAAGACACGTCCCGCCCCCGCTGGATCGCAATCCTCGAATTTGCCGACGGCAGCCGTTTTGAACTCCTCGACTACCTCGACCGAGATGGCGGTTACAAACACCGTCCGCCGACCACCACCGAACGCCAGATCCGCTATGCGGCAGAAGAGGTATTCAGCAAGGAAATCGAGCGCATCCGAGCCCTGCCGCCCGAACAGATCGGAGAACATAGCTGCACGACCTACAATACCAAGGGTAAGCCCCAGCGCACCATCAACTACAGCGGAGACGGTATGGTCCTAAACGGCTACGACTACAACAACCCCGACCTCGACTTCTGATTCTGCTTCCGACAAAAAAGACCCTCGGCGATCGCCGAGGGTCTTTTTATGTCGGGAAGAGGTGACTCGAACACCCGTGTCATGCGCTACCAGCGGTTGAGCGGCAGGCCGTTCATCTTCATCTTCACCTGCTGGCGGACCTCCTCGATGATCTGGTCGTTCTCAACATTGCAGAGCACCTTGTCGATCAGTTCGACAATGCCGGGCATGTCTTTTTCGACAAGACCGCGTGAAGTGATGGCAGGCGTTCCGACGCGGAGGCCGGAGGTCTGAAAAGCGCTGCGACTGTCAAACGGCACCATATTCTTGTTGACGGTGATGCCGGCGCGTACGAGCGCCTTTTCGGCAACCTTGCCCGTCAGGTCTGGGAACTTCGGACGAAGGTCAATCAACATCAGATGGTTGTCGGTACCGCCCGAAACGATGTAGTAGCCCTTATTGATGAAAGCCTCGGCCAGCGCTTTGGCATTCTTCTGCACCTGAATCTGGTAGTCGCGGAATTCGGGCTGCAGCGCCTCGTAGAACGAGACGGCCTTGGCGGCGATGCAGTGCTCGAGCGGACCACCTTGGATGCCCGGGAATACCGCCGAGTTGATCATCGCGCTCATCTTCTTGATTTCGCCCTTCGGCGTGGTGATTCCCCACGGATTGTCGAAATCCTTGCCCATGAGGATGACACCACCACGCGGGCCACGAAGCGTCTTGTGGGTAGTAGATGTCACGATGTGCGCGTATTTCACGGGGTTTTTCAGCAGGCCTGCAGCGATCAGGCCGGCAGGGTGTGCCATATCCACCATAAAAATGGCTCCGATTTCGTCGGCAATGGCACGCATGCGTTCCCAATCCCACTCACGGGAATAAGCGGATGCGCCACCGATGATGAGCTTCGGCTTGTATTCACGCGCCTTGCGCTCCATATCGTCGTAATCCACCAGTCCGGTTTCCTGGTTGAGCTGATAGCCGATGGCGTGGTACATTTTGCCCGACATGTTGACCGGAGAACCATGCGTCAGGTGACCACCGTGCGCCAAATCGAGGCCCATGAAGGTATCGCCCGGCTGGAGGCAAGTAAAGAACACCGCCATGTTGGCCTGTGCTCCGGAGTGGGGCTGCACATTGGCATATTCAGCGTCGAAGAGTTTGCAGAGACGGTCGATGGCCAGCTGCTCAATCTGGTCGACAATCTCGCAACCGCCATAGTAGCGGGCGCCCGGGTAACCCTCGGCGTATTTGTTGGTGCAAACGCTGCCGAGAGCCTCAAGCACTTGCTTGCTCACGAAATTTTCGGAAGCAATAAGTTCGATGCCTTCGCTCTGGCGCTCTTCTTCTTTGCGGATCAAGTCGGATATTTGGACGTCTTGTTTCATAAGAAAATCGTATTGTCCTACAAAGATAAAACAATTTCCTATATTTACGGCCTCAATTCCACAAAAAAACATGTTCAGAAAGCTACAGAATTCAGAATTGGGGCGGATGGGCGTAGATGCCTACAAAAAAGCGAAGAAAGCGCCGCTGATCCTCGTGCTCGACAATGTCCGCAGTCAGCACAACATCGGTTCGGCCTTTCGTACGTGCGATGCGTTCCGCCTGGAAAAAATCTGTCTGTGCGGAATCACCGCTGTGCCGCCGACACCGGAGATTCACAAAGCCGCGCTGGGCGCAGAATTCAGCGTGGATTGGGAGCATTTCGATTCGGCGATCGAGGCCGTGCGCAATCTTCGCGAGGATGGATACGTCATTGTAAGCGTGGAGCAGGCCGAAGGGGCGACAATGCTCCAGGATTTCCAGCCTGATCCCGGAAAGCGCTATGCGCTGGTATTTGGCAACGAGGTGAGGGGCGTAGCCCAGGACGTCGTAGATGCATCCGACTTGTGCCTGGAAATCCCGCAATTCGGCACGAAACACTC
>LUZC01000041.1 GCA_001603505.1 Bacteroidales bacterium Bact_11 | reverse complement strand
GCTCCTTTTTCTTTCCCGACTGGCTTACCCGCTGCTTCATCACGGTCAATAGCATCTTCAGCAATTTCCTGGGCCTGTTCATTCCCATTATCATCCTGGGCCTCATTGCCCCGGGCATCTTCGAACTGGGTAAGGGTGCGGGGCGCCTGCTGTTGATCACGGCGGCCATCGCCTATCTGTCGACCATCCTTTCCGGCTTGTTCTCCTATGGCACCTGCCGGCTTGCCTATCCTTCGCTGCTGGGCGACGCGGCCGTGTCGCTGGGTGGCATCGACATGGGCGCCAACGACCTAAAGCCCTATTTCACCATCGAGATGCCCCCGCTGATGAGCGTTACCACCTCGCTGGTGCTGGCCTTTGTCATCGGCTTGTCGCTCATCGCCATCAAGGGCGATTATTTCCGGGGTGTGATGCTGGAACTTCGCGAAGTGGTGTTCCTGGTCATCAAGCGGGTGATCATTCCCATCCTGCCGCTCTTTATTTTCGGCATTTTCCTCGAAATGGGGGCAGAGGGGAACGTGGGTCCCGTGCTGGGCATGTTCTTGAAAATCATCCTCGTAATCTTTGCCATGCACGTCACGGTGCTGGTGTTGCAGTTCTGCATTGCCGGCGCCATTGCCCATAAGAATCCTTTCCGTGCCCTGGTGACGATGCTGCCGGCCTATGTCACGGCGCTGGGCACGCAGTCGTCGGCCGCCACGATTCCCGTGACGCGGGCCCAGGCCATCAAGAACGGCGTGGATCCCGACGTGGCCGACTTCGTGGTGCCCCTCTGCGCCACGATCCACATGTCGTGCAGCATCCTGAAGATCGTGGCTTGCGCCTATGCCATCTCGCTGAGCATGGGCCTGGATATCAGTTTCGGTACGTATATGGGCTTCATCCTTATGCTGGGCATCACGATGATCGCGGCGCCCGGCGTGCCCGGCGGTGCCATCATGGCGGCGCTCGGTCTGCTGGCTTCGATGCTCGGCTTCGACGCGAACATGCAGGGCCTGATGATTGCCCTCTACATCGCGATGGACAGCTTCGGTACGGCAGGCAATGTTACCGGAGACGGTGCGATTGCCTTGATAATCAATAAAATCAAATCCAAGAAATCGAATGGCGGAGACCCTCAGGACAGCCCTGTTGCAGCATGATATCGTGTGGGAGGACGCCCGTGCGACCATTGCACGCATCGATGCGCCGGTGCGGCACTTCTGCATGCGGCAGCATCCCGATCTGCTGGTGTTCCCCGAAGCGTTTTCGGTAGGCTTCACCATGAACCCTGCGGTAGCCGAGCCGGAAGACGGCTTCTCCGCTACATGGCTCCGTCGCATCGCCGCCGCGTGTCAAGTGGCGGTGGTCGCTTCTGTCCCGACGATCCTGGGCGGTTCTGCCGGAGGAACGCGGGTAAACCGTTGCTGGTTCATCGCGCCCGACGGACACGCCTGGCACTACGACAAGCGGCATCTCTTCTCACCCTCGGGCGAGAGTCCCGCCTACGAGCCGGGCGAGCGCCGCTGCACGGTGCCGTATCTGGGATGGAACATCGAACTGAACGTATGCTATGACCTGCGCTTTCCGGTATGGAGCCGCAACACGGGCAACGGCTACGACCTGCTGGTCAACATCGCCAACTGGCCCGCTTCCCGCATCGATGCGGCGCAGATGCTGCTCCGCGCCCGTGCCGTGGAAAACGCAGCCTACGCCTTGTTCTGCAACCGCGTGGGCAGCGACGCGCTTTGCGACTACGACGGCAAGTCGATGATTCTCGACTATGTGGGCCACAGCATCGCCCACTTCCACAGGGTTGGGGGCATGCGCTTCCTCTCGGCCGACCTGCAGATGGCTCCGCTGGCCCATTACCGCGAACGCTTTCCGGTGGTCAACGATGCCGACGACTTTGAAATCAAATTGTAATCCCGATAAGAAAGATAAGAAAGCATGAAAAAAAGTGTATTGAATATTGCGGCCCTGCTCATCGCGCTCTTCGGCATGGGCTTCGGCATCGGCTGCCTGATTTCCCTGATTTCCTCGAAGGGGACGGTGGCCGACGGCACCTATACCGTGACGGTGTGTTCGACCACCGATGTACATGGGGCTTATTTCGACTCTTCGTATGTCGACAACATGGCGGCCAAGACTTCGCTGGCCAATGTTTCCTCCTATCTGAAGGAGCTTCGCGCCAGCGGTGTGCAGCCCGTGCTGATCGACGTGGGCGACAACCTGCAGGGTGACAATGCGGCCTATTATTTCAACTATGTGGCTGCAGACGAGCCCCATATCTATCCCCGCATCGCCACGTATCTGTGCTATGACGCCGTGATCGTGGGCAACCACGACATCGAGACCGGACACGATGTGTACGACCGTGTGGCGAAGGAGATGACCATGCCGTACCTCGCTGCCAACGCGGCGTTCGACCGTGACGAGAGCGGCGTGGCCGACATGGACGAGAATCCGAAAAACAAGGCGGCTTCCGACTCGTATTTCCTGCCGTACTGCACGGTCGACCGGGACGGCATCAAGATCGCCATCATCGGCATGACCAACGGCAACATCAAGAGTTGGCTCTCTTCCTCCATCTGGCACGGCATCGATTTTCAGGTCATCTCGGATATCGCCCAAAACCTGGTGGACCAGGTAATTGACAAGGAAAATCCGCAGCTGGTGGTGTTGGCCGTGCATTCCGGCACGGGCGTGGAACAGGCTGACCGGGAGAACGAAGCCCTTTATCTGGCTTCGGTGCTCAAGGGCGTCGATCTCGTGCTCAATGGCCACGACCATCGTCCGCTCGCCAAGGAAGTGGATAATCCCGAAGGACCGGTGGTGTTGCTCGATGCGGGCACGAAGGCCGCCGTGGTGGGCCAGGCCGAATTCACGCTCACGGTCAAGAACGGAAAAGTGGTGTCGAAGAACGTGGACTACAAGCTCGTACCGATGGACAAGTATCCGGCCGATCCCGATTACGTGGCTGCTTTCAAAGACGATTTCAACGCTGTCAAGGCGTTTGCCAACCGTCCGATCGGCCATCTCTCCGACGATATCTTCCTGGCCGACGCGCTCGACGGTCCTTCTTCCTACATCAACCTCGTGCAGACGGTACAGTTGTCTGTTTCGGGTGCCGACATCTCGTTTGCGGCACCGCTGACCAACAAGGGCGTGGTGCCCAAGGGCGTCATCGAGTTCCAGGACCTGGTGTCGATCTACAAATTCGAGAACCAGCTTTATGTGGTGGAAATGACTGGCCGGCAGGTGCTCGACTACCTGGAGTATTCCTACGACAATTGGGTAAATCACAGCGGTCCGTCGTACAACTGGGATTCTGCCGACGGCCTCCTCTATGAAGTGAGTAAGAGCGCGCCGAAGGGATCCCGCGTGAAGGTGCTCTCGATGAGCGACGGCACGCCGTTCGATCCGCAGCATACCTATACGGTGGCGATGACCTCTTACCGGGCCAGTGGCGGTGGCGACCTGCTCCGCGACGGCGCACACGTGGATCCCGCCTCACTGGTAATCGTTGAGAAATGCAAGGACATCCGTTCGTTGATCGGCGACTACATTGCTGCACAGGGAGAAATCGTGCCGGTGGTTGCAACGAATTGGAAGTTTGTAAAATAATCAGTAACTTTGTACGATTATTGTTTATATGGAACAAGATCTGGCAGTCCGGTTGAAGTCGAAGGTCGAGGAACTCGTGGCACGCTACGAACGGCTCGACAAGGAGAATGCCGACATGAAGGCCCGTCTTGTTCGCTACGAAACGGAATTAAGTAAAAAAGACAACCGATTAAAAGAATTAGAAAAACAAATAAGTGACTTGCGATTGAAGGAAGCATTTCTGGGAACGACCAGCGACAGGGCGCAGGCCCGACGGAAAGTGGCGCAGCTGATCAAGGAAATCGATGCTTGCGTAAGTCTGCTCAACGAATAGGAATATGAAACAGCGGATCACATTGAAGATTGCGGGGAAGGAGACCGAGCATTGGATCGATGCCGGTCGGGAAGAAGTGATTCGCGCAGCGGCCGACCGCATAAATAAGGAAATCGACGCCTTGCGCTTTGATTTCCGCGATCAGGATTTAAGTGAGGTGTTGAGCATGATCCTCCTATCGGAGGAGACGCGACTCCTGGAACTGGAAGCCAGAAACAGCCATGAAACCAACAGTACGCTTCGCCGGCTCGAAGAGCTCGACGAAAGCCTTGGAGAATATCTTAGCCGTTAGTTTTGCTCTTTGCCAAAATCAACACTAAAAAATCAACCGAGCCTACTCGGTCGTCAAAGACAGGCCTGGGTGACCTTTCGGGGGATTCTGTTTCGACAGGACGTTGGAAGTCTGCGACACAACCGGAGCTCAAATCTTATTCATTAAGATTTTCGATAGACCAGGACTAACGGCTTTTTTTCCTTCAATTGTAAGTATATGAGATTATTTACAACTCAATATATTTACAATTATGTCTACAGCATTACTCATCGTAATCACAGCACTCATTTCTGCGGGACTGGGCGTTCTCGGCACCGTTCTCGTCAGAAACTTCATACTGAAAGGCCGCAGGGACGAGATCATTAAAGCCGCCCAGGCCGAGGGCGAGGCCATCAAGAAGGAAAAAATTTTCCAGGCCAAGGAAAAGTTCCTGCAACTCAAGACCGAACACGAAGCCTATATCAACGAGCGCAACGCGCAGGCACTCCAGCTGGAGAACAAGCTCAAGCAGCGTGAACTCGGGCTCAACCAGCAGAATTCCGAGCTGGGCCGCAAGCAGAAAGAGGTCGATGCTATCCGCGAGAACCTCAAGACGCAGATGGACATCGTCGGCAAGAAGCAGGAAGAGTACGAGAAACTCCGCGGCAAGGTCATCGAGAAACTCGAAGAAGTGGCCGGCATGACGGCTGCCGACGCCCGCAACCAACTGGTTGAGAACATGAAGGCAGAGGCCCGCACGCAGGCCATGTCGTACGTCAATGAAGTGATGGACGAAGCGCGCCTGAATGCCGCCAAGGAGGCTAAGCGCATCGTGATCAACACCATCCAGCGTACCGCACCCGAGACGGCCATCGAGAACGCCGTCACCGTGTTCAACATCGACAACGACGAGATCAAGGGCCGCATAATCGGCCGTGAGGGCCGTAACATCCGCGCCCTCGAAGCCGCTACGGGCGTCGAGATCGTGGTCGACGATACCCCCGAAGCCATCCTGCTCTCCTCGTTCGATCCGGTCCGCCGCGAAGTGGCCCGTCTGGCCCTCCACCAACTGGTGGCCGACGGCCGCATCCATCCCGCCCGCATCGAGGAAGTGGTGGAGAAGGTCAGCAAGCAGCTGGAAGACGAGATCATGGAGACGGGCAAGCGCACCTGCATCGACCTGGGCATCCACGGCCTGCACGTGGAGCTCATCCGGCTTATCGGCCGCATGAAGTACCGCAGCTCCTACGGCCAGAACCTGCTGCAGCACTCCCGCGAAGTGGCCAACATCTGCGCCACCATGGCCTCCGAGCTCGGGCTCAACACCAAGGCGGCCAAACGCGCCGGTCTGCTCCATGACATCGGCAAGGTGTGCGAGGAAGATCCGGAACTGCCGCACGCCCTGCTCGGCATGAAGGTGGCGGAGAAATACAAGGAAAAGCCCGACATCTGCAACGCCATCGGCTCGCACCACGAGGAGATCGAGATGCAGTCGCTCATCGCGCCGCTGGTGCTGGTGGCCGACGCCATCTCCGGCGCGCGTCCCGGCGCCCGCCGCGAAGTCATCGAATCGTACATCAAACGCCTCAAGGACATGGAAGGCATCGCCCTCTCGCATCCGGGTGTCACCAAGACCTACGCCATCCAGGCCGGCCGTGAGCTCCGCGTCATTGTGGGGGCCGAGAGCGTGTCCGACCAGCAGTGCGAGGAACTCTCCACCGATATCGCCAAGAAGATCCAGGACGAGATGACATATCCTGGACAAATCAAAATCACCGTGATCCGCGAAACCCGCGCGGTCGCATTCGCCAAATAGCCAAAGCCATGGAACCCAAGACAATCGACATAGAAATCAAACCCGAAGTGGCCCAGGGCCATTATGCAAACCTGGCCATCATCACCCACTCCTCCAGTGAATTCATCCTGGATTTCGCGCAGAACATGCCCGGCCTGCCCAAGATGCAGGTGGCCAGCCGCGTCATCATGACGCCCGAACATGCGAAGCGCCTGCTGAATGCCCTCACTGAGAACATTCGCAAATATGAAAGCCAGTTCGGAGAGATCAAGCTTCCGGTCAATCCGGTGATGATACCTCCGTTCAAATCCGACGCGAAAGCCTGATTATCCGATACTACTAAAACCTGATTATACCGAATGAGCAATTATCCACATTATCTGGAGCGACTTGAGGCTGCAACCAAGAAATTCTGGAACAAGCCCGCTCTCAACAACATCGGCGGCGAAACGTTCGACTACGCCCAGATGGCTACTCAAATCGAGAAGTTCCATCTCGTATTTGAAAAACTCGGTTTCAAGAAGGGCGACAAGATTGCCATATGTGCCCAGAACGGTGCCCGCTGGGGCATGGCCTACCTGGCCGTGAATACCTACGAGACCGTGATTGTCCCGATTCTGGCCGATTTTACGCCCGATAGTGTGAACCACTTGGTCAACCACTCCGAGAGCATCGCCCTGTTTACCAACGAGGCCAAATGGAAGAAGCTTGACATCAAGCAGATGCCGCTGTTGAAACTGGTGGTCGACGTGGATACGTGGAAACCTCTTTGGACGGCTGATGCCGCCGTCCTGGATACCTACAACCAGATGGATGCCCTGTTCGCCGCGAAGTATCCCGGCGGCTACGGTCCCGACGACGTGCATTTTCCGACCGACAACTGGGAAGACCTTAGCACCATCAACTATACTTCCGGTTCGACGGGCGACCCGAAGGGCGTGATGCTGACCTATCGCAACTTCTCCGCGAACGTGGACTACAGCCAGCGCAACGTGCCTGCGGGCGACAAGATGGTGTCGATGCTTCCGATGGCCCACATGTACGGCCTGGTGATCGAGTTCATCTATCCGCTCTGCAACGGTACGTCGATCTACTGGCTTGGCAAGGCTCCGACGCCGGCGGCCCTGATGCAGGCGTTCGCCGATGTGAAGCCGTACCTGCTGATCACGGTGCCGCTTGTGATGGAGAAGATCTACAAGGGCAAGGTGAAACCGACGCTCGAGAAGCCCGCGGTGAAGTTCCTGCTGAAGATTCCCGGACTCAACAACATCATCTACAACAAGGTTCGCAAAGGCCTTGAACAGGCGTTTGGCGGCAATGTGCAGGAGTTCATCATGGGCGGCGCCGCGCTCAACCCCGAGGTGGAGCGTCTCTTCAAACGCATCAAGTTCCCGTATCTGGTGGGCTACGGCATGACCGAGGCCTGCCCGCTGCTGGCCTATGAGCACTGGACGAAGTATGTGGCCGGTTCGTGCGGCAAGTGCGTGGACGTGGCCGAGGTGCGCATCGATTCGGAAGATCCGCAGCACGTGGTGGGCGAGATCCAGGCGCGTGGCGAGAACATCATGATCGGCTATTACAAGAATCCGGAAGCCACGGCCAACGCCTTTACCGAAGACGGATGGCTCCGTACGGGCGACCTGGGCATTATCGACGCCGAGGGCAATATCTTTATCCGCGGCCGTTCGAAGAACATGATTCTGGGCCCTTCCGGACAGAACATTTACCCGGAGGAGCTGGAAGCCGTTGTGAACAACCAGCAGTATGTGCTCGAAAGCGTGGTGGTGGACCGTGGCGGTCATTTGGTGGCCCTGGTGTTCCCCGACGAGCAGCAGATAGCCAAGGCGCTGCTCGATGCGGAAGCCAAGGCTGAAATCCCCGAGAACATTCGCCTGGCAGCCAACCGCCAGCTTCCTGCCTACAGCCAGATCTACAAGGTCGAAATGATGGACAAACCCTTCGAGAAAACCCCGAAGATGTCCATCAAACGGTTCCTGTACAAATAATTAGCAGCTTGTGCTCTTGGCGCTCTGGGCATTGCTCCGGAACCGTCTCGCTTCGCTCGACCCCTCCCAATCCCACCCGCGCCAGTGTCGCACAAGATTGATTAATAATCGTCTTTTAATGCGCATGCGGCGGCATGTAGCGGAGGGAGACTTTGTACTTGGGGCGGCCTTTCCAGTCGTGGTAGAAGTAGATTTCGTCGACTTCGATGCGTTCCTGTTCGTGGAGTTCGTAGAGATCGGGGAAGTGTTCCTGGAGGATGGCCATCATTTCCTCATGGTCGGTGATGATTGTGGCGTTGCGCGGCGTCATGATGCCGCAGGACGCCGTTGCCAGCGACAGGACCAGGAGCAGGGACGACAGTTTCCGCATAAGTTCGTGGTTTTATACGGGTTTGCCCTGCAGATACACCAGCCTGATATACGGCGTGTGGTGGAGGTAGGGGATCTTCGTGAGGTTCCAGCCGGGCTTCGTCAGGATCAGGTTGGCGCGCTTGCCGGCGGTGATGGAGCCACACTGGTCGCTGACGCCCATCGCATAGGCGCTGTTGAGCGTCACGGCGTTGAAGGCCTGGTTCGGGGTGAGACGCATCCGGATGCACCCCAGCGCCCAGATCCAGCGCATGTCGCCTGCAGGCGATGAACCGGGATTGTAGTCCGATGCCAGGGCGATGCCCAGTCCTGCTGCGATGTAGTCTTTCGCCGGTCCGTCGGGGATGCGCAGGAAGAACGCGGAGCCGGGCAGGAAGGTTGGCATGGTCGCGGAGTCATGCAGGGCCTCTATTTCGGCCGCACCGGACTTCTCCAGATGGTCGACCGACAGGGCGCCGTATTTCACGCCCACCTGCACGCCGCCGCTGACGGCCAGCTGGTTGGCATGGATCTTCGGCCTGAGTCCGGCGCGCAGGCCTGCCTGCAGCACACGGGCGGCATCGTCGACGGTGAAGAAGCCCTCCTCGCAGAAGATGTCCACGAAATCGGCGTAGCGCGCCGCGTCGGGCATCATCTTGCAGACGGCTGCCACATAGTCTTCGTGCGTGTAGCCGCGTCCCACGGCATGGGCGCCAAGGAATGTGCTGCGGATCAGGGCGGGGGAAGCGGCCTTGATGCGGTCGATGACGCGCAGCATCTTCATCTCGTCGACGGGGTTAAGCCCATAGCCGCTCTTGATTTCGATGGCGCCGGTTCCCTGGGCGATGATTTCATCGACACGCTCCATCGCCTGTCGAAACAGTTCTTCTTCCGAGGTCTGGTGCAGCAGGTCGGCGGAATTGAGGATGCCGCCGCCGCGGGCTGCGATTTCTTCGTAGGAGAGGCCGTTGATCTTATCGAGGAATTCCCCGTCGCGGCAGCCGGCATACACGATGTGGGTATGGCTGTCGCAGAATGCGGG
>LUZC01000040.1 GCA_001603505.1 Bacteroidales bacterium Bact_11 | reverse complement strand
GACGGGCCGCTCGACCAAGTGGCCTTCGTGGACGGAGAGAACCTGAAAGCGCTCGACGGCTTCAACCATTTCGCACAGAAGGTCGATACCACACAAACCATCGTTTCGCTCTTCCGGAAGCAGGCAGAGGCCACACCCGAGGCTCCGGCCGTCGCCTATGGCGGGAAAACCCTGACCTATGCCCAGCTCGACAAGACCTCCGACCGCATTGCCGCACACATCGCCTCAGCCGGTCTGGGCCGCGAAGACGTGGTGTCGATCCTCATCGGCCGCAGCGAACTGATGGCCGTCACGGCGCTGGGCGCGCTGAAAGCCGGATGCGCTTACCAGCCCCTCGATCCATCCTACCCGCCGGAGCGCCTGAACTTCATGGTGCAGGATGCCTCGGCGAAGATGCTTATCGCCCAGAAGGACCTGCGGAAACTCCTCACGGAGTACAAGGGTCCCGTGCTGCTGACCGACAAGATCGACACGCTGCCCGAGGGTGCGCTGCCGGAAGGGCCTTCTCCGGAGAGCCTTTTTATCCTGCTCTATACCTCCGGTTCCACTGGCGTGCCGAAAGGCTGTATGCTGGAGCACCGCAACCTCGTGAACTTCTGCGCCTGGTACCGCAAGTACTATGACTTGAAACCGGCCAGCCGCGTGGCTGCCTACGCCAGCTTCGGCTTCGACGCATGCATGATGGACCTCTACCCCGCCCTGACCAACGGCGCCTGCGTCCACATCATCGACGAGGACACGCGCCACGACATGTCGCAGCTGAGCGCCTTCATCACGGACAACCACATTACCCACAGCTTCATGACCACGCAGGTGGGCGTGATGTTCGCACGCAACTTCCCGGGCAACCCCGCCCTGAAGCATCTGTCGGTGGGCGGCGAGAAACTCGTGTCGATCGATCCGCCGGCCTATGGATTCCACAACGGCTACGGCCCCACCGAATGCACGATCTTCACCACCATCTTCGACGTGAAGAAGAAGGAAGCGAACATCCCCATCGGACATCCGCTCGACAACGTACGGCTCTACGTGGTCGACGATGCGGGACGACGGCTGCCTGCAGGCGCCGCAGGCGAACTATGGGTCACCGGCCCGCAGGTGGGCCGCGGCTATCTCAACCGCCCCGAAAAGACCGCCGAGACGTTCATCGCCAACCCGTTCGCCGACAAGGCACCGTACGACCGCGTATACCGGACGGGCGACATCGTCCGCTACCGCACCGACGGCAACATCGAATTCGTGGGCCGCAACGACGGCCAGGTTAAGATCCGCGGCTTCCGCGTCGAGACCAAGGAGGTCGAAGCCGTGATCCGCGAGTTCCCCGGCGTGAAAGATGTGACCGTCCAGGCCTTCGACGCACCATCGGGCGGCAAGTTCATCGCGGCCTATGTGGTCTGCGACGGAGAACTCGACACCAAGGCGCTGTCGGCCTTCATCCTAGAGCGCAAACCGCCGTACATGGTGCCGGCCTCCTTCAACCAGATTGAATCGATTCCGCTCAACGTCAACCAGAAGGTCGACCGCAAGGCGCTGCCCGCGCCCGTGGTTTCCTCCGGCGAGGCGTATGTGGAACCGGCCACCGACACCGAACGCACGCTTTGCGAAGTATTCGCCCAGGTGCTCGACACGGAGAAAGTGGGCGCACTCGACAACTTCTTCGACATGGGCGGCACCTCGCTCATGGTGACCAACGTGTTGGTGGAAGCCGAGAAACGCGGCCTGAAGTTCAGCTACGGCGAAGTGTTCATCTATCCCACGCCCCGCGCGCTGGCAGCCCACCTCACCGGCGGGCAACCGGCCGGCGGAACAGGAGCCGAAGCAGCCGCACCGGAAGAAAACGTCGCGAACTACGACTACGAGAACATCGACAAACTCCTGGCCGCCAATACGCTGGAATCACTGGCAGGAGGGCCTGCCCAACCGCTGGGCGACAACATCCTGCTGACGGGCGCCACGGGCTTCCTCGGCGTCCACGTGCTGCGCGAGCTGCTCGACCACACGCCGGCCAAGACAGTGATCTGGTGTCTCCTCCGCGGCAAGGGCGCCTCGCTGACGGCGGAACGCCGGCTCGCCGAGATGCTCGTATACTATTTTGACAAGAAATACCGCCTGATGATCGGCAAGCGCATCAAGGTATTCGAAGGCGACATCACCAAGCCCGAGTCGCTCGACGCGCTGCAGAAAACCGGCAACCGGTTCGATCTTGTGATCAACTGCGCCGCCAACGTGAAGCACTTCTCGAAGGGCAACGACATCGAGGAAATCAACTACGGCGGCGTGAAGAACCTGGTAGCGTTCTGCGAACAGGCAGGTGCGCGCTTCGTCCAGGTATCCACCGAAAGCGTCAGCGGCATGTCGGTCGGAGAGGCATCGAAACTCTACACCGAGCAGCAGCTGTTTGTCGGGCAGAACACCGACAACCAGTATGTCCATTCCAAGTTCCTGGCCGAGCGCTTCGTGCTGGAGCATGTGGCTGCAGGGACGCTCCGGGCCAAGATCATGCGCGCCGGCAACCTGTCGCCCCGTGCGGAAGACGGCGAGTTCCAGGCCAATTTCAACGCCAATACCACGATGGGGCGCATCAAGGCCTACCGGATGCTCGGCGCCTGCCCCTACCCGCTGCTCGACACGAAGATGGAATTCTCCCCAATCGACGAGACGGCGCGGGCCATCGTGCTGCTGAGCGGTACGCCCGACGCCTGCTGCGTGTTCCACGTATCGAACGACCACCTGCTGCCGATGGACGACATCCTCTCGCGGGTCCGCCTCGACGACGGTTCACCGCTCGGCTACGTGGAGTATCCCGAATTCATCGCCCGGATGGAAGCGGCCGAGCAGGATCCCGAGAAAGCGAAGGTGCTTTCCAGTATTATCGCCTACGCCAGCGCACCCGGCTCCGTCCAGGCCATGCCCAACATCGCCACGACTTCCTACACGATGCAGGTGCTCCACCGGCTCGGATTCCGATGGAGTGAGACTTCAAGCAGTTATGTGGACATGATCTTCGACATGCTCGCTTCCATGGAGTACTTCACCGTATAATTCACGCCCATGCGCCCGATCCGGATATCCATCCTCTGCCTTCTCCTTTCCCTGACGGCCTCCGCCCAGCAGAAAGACAGCTTTTTCCGCGACCTGAACGACTTCCTCAACATGCGGGAGGACAAATCGTACGCACAGCTCGATTCCAACTACATCGGCCGCTATCCCTACCATTGGGACGCCCGGCTCTTCGTCAAGTCGTCGGGCCTGCACATCGTGGTCGACGGAAAGAACAGCGGGCACTTGACCACCGGCATGAGCAACCGGGCCGGTATCGGCCTGAGTTATCGTGGGGTGGGCTTGAGTTATTCGCGCGCCCTGGGCAAGACGCTCAACCTCGACATGACGCTCGACTCCTACGGCAAGCACTTCTGTTTTGAATACGCCCTGCGCGCTACCAACGAACTGGAGGGAGATCTCACGCGTCCCGCGGAGAACGAACTTGAGGTCAACAACGACGTGGTCCTCATCTCCAACAAACTGAACGTTTTCTACAGTTTTAACAACCGCTTCTCCTACGCGGCCGCCATGAAGCAGACGCAGATCCAGAAGCGGAGTGCCGGCAGCTTCATCGCGGGCGTTTCCTGGTCGGTCTGGGATATCCTCATCCTGAACGACGACCTGGCAGACCTTACCCCTCGACACATCACCTCCCAGTTCTATCAGGCGAACATACTCTACAACCGGATTTCGCTTGGCGTGGGCTACGGCTACAACCTGGTGATGGGACACGCACACTGGCTCCTCCACGCTTCCGTGGTCCCCATGTGGTCCATCTTTGAATCAGAATCGTCATATATCAGAGAAAACCACCGCGTGTCGAACTATCCCTACGGTAGCATCTCGTTTGCCGGGACGGGTCGCGCCGGTGTGTATTATCGCTGGGGCACGCGCTGGTCGATCGGCTTCAGCGGCATCATCAACCAGATGATGTCGCGCAGCAACATCAAAAGCAAGGCCAATGATTTTACGAGCTTCAATGCCCAGGAGTGGCAGATGAAACTATCGTTGGGCATGCGCTTCTAATCACCTTGTCATGAAACGGATCTTTTTGTTCGGATGGCTGCTTATAGCAACCCTTTGCAACGTCTGGGGCCAGACACCCCGCATGTCGCCGTACTATTGTCCCATCCCGCCTGTCGACAGCACGCTGCAGCGGAGTGAAGCCGCCCGCGACAATCTCTGGCCGGGATTCGGCACGGGTTCGCGCCGGCAGTCCGACATGGATGCCGCCAGCGCATTCCGCACGGCGGACATCATCGGGCTGGGCTTGACGGGCGTCGGTGCCGTCGGCCTGGCTGCCACGGCCATGCAGCGCAGCCTCATGAGCGGCCATTCCGTCATCGGGAAACAGACCGCCACGCCCTATTTCATTTTCGGCGGCGTAGCCCTGGCAGGTATCGCGACCCTCACCACGTCGCGCATCCTGGCTGTACGGAAAGCACGCGAATACGACATGATCCTCTTCCCCGCCGTCGTCCCGGGCGGCGCGGGGGTAGGCGTATTGATTCCTATCAGCGGAGATTGAAATCGACCACGATCGGACGGTGGTCGGAAGGATGCCAGAAGTTGGAGATCTTCTGGGGATTGCGCACAGGCGTCGTGTATTCGTCCGATACAATCCGGTCGGAGACCACGCAGTCGAACAGCGGGCGGGTGCAATAGACGTAGTCGATACGCGAACGCCCGCCCGTAGTGGTGTAGAAGTCGTTGGGATGGCGTTCGTGCACCAGATCGATATAGGGCGTTTCGGCGGCGATATAGTCGTGCACCAGGAGGCGAGAGTCGTCTTCGGGATAGTGATACACCAAGTTGTCCACGCGGGAACGGCTGTTGAAATCGCCCATCATCATCCAGTATTGTCTTTCCGCCTCCTCACGCGGCAGCGTCCCGATGGTGTGGCGGCAGATGTATTCCATCTCCGTGCGGCGGTAGAAGTCGCCCTCGCGGGCGGCCTTGCTGCGCTCGCGGTCTTCCTTCGGCACCTTGAAACCGTAGGCCTGCGGCCAGGTGTGCAGCGTCACGATGTTGAGCGTTTTGCCGTGGACGCGGATCCGTGCCCAGCCGGCACCGTGGCAGACCAGCGTATCGGCGTTTCCCGTGATGCACGCCATCTCCTCAATGGGATAGCGCGAGGTGATCACCTGCGGATAATCGTCCCGCCAGCCACCGAGAAACACGTATTTGTGCCCGTAGCGCCGCGCCAGCTCGCTCCAGTGCGCCGGAAGATAATGCGCCTCATCCGGCATGTAATCGTCTGTTCCGTCCTTGAAGATGGTGGAGGCTTCGCACCACACGCAGACGTCCGGACGCTGCGCCTTCACCCAGCCGACAAAACGGTCGTAGTTGTCGGGTTGCCCGTCCCACATCCCGTTCTGGATGTTCCAGTATAGCAGACGGAAGTTCGCGTCCTTCTTCCCCGCCGCCATCATGATGACAAGCAGGAAAAAGAGGGACACCAATAATAATAGGCGACGTTTCATGATGAAGAGGAAAGTGTATACAAAGATAGGGAATATTTCGGGATTGTGCTCGGCCGCGGAGCGGCCTGCGCATTCCCCTGTGGGAAGGGGCTTCAGACAACGATGGAAGCCTGGGCGCTGTGGCGCTCAGGCGGTTTTGTATGCAGGCCCGGCACTCGGAAAGCAAGCTTTCCAGATGCCCGGGCCTGCATACAAAAAGCCGATCCCTTCGGATCGGCTTCCATCGTTGGTCTGGCGGAGAGATCGGGATTCGAACCCGAGATACGCTTTTGGCGTATACACGCTTTCCAGGCGTGCCTCTTAAGCCACTCGAGCATCTCTCCCAGAATTTGGGACTGCAAATATAGAAAAAATTCAGATTGTTCACGATTTTTTTTATCTTTGCAGCGTTAAATCAAACAAATTTAGTCATGAAAAAAGTATTGTTTGGCTTAGTTCTTATCGGCGGCCTGTTCGCATTGAGCAGCTGCTCCAAGGAATGCAACTGCGTTGGTAAATACCAGGGCGAAGTTAAGTACGAGCAAAGAATCACGCTGGACGACGGCGAGAAGTGCAGTGACAGCGATTTCTACATGAACATCCTCGGCCAGCAAATCGAAATCAAATGCAGTCCCGTTCTTTTCTAATTGCTTTCTTGAAAGAACACAACACTGTCAAGTATGTATTCCGGGTTCTGCTCGGAATACTTTTTTTAATATCGGCTACAGCGAAGCTGGTCGGTATCGACGCGTTTGAGTTGTATCTGTTCGAATTCGGATGGTTCAGCCTCGGGACGGCCTACCTGCTGGCCCGGCTGGTGATAGCGGCGGAATATACGCTCGGCATCCTGCTGATCGCCAATTTCTATCCGCGGCTCGCGTTCTGGGGATGTCTGGCGATGCTGGCGGTCTTCTCGCTGTTCCTGGCCGGACTGCTCGTGGCAGGCTATGGCGACAACTGCCACTGTTTCGGCGAATGGGTGGACTTTAATCCGGCCCAGTCGCTCGCCAAAAACGCAGGGATGCTGGTCCTGCTGCTGCTCGGTGCAGGTGTACGCCCTTTCAACATCCGCTTCAAGCCCCTTTGGCTGGCGCTCTCCGTCGTTGTGCCGCTGACCACGGTGCTGATTGTGTCGCCACCCGACAACTGGCGCTACGATTCGTATGCCCGCCACGACCTGATCAACGAGCCGGCCTTCCGTGAGGCCATCGAAGCGGGCATCCTCCCCGCCTCCATCGAGGAAGGCGGGCACATCGTGTGCTTCTACAGCCTCAAGTGCAAGTTCTGCAAGCTGTCTGCCCGAAAGTTGATGACGCTGCTGGAACGCGGTGACATCGAGGCCCTGCCCATCGTGGCCGTGTTCGGCCGCGGCGACGTTCCTGACCCCACTCCCTTCTTTGTAGAAACAGGTATCGAGGCGACCCAGACCCTGTTCATTGAGCCCGCCGATTTCCTGCGGATCACCAACGGGGCCTTCCCCGTCATCCTCGTGATGCACGGGCCTGAAATCGTCGCCAAGTACAATTACAGAAATCTGCATTGAGGACGCAACATTTGGGCTGTTTCCTGCATCTATAAGCTGTATGAAAAAGAGATTGACCCGTATAGCGATTTTGTCCGGACTGCTGCTGATGGCTGCTGCATGCGGGGATATCGTCCTGCCCGCCGGCATTCCGGATCTCAGTCCCGAAATGAAACAGGATACGACTTCCGTCGCCCGGCCGGATCTATCGCCCGACACCATTTTCATCTGTAACGAATGAGCATCATGAAACCCAAGAAGACCGGATTCATCGCGATGTTGCTGTCGCTCCTGGGCTTTGCGCCCGCCTGCGACATTGTCGGACCCTGCATGTATGGCACCCCCAACGCCAGGTTCAACATCAAGGGAACCGTGACCGACGAAAAAGGATCGCCGATCGAAGACATTAGAATCTTGATTTCGGGCATCAATTCAGGGATATACCAGGAATCCTATCCGATGGCCGACACCCTCAAGACCGACGCCCAAGGCACGTATATACTCAACACGTCGGACTGGCCCTGGGAGGCATTGAAGATCAATGCCATCGACACCGACGGTGATCTCCACGGCGGCCAGTTCGCCCCCGACAGCGTCATCGTATCCGGTATCAAATTCGAGAAAAACAAGAAAGACGACAACGGCTGGTATGCCGGCGAAGCCAAGATCGACGTCCCCACCATCAAGATGAAACACGAGAAATAGAACGTCATGAAACACCACAACCCACGCAGATTCGGATTGTTTGCCATGCTGCTGGCCCTGCTCGGACTGGGCGGCTGTGAGGGCATCGAGGAGGATCTCGGCATTATCGAAGTGATGTACGGGACTCCTTCCGTCCACTATTCTGTCAAAGGAAAAGTGACTGATGAGAAAGGAAATGCCGTCAAAGGCATTGAAGTGTCCGTATACGGCAATTATATGGAAAACGGGCAACTTGTCTCCCGCCCGTTTATGCCCGGGGATGCATCCGACGAGAAAGGATCCTATACGAAAGAGCGGTCCTCTGTCTTCGGTTTCCCCAGCCTGACCATCCATTTCAAAGACGTTGATGGCGATGCCAACGGCGGATCTTTCGCTGACGACAGCACGACCGTCAACATCACGGTCAAGGACGTGACGAACGGTGGAGCGTGGTACCGGGGCCAGGCCGAAGTCGAAGTGCCGACCATCAAGCTCAAGAAGAAATGACCGGCAGGAATGTCGGGCCGGGCAAGCGCCTGAAACTCGAACTGTTTGCCAGATTGCAAGACAAGCGCATCGCGGAACACCGGCTGCGGCAGCTCTTCTGGGAGTGCACCCTGCGCTGCAATGCCGCGTGCATCCACTGCGGCAGCGACTGCAAGGTCAGTTCCGAGACCAAAGACATGCCCGCCGCCGATTTCCTGCGCGTCATCGACTCCCTCACCCCGCATGTCGATCCCCACACCACGTTCATCATCTTCACCGGCGGCGAGCCGCTGATGCGCCGCGACCTGGAAAAGGTAGGCAAGGAACTGTACCGCCGGGAGTATCCCTGGGGCATTGTGAGCAACGGCATCCTGCTCGACCGCAGGCGCTTCGACAGCCTGCTCGCAAGCGGCATCCACACCGCCACCGTCAGCCTCGACGGCTTCCAGGAGGAACATACCTGGATGCGCGGCCATCCGAAATCCTTTGAAAACGCCTCAAACGCCATCCGGATGATGGCCGCCGAGCCCGGCTTCGTGTTCGACGTGGTGACCTGCGTGAACCAGCGCAGCTTCCCCCGCCTCGCGGAATTCAAGGAATACCTCATTTCGCTCGGCGTCCGCGCCTGGCGCATCTTCACCATCTTCCCGGTGGGCCGCGCCAAGCAATATCCCGAGCTGCAGCTGACCAACGGACAGTTCACCGACCTGATGGATTTCATCGTGGCCACGCGCAAGGAGGGCCGCATCGCGCTGAGCTTCGCCTGCGAGGGGTTCCTGGGCGGATACGAGGAGGAAGTGCGCAATAATTTCTACCACTGCGACGCCGGCGTGTCGGTGGCCTCCATACTGGCCGACGGCTCCATCTCTGCCTGTCCGAGCATCCGCTCGAAATTCTACCAGGGCAACATCTACCGCGACGATTTCTGGGATGTGTGGAACAACCGGTTTGAGATGTACCGCGACCGCAGCTGGGCCCGCCAGGGCATCTGTGCCGATTGCAAGATGTTCCGCTACTGCCGCGGCAACGGCATGCATCTCCACGACGAAGAAGGCAAACTCCTCGTGTGCCACTATAACCGGCTGGTCCGATAACCTTTTCCCACAATTTTTGTATATTTGCCGGATATATCGAAAACAGATCATCCGGCATGATTACGAAACAGCAAGTTGAAGCCTTCGGTGCCTTTGAGACCCCGTTCTACTTCTACGACATGGACCTCCTGCGCCAGACGCTCGACATCTACAGATCACAGATTGAAAAATACGGCTACAACGCGCATTATGCGCTGAAAGCCAACGCAAACGACCGCATCCTCGACACTATCCGAAACTATGGGCTTGGCGCCGACTGCGTGAGCGGCAACGAGGTGAAACTGGCTGTCCGGTCGGGCTTCGACCCGCAGAAGATCGTGTATGCCGGCGTGGGCAAATCCGACAAGGAAATCCGCGCCGCACTGCGTGCCGGCATCTTCAGTTTCAACTGCGAAAGCGTGCCTGAAATCCGCATCATCAACGACCTGGCCGCCGCCATGGGCAAGAAGGCCAAGATCTCGATCCGCGTGAATCCCGACATCGACGCACATACCCACAAATACATCAGCACCGGACTCAAGGAGAACAAGTTCGGCATCAGCCCCTGGGCCTTCCAGGACGTAGCCGATACCCTCGCCCAGTGCAAACACCTGGAGCTCATCGGCCTGCATTTTCACGTGGGCTCGCAGATCACCGAACTGCCGGTGTTCGCTCTCCTGTGCCGCCGCATCGAAGAACTGCAGCAATGGTTCATCGAGCATGAGATTCCCATCCGCAACCTCAACCTCGGCGGCGGTCTGGGCATCAACTACCAAGACCCGAACGGCGATCCGATCGCGCATTTTGAGGATTATTTCAATGTGATCCACCAGAACCTCGTTGTCCGTCCCGGGCAGCAGGTGCATTTCGAGCCGGGCCGCGCCCTGGTGGGCCAGTGCGGTCACCTCATCAGCCGCGTGCTGTATGTGAAGGTGGGCAAAGAGAAGAAATTCGCCATCCTCGACGCGGGCATGAACGACCTCATCCGCCCGGCGCTCTACCAGGCCTGGCACGACATCGAGAACCTGTCCTCCACCAAGCGCAAGATGCGCTACGACGTGGTGGGCCCGGTGTGCGAATCGAGCGACTGCTGGGGACAAAAGCGGATGGTGAACGCCTGCAAGCGCGGCGACCTGGTGGCCCTCCACTCCGCCGGCGCCTACGGACAGGTAATGGCAATGCGCTACAACCAGCGCGATCTGGCGAAAGCCGTTTATTCCGATGATTTGAATTTGAATAAGTAGCAACCTATGTTTGAGAATCTAACCGACAGGCTGGAAAAATCGTTCCGGCTCATCAAAGGCCAAGGCAGGATCACGGAGGTCAACATCTCCGAAACCATGAAGGATGTGCGCAAGGCACTCCTCGACGCCGATGTCAGTTACAAGATAGCCAAGACTTTCTGCGACGAAGTGAAGCAGAAGGCCATCGGCCAGGACGTGCTCAAGGCCGTCCGCCCCGAGCAGATGATGGTCAAGATCGTCCACGACGAACTGGCCGAACTGATGGGCAGCGAGGCCTCCGACATCAATGTGAAGGGCAACCCGGGCATCGTGCTGGTGGCCGGTCTCAACGGTTCCGGTAAAACCACCTTCTGCGGCAAGCTGGCGCTCAATCTCAAGAGCAAGCGCGGCATGAAGGTGCTGGTGGCCGCCTGCGACACGTTCCGTCCCGCCGCCATCGAGCAGCTCAAGACGCTCTGCGGCCAGATCCAGGTAGACTGCTACAGCGAAGACGGCGTGAAAGACCCGATCCAGATTGCACAGAACGCCATCAAGAAAGCGAAAGCGGAAGGCTATTCCGTGGTGATTATCGATACCGCCGGCCGCCTGGCCGTGGACCAAGAGCTGATGGACGAGATTTCCGCCCTTCACAAGGCCGTGCGCCCCACGGAGACGCTGTTCGTGGTCGATGCCATGACCGGCCAGGATGCCGTGGAGACCGCCAAGGCCTTCAACGACCGCCTCGACTTCGACGGTGTGGTGCTGACCAAGATGGACGGCGACACCCGCGGCGGTGCGGCTCTCTCCATCAAGGCCGTGGTGGGCAAGCCCATCAAGTTCGTCTCCTCGGGCGAGAAGATGGAAGCCCTCGATGTCTTCTATCCGAAACGCATCGCCGACCGCATCCTCGGCATGGGTGACGTGGTCACCCTCGTGGAGAAGGCGCAGGAACAGTTCGACGAAGAGGAAGCCCGTAAGCTCCACAAGAAGATTGCCCGCGACCAGTTCACGCTGCAGGACTTCTACGACCAGATCCAGCAGATCAAGAAGATGGGCAATATCAAGGACCTGGCCTCGATGATTCCGGGCGTGGGCAAGGCACTCCGCGACGTGGACATCGACAACAATTCATTCAAGCAGACCGAAGCCATTATCCTCTCGATGACGCCCTACGAGAAAGAGAATCCCACGATGATCAACGGCAGCCGCCGCAAGCGCATCGCGGGCGGCAGCGGCACCACCCTCGCCGACGTCAACCGCCTGCTCAAGCAGTTCGAGAGCACCCGCAAGGTCATGAAAAACATGACCACGCAGAACCCGATGGCGGCACGGCTGATGAAAAAGAAGAAACGCAGATAGTCAGGCAAAGCAGTCCCATGGCAGGCATCCGACGCTATTTCTTAAGTGACTCCTCTCTTCGGCCGCGGCTGGAGGAGATATTCCGCAATCTCCCGCAACGCACCGTCTCGCTGGTGGGACAAGCTCCGCTGGGCGGTTCCACTGTGGCAGAATGGGATTTTGAGAGCCCTGCCGCCTGGCGCTGGCATACCGGAATCATCGCCGACGACCTGGCACTCGATTCCGAAGGGCAGATGCGCCAGATTTTCGAGAAATACGAAGATATGCTCGCCGCCGAGTATATGTCGGTCGCCAGCCACTGCATGCGCACCTGGATCTTCGTCCGTGACATCGAAGACAACTATGCCGGTGCCGTCGCCGGCCGGAAACACTATTTCGAAACAATCGGCCTCACCCCCGACACCCATTTCATCGCCAGCACCGGCATCGGCGGGACACACCGCGATCCGCGCGTACTCGTGATGATGGATGCGCTGGCCATTCCGGATATCCGGCCCGGTTCGGTGCGGTATCTGAAAGGAAGCACCCACTTCTGTCCTACGGCAGACTACGGCGTCACGTTTGAACGCGGCGTCGGATTCGACTACGAAGGCCTGCACTACACGCTCGTCAGCGGCACGGCCAGTATAGACAACCGGGGACGCGTGGTTTATCCCGGCGACATACGGAAGCAGACGCTGCGCATGGTCGAGAACATCCGCACCCTGCTTGCCGAAGACGGGGCGGACGACCGGCAATTACAGACGGCGCTGGTCTATCTCCGGAACCCGGAAGATGCCGCCGCGGTGCGCACCCTCCTCGACCGGGAACTCCCCTGCCTCGATTATCTGCTGCTGCATGCACACGTCTGCCGTCCCGACTGGCTGGTCGAGATGGAGTGCATCGCGGTGCGGTGAGAATTATTTTACGATTCGGAAATAGTTTTCCTTCCGGGGCTTGACCCGCTGCGGGAAAGATGCGGGATAGCCCAGCGAGAGGGCGCCGATTCCGATCAGACCGTCGGGAAGTCCCAGTTCTCGCATCAACTGCTTCCCTTCTTCGGTGGCGAACATCTCGCGCTCCCGGTTGATCCAGCAGGAACCCAGGCCGATGGCATGGGCCGCATTCATCATGTTGCCCAGCACCAGCGCGCCGTCGTAGAGGGAGTTCGACCATTTCGCCGGATCAGAACCGAACACCAGCACGATCGTGGGAGCACCGTAATAAGGGTCGGTGTCCAATCCCCAGAAAACCTTGTTCATCGCCGTGAGCCGGGCGATGAGCTCCGGATTCTGCACCGCAACGATCCAGGGATCCTGGAATCCCTTGCCGGTCGGCGCAAACGTGCCTGCTTCCAGCACGGCCTGCAGCTCCTGGTCGGTGATTTGGGTTGGTTGGTAGCGGCGGATGCTGCGACGCGACTTCAGTGCGTCGAGAATGGCATTTTCAATCATGGCTTATGGCAGAATGTTTTCGTTTCGGTAGTTGTAATGGCTTCGAAGCGCTTCGAAAGCGGAGGGATCGGCGCGGAGCGCGGCGTCGTCGGAGAGGATGTCGTAGGGCGACTCCGGGAGCGGGAAAGCCGGTACGGAGAATGCGCGCAGCGGCGCGATGCCGAAACATTCGCCCACGGCCCGCACGACAGCCTCTGTCCCGTTGATCTTTCCCTGGATGGAATAGCCCGCAATGTGCGGCGTGGCGATGTCGGCGGCGGCGAGCAGCGCCGGATTGATGTCGGGTTCACCCTTCCATACGTCGAGCACGATGCGACCCAATTCCGGACGGGCGGCCAGCAGCGCCGCCTCGTCCACCACTTCACCCCGCGAAGCGTTGATGAATGCGGCCCCGCGGCGCATCTGTGAGAAGAAGCGGGCATCGGCAAAGTCGCGGTTCTCTTCCCATAGCGGGATATGGAGCGTCAAGATATCAGATGCCAGCAGCAGCTCTCCAAGCGGCGTGAATCCCGCCGGGCCTTCCACCGCTTCGCGCGGCGGGTCGCTGAGCAGTACGTGCAATCCCATCCTCCGGCCGGCTTCCGCCACCAGCCGCCCCACATGCCCCACACCCACAACACCCAGCGTATGCCCCGGAACATCCAGGCCCAGCGCATGCAGCGCGACCGCCACGTATTGCGCCACGCCGCCTGCGTTGCATCCCGGTGCGGAAACCACGCTGATGCCGCGGGATGCGCAATACCCCAGGTCGATATGGTCGGTGCCGATGGTCGCCGTAGCCACCAGGCGAACGGATGAGCCCTCCAGCATCGCCGCATCGCAACGCGTGCGCGTGCGCACCACGAGGCCCACGGCTTCGCGCACTGCTTCAGGACCGATCGCCCGGCCAGGCAGATAACGCACCGTGAACCAGGGTTCCAGCACTCCCCCGATATAGGGAATGTCGCGATCGACGATAAGGAGCCCCTTCGACATCACGTAAGCCTTATCGATTTGACATATTCGCCGCAGAGCGCGGCATTGAGCCGGTCGCACAGCAGGCCGGCCTGCAGCTGCAGATGGGAACGGACCACCGATGAACGGATGCGGCAGGTCAGTACGCCGTCGCGGAAGGAATGGTGCGACGTATATTCACCCAGGGACACCTGTCCCAGCGTCATCGCATCCCAGGCGGCATAAATCCGCACCCGCAGGAGGCCGTCTTTCAGTTGCGACTCCTGCACGAAATCGGCGATTACGTCGCCCAGGCACCGGGTATACGAACGTTTCATGGCTCGGTGATGTTGCCGGATTCCACGAGATAGCTCCGGCAAGGTGCGTCGATGCTCCGGGACACCTTTTCCAACCGGACCTTGTTGCTGTCGGTCAGGAAGATCTGGCCGAAATCGAGCGTCGAAACCAAGGCCAGCAGGTCTTCCACCCGCTGCATATCGAGCTTGTCGAACACATCGTCGAGCAACAGGATGGGCGTCTGGCCGTAAATCTCTTTCACGAAGCGGAACTGCGCCAGTTTCATGGCCAGCAGGAAACTCTTCTGCTGACCCTGCGAACCGCAGCGGCGCAGCGGATGGCCATCCATCCGGAACTGGAGGTCATCGCGCTGGATGCCGGCAGTCGTGTAGCGCAGCACCCGTTCTTTTTCCTCCTCCCGCGCAAAAAGTTCTTCCAAGGCGCAATCGTCCAGGTCGGATCGGTAGGCCAGATCGACCCCTTCCCGGCCCTGGGACAGCTGCCGGTAGAAATCCTGGATCATGGGACGCAGCTGCTCGCAGAGGGAACGGCGCGCCCGATACACATAATCGGCATGGGGGGCCATACGCTCGGAAAGCGTCTCGAGCAGGAGCGTCGATGCGGCGTCCTCCTTCAGCAGCCGGTTGCGTTGCAGCAGCAGCTGGTTGTACGACTGGATGTGGCGAAGATACTCCCGGTCGGTTTGTGACAGGATGAAATTGAGATATTTGCGCCGTTCTTCGCCAGAATCATTGATCAGGCCCGCATCGAGCGGCGAGACCATCACCACAGGCAGGAGTCCGATGTGCTCCGAAAAACGGGTGTAGGTCTTCGCACCGCGGCGGAACAGCTTCTCCCCGCCCCGGCGGACCTGTGCGGAGATCTTCTCCTCCGTACCGTTGTCCATGCGGTAGAAGCCGCAAAGGGTTGCCTCTTCCGCTCCGTAGGCATACACGTATTGGTCGGAAGCGGAGAAATAGCTCTTGGTCATCGACAGGTAGTAGATGGCGTCGAGCAGGTTGGTCTTGCCCGCGCCGTTGCTTCCGTAGATGCAGTTGACCTTCGGCGAGAACGACACTTCCGCTTCGGCGATGTTCTTGAAATCGCGCAGGATGACTCTGGTTAAAAACATGTTAAAATCTTCTGGTACAAATGTACGAAATAATCTTGGGGATTCCCATTTTTGTTGTAAATTTGCAGATTGCGTTAAAAACCGAAAAACCGCCCTGGAGACCCCTCCGGACGGGGTTTGAAGGAAAGATAAAAAACAAAAATAAATTAAAAACAATGGCAAAGAACAATCAACAGGAAGCTCAGCAGGAACAGGTCGCTACGACCGTCTCCGGTGTTGAGGATTTTTTCAAGAAAAACCAGAAATGGATGGAATGGGCGCTGATCGCCGTCATCGTAATTATTTTCGGCATTTTTGCAGTGAGCCGCTGGATCATCGCTCCCGCCCGCGTCGAAGCGCAGTCCCAGATGTACCCGGCCGAACAGCTGTTCCGCAGCGGGGCTTTTGAAACCGCGCTCAACGGCGATGGCAACATCCTCGGGTTCAACGATATCATTGCCCAGTACGGCAAGAAGGGCGGCAAGAGCGTGTATCTCTATGCCGGCCTCTGCCAGCTCCAGTTGGGCAACAACGAGGAAGCCATCGAATTCCTCAAGAAGTACAGCACCAAAGACAAGATCATGCAGGGCCGTGCCTACTGTGCCATCGGCGACGCCTATTCCAACCTGCAGGATTACCCCACTGCCTTGAACTATTACAAGAAAGCCGCCGCACTCGAAGACAATGAATATGTGGCCGGCTACCTCTTCAAGGCCGCCCTCGTATCCGAGGAACTCGGCAACAAGACCGAAGCCCTCAAGTACTACAAGGAGATCGAGACCAAGTATCCCCAGACCCTTGAAGGCTACGACATCCAAAAGTACATCTCCCGCATCGAAAACGAGAAATAAGACGGCACCATGGGAAGAGCATTTGAATTCCGCAAGGAAAGGAAATTCAAACGTTGGGGCCACATGGCCAAGACGTTTACCAAGATCGGCAAGGAAATCACCATCGCCGTCAAGAACGGCGGCCCCGACGTAACGGGCAACCCGCGCCTCCGCGCGCTGCTGCAGACCGCCCGCAGCGAGAACATGCCGAAGGAGAACATCGAACGCGCCATCAAAAAGGCCACCGACAAGGACCAGGCCGATTACAAGGAAGTGGTGTACGAGGGCTACGGCCCCCACGGCGTGGCCATCCTCGTGGAGACGGCTACCGACAACACCAACCGCACCGTAGCCAATGTCCGCAGCTATTTCAACAAATTCGGCGGCAACCTCGGAACCTCGGGCAGCGTGGCCTTCATGTTCGACCACAAATGCGTGTTCAAGATCAAGAACCGCCCCGACATCGACGTGGAAGAACTCGAGCTGGAGCTCATCGACTTCGGCGCCGACGAAGTGTTCGTGGATGAATTCGAGAACAAGGACGGCGAGACCGAAGAAGTCATTACCATCTACGGCGAATACACCGCGTTCAACAGCATCCAGAAGTACATCGAAGACAAGGGCTACGACCTCGTGTCGGCCGGTTTCGACCGCTTCCCCAACGGCGAAATGAAGCATCTGACCGCGGAAGAGCGCGTCGAGCTCGACAAACTCCTCGAGAAACTCGAAGAGGACGACGACGTGCAGAACGTCTTCCACAACCTGGCAGAAGAATAACATCAAAATACCATAACCATGAACCTCACTCACATCGAACACCTCGGAATCGCCGTCAAATCGCTGGAAGAAGCGATTCCCTACTATGAAAACGTACTTGGCCTGAAATGCTACGCCATCGAAGAGGTGGCCGACCAGAAAGTGAAGACCGCTTTCTTCATGATCGGCCAGACCAAGATCGAGCTCCTCGAGCCCACCTGCCCCGAGAGCACCATCGCCGGCTTCATCGAGAAGCGCGGTGAAGGCATTCACCATATTGCGTTCGCGACCGACGATGTGGCAGCCTGCCTGGCAGAAGCCGAAGAGAAGGGCGTCCGCCTCATTGACAAGGCTCCGCGCCCGGGGGCCGAGCAGATGATGATCGCATTCATCCACCCGAAGTCCACCAAGGGCGTGCTCACTGAATTTTGCATGAAGAAACAGTAATCACCTAAACAGACATCAGAATGAGTCAGCAACTCGAAAAAGTAAAGGAGCTTATCGAACTCAGGGAGAAAGCTCGCATGGGCGGCGGCCAGAAAGGTATCGACAGCCAGCACGCCAAAGGCAAATACACCGCGCGTGAACGCATCAACATGCTTCTCGACGAAGGCAGCTTTGAGGAATTCGACATGTTCATGACCCATCGCTGCACCAATTTCGGCATGGAAAAGAAGACGTATCTGGGCGACGGTGTCGTGACCGGCTACGGTACGATCGCAGGCCGTCTGGTCTACGTTTTCGCACAGGACTTCACCGTGATCGGCGGTTCGCTCTCCGAGACCCTGGCACAGAAGATCTGCAAGGTGATGGACATGGCCATGAAGAACGGTGCCCCGTGCATCGGCCTGAACGACTCGGGCGGCGCCCGTATCCAGGAAGGCGTGAACGCCCTCGCCGGCTATTCCGAAATCTTCGAGCGCAACATCCTCTCCTCCGGCGTCGTGCCGCAGATCTCCGCGATCCTCGGCCCGTGCGCAGGCGGCGCGGTGTATTCCCCGGCCCTGACCGACTTCATCATCATGTCGGAAGGCACCTCTTATATGTTCCTCACGGGTCCGGCCGTGGTCAAACAGGTTACCGGCGAGACCGTGACGCAGGAAGAGCTCGGCGGCGCCGCCGTCCACGCTTCCAAGAGCGGTGTGGCCCAGTTCAAGGCCGCTACCGAGGAAGACGCCATCGCGACGATCCGCGAACTCCTGAGCTATCTTCCGCAGAACAACTTGGAAGAGCCCCCGTATGTGCCGACCGAAGACCCGATCGACCGCAAGGAGGACTCCCTCAACGAGATTATCCCCGACAGCCCGAACGCCCCGTACGACATGTACCAGGTGATCGGCGACATCGTGGATGACGGCAAGTTCCTCGAGGTCCACAAAGACTATGCGAAGAACATCATCGTGGGCTTCGCCCGCTTCGGCGGCACGGCTGTCGGCATCGTGGCCAACCAGCCCAAGTACCTGGCCGGCGTGCTCGACATCAACGCTTCCCGCAAGGGCGCGCGCTTCGTGCGCTTCTGCGACGCGTTCAACATCCCTGTCGTGACGCTCGTCGACGTGCCGGGCTTCCTCCCGGGCACGCAGCAGGAATACGGCGGCATCATCGTCCACGGCGCGAAACTGCTCTACGCCTATGGTGAGGCCACCATTCCGAAGGTCACCGTCACGCTCCGCAAGTCGTATGGCGGCAGCCACATCGTGATGAGCTGCAAGCAGCTTCGCGGCGACATCAACTACGCCTGGCCGACGGCCAACATCGCCGTGATGGGCGCCGAGGGCGCAGTGGCCGTGCTCTATGCCAAGGAAATCAAGGCCGAAGAGGATCCCGAGAAGAAGAAAGAGATTGCCGAGGCCAAGAAGAAAGAATACAACGACCTCTTCTGCAACCCCTACAATGCTGCGAAGTATGGTTACATCGACGATGTGATCGAACCGCGCAACACCCGTTTCCGCATCATCCGTGCCCTGGAACAGCTCTCCACCAAGAAGCTCTCCAACCCGGCGAAGAAACACGACAACCTGCCTCTCTAACCAACCCTGCAACGTATGAAACATCTCAAACTGTTTTTGGCGGTTGCCGGTTTGGTGCTGTGCTTTACGGCTGGAGCGCAGAGCCAGGATGCAATGCGCCTGAACGAATACCTGGTGATCAATACCGACGATTTCCAGGATGACTTCGGGCAGCAGGACGCCTGGATCGAGCTCTTCAACTCCTCCTACGGCACGGTGGACATCGCAGGATGCTTCCTCTCCGACGACCCGGACAACCTGAAAAAATACGCGATTCCCGGCGGTGACCTGCAAACCAAGGTCAAGCCCCGCCAGCATGTCGTTTTCTGGGCTGACAACATGCCGCAGCGCGGCACGTTCCATGTCTCCTTCGACTTGGCAGACGCCAAGGAAATCATCTTCACCAAGGGTGACGGCAAAACCATCATCGACCGCATCCCTGTCCGCCACGACCTCGGCGAGAACGTCTCGTTCGGCCGTACCCAGGACGGCATCGGATCGCAGGACGGCTCCGGCGAAGGCTGGGAAGTGATGGTGACCACCTCCCCGAGCACCAACAACTCCACGATCGACAAGGCAGCGAAGCCCGACCGCATGAAAGAGATCGATCCCTACGGATGGATCCTCGCCCTGACGGCCATGTCGGTGGTGTTCCTGGCGCTGATCCTTCTCTATTTCATCTTCAAGGCCATCGGCAATGCCAACATCCGCGCCGGCAAGAAGCGCTCCGCCGCCGTCTCCGGCACCGATGTGAAAGCGTCACAGTACGGTGAGATTCCGGGCGAGGTCTATGCGGCCATCGCCACGGCCATGCACCTGTACCAGGAAGATGATGAGAACCACGACGAAGAGAGTTTCGTTGTGACGCTCCACCACACCGACCGCACCTACTCGCCCTGGAGCTCGAAGATTTACACGCTCCGCCAGACCCCTGCGGTCAATAAAAGAAGATAACCCCCTAACCCAGAAAAGACAATGAAAGAGTATAAAATCAAGATCAACGGTAACAACTACAACGTTACCATCGACGAGGTGGAGGGCAATGCAGCCAAGGTCGAAGTCAACGGCACTCCGTACAACGTCGAATTCGAGAAACCGCTCTCGAAGCCCAAGACCATCAGCGTGGTCAACAAGCCCGCTGCGGCCCCTTCCGCAGGTCCCGCTCCCGCCAGCCGTCCGGCTGCTCCCGCTGCAGCTGCCGGTGGCGCCACCGTCAACTCCCCGCTTCCGGGCGTGGTGCTCGAAGTGAAAGTAAAAGACGGCGACAAGGTCACCAAGGGACAGGTCATCATGGTGCTCGAGGCCATGAAGATGGAGAACGCCATCGAAGCCCCTTGCGACGGTACCGTCACCATCAAGGCACAGAAGGGCGACTCCGTCCTCGAAGGAGCTGCTTTAGCAATCATCGCATAACCGGCGCCGTATGGGACATATCATTGAAAACCTGAAACAGTTCTGGCAGTTCACAGGGTTTGCGAACTTCGAGTGGGGCTACCTCATCATGATTGCGATCGGATGCCTGTTCATCTTCCTCGCCATCAAATATGAGTGGGAGCCGATGCTGCTGGTCCCGATCGGATTCGGTATCCTGATCGGCAACATTCCGCTCTTCGCCGGATTGAATGTCGGCGTATATGAGGAGGGATCGGTGCTCAACATCCTGTACCAAGGCGTGCAGCGAGGCTTCTATCCGCCGCTGATCTTCCTGGGCATCGGTGCGATGACCGACTTCTCCTCCCTGATTGCCAATCCGAAGCTGCTGCTCATCGGCGCCGCCGCCCAGTTCGGCATCTTCGGTGCCTACGCTATTTCGCTGGCCCTTGGTTTCGATGCCGCCCAGGCCGGTGCCATCGGTATCATCGGCGGTGCGGACGGCCCGACGGCCATCTTCCTGTCGTCGCGCCTGGCTCCGACCCTGATGGGCGCCATTGCCGTGTCGGCCTACTCCTACATGGCTCTCGTGCCGGTGATCCAGCCGCCGATCATGCGTCTGCTTACCACCAAGAAAGAGCGCCTCATCCGCATGAAACCGCCGCGCCCGGTGTCCCCGACCGAGAAGAAACTCTTCCCGATCATCGGCTTCCTGCTCACGGCCTTCATCGTGCCGTCGGGTATTCCTCTGCTCGGTATGCTGTTCTTCGGCAACCTGCTGAAGGAAAGCGGCGTGACCAAGCGTCTGGCCAACACCGCCAGCGGCCCGCTGGTGGACATCGTCACCATCCTCATCGGCGTGACGGTGGGTGCTTCCACGCAGGCCAGCCAGTTCCTCCGCTGGGAATCCGTGAAGATCTTCATCATCGGCGCCCTGTCGTTCGTGATCGCCACTTTCGCCGGCGTTCTCTTCGTGAAGTTCTTCAACCTGTTCCTCAAGGAAGGCAACAAGATCAACCCGCTCATCGGCAACTCCGGCGTTTCGGCCGTGCCCGACGCCGCGCGTGTGTCGAACAACGTGGGTCTGGAATACGATCCGAAGAACTACCTGCTGATGCATGCCATGGGCCCGAATGTGGCTGGCGTGATCGGTTCGGCCGTCGCAGCCGGTATGCTGCTCGGATTCCTTGGATAAATTACCACTTTCAGATAAAAGGGACAGTTTAGGCTGTCCCTTTTTCGTATTACCATGAAAAGGAACCTTTCTCTTTTTCTCCTGCTGCTGGTCGCCACGACTTCCTGCGGCCAGCGCCCCATCGCAAGCAGCGACAATCCGTCCGTAGATCCGTCGGATCCCAGCGGATTCGTCACCCTCACCGACGTCGTGCCCGACGTCATCCTGGAAATCCGCTACTTCAGTACCTTCAATTTCGTAGGCACCCGCGTGGATGGCTATGAGGAGCCCATCGCCCTGATGACCCGTGAGGCCGCCCAGGCCCTCAAGGCAGTCAGCGACGAAGCCATGTCACTGGGCTACCGTCTCAAGATCTGGGACACCTATCGCCCGCAGATGGCTGTCGACCATTTCTGCCGCTGGGGCGAAAATGTGTCCGACACGCTTACCAAGCGCTGGTTCTATCCCTATCTCGACAAGGATGTTGTCTTTGAGCAGGGCTACATCGCCCGCCGCAGCGGCCATTCCCGCGGCTCGGTGGTCGATCTGACACTCGTCGATATGAAGTCGGGGTGCGACATCGACATGGGCTACGGCTTCGACTGGTTTGGCGAGGAATCCCACCCAGACTACAGGGAGGGCATCACCGAAGAACAATATGCCAACCGCATGCTTTTGCGCGAACTGATGCTCAAGCACGGATTCAAGCCGATCACCGAAGAATGGTGGCATTTTATCCTCAGGGACGAGCCTTATCCTGACACTTATTTTACATTCCCTGTCCGTGCGCTGGCGCCTGCCCGCTAACGGAAATTCAAAGTATTTTTGCTAACTTTGAAGGATTGAACTGAAATACCTCTCTTCCCATGACCTTCACCATGATCATCGAGCTGTTGATTGTCCTCGCAGCGCTCTACGTAGGTTCCCGTTACGGATCACTCGCGCTCGGCGCCATCTCCGGCATCGGCCTGGCCATCCTCGTGTTCGGATTCGGCCTCAAGCCCGGGACCCCGCCCACCGATGTCATCTACATCATCATCGCGGCCGTCACCTGCGCCGGAACGCTCCAGGCGTCGGGCGGTATGGACTGGATGATCCAGATTGCCGAGAAGATGCTCCGCAAGCATCCCGACCATATCACGTTCCTCGGCCCGCTGGTGACCTTCTTCCTTACGGTGCTCGTGGGAACGGGCCACGTGGTCTATACGGTCATGCCCATCATCTGCGATATCGCCCTGAAAAAGGGCATCCGTCCGGAACGGCCCTGCGGCGTGGCCTCCATTGCCTCGCAGGTGGGTATCACCTGCTCCCCCATCGCCGCAGCTGTCGTGGCCTTTGTCACCATCTCCAACGCCAACGGCTACATGGTCACGATTCCGCAGGTGCTGATGGTTACCATTCCGGCCTGCCTCTGCGGCCTGATGTGCGCTGCACTGGCCTCCTACAAGCGCGGCAAGGACCTCGACAAGGATCCAGAGTTTCTCCGCCGGAAAGAGGACCCCGAACAGTATGCCTACATGTTCGGCCACTCGGCCACGACGCTCAACAAGGTCATTACAAAGGAAGCCAAGGCTTCGGTCTTCGTGTTCCTGGCCGCCCTTTTGATCATCGTCGCCTTCGCATTCTGCCAGATGATCCATACCGCCGACGGACGCACCATCGCCCAGGCCATCGAGCTGCCGAAGATGAACATCTGCATCCAGATCATCATGCTGATGGCCGCGGCCGCCAACATCATGTTCTGCAAGGCTTCGCCGAAGAAAGCCGTGGCCGGCGCCGTCTGGCAGTCGGGCATGGTCGCCGTAGTGGCCATCTACGGCATCGCCTGGCTGGCCGATACCTATTTCGGCAACTATATGGATGAGATGAAAGCCATGCTGACCGGTCTGGTGACGAACTACCCCTGGGCCATCGCACTGGTGTTCTTCATCGTGTCGGTGCTCATCAACTCGCAGGGCGCCGTGGTCGTGGCCATGCTGCCGCTGGCTTATGAGCTGGGCATCGCAGGTCCCGTGCTGCTCGGCGTGCTGCCCAGTGTGTACGGCTACTTCTTCATCCCGAACTACCCTTCCGATATCGCCACGGTCAACTTCGACCGTTCCGGTACGACGGTCATCGGCAAGTACCTCCTCAACCACAGCTTCATGATGCCAGGTCTGATCTGTGTCACCGTCTCGACCGTCATCGGCTACCTGATGACCAACGTCATCTTCTCGGGCTACTTCGCCAGCTTCATCCAATAGCGATGCGCCTGCGCCGTCTGACCGTCAGTCTGGCCTTCCTGATGCTGTTGCTCGCTCCGGGAAGCGCCGCTGCACAGACGGATTCCAGGAGCGGCAAGTGGTCGGGCAATCTGGATGTGTCCACGGGCCTGGGGATCCATTTCCTCAAGGACGAAGGCGCCGTCACGGACACCTTGTTCCATCTCCGGGAGCAGGTGGCCCTGCAAGTCGCCTACACGACGCCCACCTTCTCTGTCTCCACCCAGGCGCAGGGATCATTTGTCAAGAACGAGACGAGGACCATACGGACCACGTTTAAAGAAGAACGGGAGATGGAACTGATCGGGCGAGGAAGCCAGTGCATCCGGCCCGGATCGAGCGTGCGCTCGAACTTCAGCTGGCGGCCTTCTCCGAAAAACCAGTACACGGCTTTCCTGGCCTACCAGTATGGATACGACCATACGAACAATCTTACCTCAGCCATGGCCGCGGACACCGCTGCGAATTTCCGCATCCAGGCCTCGGACGAGAAAAGAAGGTTCTATCAGTACACGGCGAACGCCGGATGGCGCTCAAGCCATCAGCTCGGTTCCCCCCGACTGACTTTATTGACTGCCGGAGAATGGAAGAACGTTGCCGTCAACAAGCAGTCTATTTGGTCGAAAGCCCTCTTTTCCGTACAGCAGGACAAAGATGAGAACTATATGATCGTCTACCGGCTGATGCTACGGACCAACAGCAACGACGGGATGACTTCCATATCCTTGCGGGACACACTGCTGACGGAACGCACAGCTTGACGGTCGAGCCGGGAGTCCGGTTCCGGTACACGGAAACACGCGATGAGAACAGCGGCGCCACCCAAGTGAGCGAAAACGTCTGGCGCGACAGTACGCGGCTCCATGAAGACTTCCGTTTCGTTACGCTGCAGCTGGATCCGCTGCTCCGGATGGAGTATCGCTACAAGTCCCTTCGGGCCTACGCAGATTATAGCCTGCAAGTCTATGGCCGGCAGTTGACCAGCCACCTGAATTACCAGAAGCTGGAATGGAAGCCCCTGCTCGTCATCGGGCGGTCTTTTTTTGGAATGGATGCCTTCCCCAAGCCATCAGCTGGTCCTGGGCAACACGCTGTCGGTGACGCGCCCCACCTACCTCCAGACCTGCTGGTACGACCGGCAGGGTGACGATCCCTCGCAGTTGTTCCAGGGAAACCCTGCCCTCCGCCCCACCCGTACCATATCGACCGACCTCACCTGGCGCTTCCGCGCGGGCAATTTCCGTCTGATGGCCAACACGGCCTACGATTTCCGTCAATCCGAAATCGAGCAGCTTTTCTATGAAGAGGAG